>CAXMSB010000279.1:0-2353 GCA_964195615.1 uncultured Granulosicoccus sp. | reverse complement strand
TCGAGTTTCGGCCCCTTGATCTGATAGCAGGTGAGCGTGCCGTTCGGCTGTTGGATGCCCTGCCCGTCCTGGTCGACCGGGACGCAGACCATCGTGGGCTTCTTCACCTCAAACTCGCCGTCGTTGACGCCGAACCGGTCGCTCAGATTGACGCTGGTCGTCGAGAACTTGGGGTTCTTCAGATCCTTGGCCTTGTAACACTTGTAATGATCGAGGACGATTGGGCAGGTGCAGTCAGACAGGCACTCACCCGGGCAACTGGCATCATCGGTGCCGTCGCATGCCTCTCCGATTTCCGCCACGTTGTCCCCGCACACCACCGGACACGTGCAGTCGACCTGACACTGGCCGGCGCAGGCCTGGTCTTCCGAGCCATCGCACTCTTCGGCAGGCGTTTCGAGACTGCCGTTGCCGCACAACGGACAGGAAGTCGTAGCCGGAAGCGAGACGGACTCGGACGCGTTGTTCGCGGGAGTTGCCACGCTGACGCAAGCGAAATCCGCAGCGTTGTCTTCCGTTTCACTGATACGCTGCAGACTGTGCCCGTCGGCGGTAAGCGACGTCGGCGTCCCACTCAGTGTCTTGGTGGGTCCGCTATAGCCCCCGTAGGCAAGGCAATCGGTGTAGTTGTCGGGATCGGCGTGATCCCAACTCGCCGGGTTCGGAACGCTGAGGCCGTTACCCGGCGCGCCCCAACAAACCATGCCGGTGACGGTTGGCAAGGTCGCCGGAATAATAAAGTCGGGAGTCAGGCCGCTGGCGGCGGCGAAGGCACTGGTGCCCATGATCCAGGGTATGTTCGGTCCGTGGCTGGTAACGTCGTTAGGCAGAACGAGAACGTCGCCCAGGTAGGCCCCGTCGGCGCCGAAGGCGCCGATCACCGTGTTCGTGAGGAAGAGCTGGAAGACCGCAAGCATACGAATCTCCACAAACTGAACTTCCGGATCTCCGTCGTAGCTGGTCATCACCTCGTCGATGACGGCGAGGTGGAATATCCCCCTTGCGGGCAGCGGACCCTGCAAGAGGATCACCAGGACCATCCACCCCAAGCAGCGGCGCGCCAACGCGCCAGTCATCACGAGCCGAAGTCTTGTAAAATCCATTCTGCCCCCCTTTTCCCGCCCGCCGAATATCGACCGGCTGCGGCAAGCCTACTCCCGACGTCGAGCTTTGGGGAGTGGGGCGGGGGCAGATTTCGGAGGGGGACGCGAAGGCCCGAACAAATTCGGCGCTGCGATTAACCCAGTCTCACCACACGCCAGATCAAACGGGCCCCTCCCACCAGTCGCGCCAGCGATCCGCCACTCGCGTCAGTGCCCGCAGGACCGGGTCGGGCCCGGCATAGGGTGGCGTCGCGTGATTTCGGTGACCGGCGAGGCGCCGTGCGGCTTCCAGTTCGCTCGCCAACTGCTGCCGCTGGCGACGCTCCAGCGCGACTTCCGCGCGACGCTCCGCCATCTCGGCATCGAGCTCACGAACACGATCGCGCAGGCGCCGAATCTCCTCGCGATCGTCAGGCGGCGTGGCCCGCGCGGTCTTGGCTCGGGCGGAGGATTCTGCGTAAACGCGGGAGAGCTCACCCGTGTCAATCTGCCAGCTGTTGCCCTGGCCCTTACTCGCCGGCAGCTTGCCGGCGCGAATGTGCCGCAGCAGGGTGCTCTTCGAACAACCCGCAAGCTCGGCTGCTTCTTCCACACCGACTCGTGCCACGGAACGCATTTAGCCGCAGCCGGCCAGCCGTTGCAACCGGTTTTCAATCCGTCGCTTTGGAAAGCGGCGGTGGATGTGCTCTGAAAAGCTTGAAAATCTAGAGTCGATAGCCCATGAGCACGACGACGCTGCCGGCGTTCATGCCCAGGCCGATGACCAAGAAGAGCATCTTCAGCGGAAGCTCACTGCGCAGCGAGGTGGGTACGAGTCCCGCCAGCCACTGCGCGTAGTCCGCCCGATGACGGACGATGAGAGCGCCCATAACGATACCCAGCGCGGCCATGAAAAGATCTGTGATCGGCATTTGTTTCCCCCCAGCGGTGACTGTGCCCCGACCGCCTCATGTTTGTCAACTAGGAAAAACTCCTAGTCAAAGGCTCTGAGCCGCGCGGGCAGCCTAGGTTGACGAGCGGGTGAATGATGGGGCAATGGGACGCCATGGTGAAACTGATCTTTCTCTGTCGGCGCCGACCCGATGTCACGCACGAACGCTACGCCGAGTTGCTGCTCGACAGCCACGTCCCCATCGCGCTGATCCACCATCCGACGATGGAGAAATACATCGTCAACATCGTCGAGCAGAACCCGGCGGGCGAGGTGGCGCTCGATAGCGTCGGTGAGCTTTCCTTCCCGACGCTGGAGG
>CAXMSB010000278.1:0-3043 GCA_964195615.1 uncultured Granulosicoccus sp. | reverse complement strand
CATCGGCAAGAACCTGGTGTGCATGATGGCCGAGGGTGCCGGTTTCGAGATGATTGATTTGGGCGTCGATCAATCTGCCGACAAGTTCGTGGTAGCGGTACGTCAGCACAACGCCGACATCGTGGGCATGAGCGCGCTGCTCACGACCACGATGCCGTACATGAAAGTGGTGATCGACAAGCTCGAGGAAGAAGGTCTTGGGCACGTGAAAACCTGTGTCGGTGGAGCCCCGGTCAGTGCCATGTTTGCTGAGGAAATCGGTGCGGACGGCTACGGCGCGGACGCCTCGCGGGCCGTCGAATTGTTTAAGGAACTGTGCCAGGTTGAGGCGTAAGGCCCTGTACGAACAGAAGTCTGCTGGTTGGCCGAGGTTCTGGGTGAGTGCTTTCTATGTACACTTTGAGTGAGATGTTGACCGACCGTTCCCAGTTTCTGCTGGGCGTGGAGTTGGTGACCACTCGGGGCACGATCACGGATCGCCAGGCGGTTGGTTCCAGGTCGTTCGCAACGCAGCTAGTGCATTGTGCGGACGTCGACTGGGTATCGATCACCGACAACGCGGGCGGAAATCCTCAACTCAGCCCGATGGCCCTCGGCAAGCCGATTCTCTACGCCGGCAAAGAAGTGTTGATCCACCTCTCCTGCAAAGATTTCAATCGCAATGGACTAGAGAGCGAAGCCTGGCAGCTCGCCAGCGAGGGTTTTCACAACATCCTGGCGCTCAGCGGCGACTACCCGGCCGCTGGCTACCATGGCAAGGCCAAGCCGGTGTTCGACATCGATTCCATCGGGCTGCTGACGATGCTTGATGAGATGAATCGGGGCCTGTCGCGTCCGAAAGTCGGTCCCAACGGTTCCTCGAAGACGATGCAGGCGACGAACTTTTTTTCGGGCGCCGTGGCGACGAATTTCAAACGCCACGAAAACGAAGTCGTGCCGCAACTATTGAAGCTGGAGAAAAAGATCCAGTGTGGGGCGAAGTTTGTCATCGCCCAGATCGGCTTCGACGCGAGGAAGAGTCACGAGATGCAATGTTACCTGCAGCTTCGGGGCCAAGCCGACGTACCGCTCATTGGCAATGTGTTCCTACTGAGCAAGTTTGTGGCGCGTTTCTTCCGTAAACAGTCGATCCCCGGCGTGGTAATTGGCGACGAGCTGTTCGATGAATGCGAGCGGCAGTCCAAGAGCCCGGACCACGGTGCGAAGTTCTTCAAAGAACTTGCCGCCAAGCAACTGGCGATATTCCGTGGACTCGGTTTTGCCGGCGGGTATCTGGGAGGCGTTCACAACATTGAGGACGTGCTTGCGATCAGCGACATGGCGGCATCGTATTCCGGCGACGATTGGAAGCAGTTTGCCCGGGAAATTCAGTATCCCGTGCAAGACGAGTTCTACTACTTCGCCCAGAACGAGGAGACGGGGCTTGCCGACGCCTCACGGCTGAACCCAGCCTACTCGGCTTCGCTCGCTGATCGCAAGAAGACGCGCAACGTGACGCTCGGTTACCGCTTCAGCAAGCTTATCCACGATCTGGTGTTCACTCCAGGACGGCGATTGCACAAGTGGGGCAGAGCGATTTACTCGCGATCCTCCAAAGAAAAACAAGGGCCCGCGCTGTTGCGAATCGTCGAACATGCGAGCAAGTCGGCCCTGTTCGGCTGCAAAGATTGCGGGGATTGTTCGTTGCCCGACATTGCCTTCCTTTGCCCGGAGTCGCAATGCGCCAAGAACCAACGCAACGGCCCCTGCGGCGGCACACGCGACGGCAAATGCGAAGTCGAAGATTTCGAGTGCATTTGGAGCCGGGCCTACGACCGGATGAAACATGAGGGGCGCGAGCAAGAGATGCTCCAACATTCGCCCGCCATTCAGGATGAATCGTTGCGAGGCACGTCGAGTTGGTCCAACGCGTTGTTGGAGCGAGACCATTCGGCCGCACGCCGGAGAGCCAGGCAGGCAGAGGCTGATAATTGTACGAAAATCGCAGATAGCAAATCCCAAGATACCCAAGAGTCGGTACCCCATGACAAACACCCAGCGTCCCTTTAATCTGATCGGTGAACTCATGAACAACTCGTTCGCGCGGGCGGCGCGGGCGTGGAAGGGTCGGGATCTGTCAGCGTATCAGCACCTGGCCAAGCTGCAGGCCGATCTGGGGGCGGATTATCTCACGCTCAATATCGACGGCACGCAGTCGATGATGGTCAAGCCACAGGAGATGTACGATTTCCTGCCCGACTTGATCCCGGCGATTCAGGAGGCCACGAGTGTCCCGATCTCGTTCGACAATCCTTCGTTCGAGTTCCACCGGCGCTGCCTGGAAGTCTACGACCGATCGAAAAGTGGTCGACCGATTCTCAACTCGGTGGCCGCCTCGCGGCCGGAGCTTGATGAGATGCTTGCGCTTGCCGCCGAGCACGACACGCTGGTGATCGGCATGGCTTCTGAAAAGTTCGCCGATGGCAGCTCGGCGCAATGTACGTCGGCGGCAGACGTCTATTTGGCTGCGCAGCAGCTCGTAGAGTTGATCAACGAGAAGGCGAATCGAACTTGTGATCAAATCATCATCGATCCCGGCCTGGCCCCCGTCGGCGCGGATACCTACGGGCTGGTCAACATGGGGCTCGATGCGATCAGTCTCATCCGCGGCAATGCGGATCTCGACGAGGTGCATCTCTCGGTGGGGCTCACCAATTTTTCTTTCGGAACTCCCCGAGACATTCGTGAAGGTTTGGAAAGCGCCTACCTGACTCTAGCGGTTGATGCGGGACTTGATTTCGTGTTAGGGAATCCTGAAAAGAATCTCCATCTGCTCGACTGCGACAGCCGCTATGTGCAGATCGTGGCCGAGGCTCTCGAGTGTGGGCGTCCCGCAGTGGATGAGACACAAGAAGATGCCGGTTTCTGTCAGGCCGACAAGATCATGGAGCTCTTCTGATGAACGCGACCATGGTTAATACCCAAAACAACGAACAGATTGAACGCTTGGCACGGCAATCGAGGGACCGTGCTGTGTGGCTGCGTGTTGGACGGTTGATCGACG
>CAXMSB010000277.1:0-29155 GCA_964195615.1 uncultured Granulosicoccus sp. | reverse complement strand
CGGCGGGGCTGTTGCTTTCCGTCCAGGAATAGAATTGCGGCGGTGGTTGTGGTTTTTTCTCTACGCGATCGGCGTATTGGCGTTGCATTCCTGCTTCAACTGGCAGGCAGAAAAGCGGCGGCGCTGCATGATCGATTGTTTGTAAACCGTTATGTCGACTGTGGTTCGGGGCGAACTTGCGGGTGCGTCAGATGCTTTGGCACCCAAGATGCTATTTCATCAAGCAACTTCATTAGGCACCTCCCTCCGCCGCCCACGAGGCCGCGTCGGAAAGCCTTGTCCCCTCAGGCTTTCCACGCGGTCTCGTGGCTTTTCTAGTGCAAGGTGCACACCCATGGTCCGACGATTTGCACTGTCGCTGCAGTTTTTGTGAGGAAACGTGGGAACGAATTTTGGTAAGTTGCTCTAGAGCACTTGTCATTCCGAGGTCCGCCGAGGAATCTCTGTCTCGACGCGGTTTGGCAGGGCCACGGAGATCCCTCGGCGGACCTCGGGATGACAGGTGGCGGACCCCTGTCTGGAGCACCCAGCACTCTCACTGGGGCTGATAGATATCCGTCTCTGGATAAAACGCCGACCAGGCGAACCAGAACGAGTACATCCACTCCAGGCCCTCGGCTGCCTGCACCACGCGAAGCGTCTTGTGCTCGGGATCGTAGTGCAACGTGATCGGCTGCCCGTCGATCTCGTCCTCGAACTGCCCCCCCTCGTGCTGCGCAAGGCTTGGCAAGGGATAGGCGCGCTGCGAGGTCTTGCCGATCACGCCCAGTACGGGAGTCTTCAGTGGCAGACGATCATCCCGCGGTTCGACCGGGAACATCAAGTCGGGTCTCAAGAAGTAGGACCGATAGGCGCGGCCTTGATAATCGCGTTCGTGCCCCGTCTCCGTGGACAAGACAAGCGTCTCGGGATGACGTGCGGCCCAGTCGCTCCAGGTGGTGACTTCCAATGGGAGCCGTTTCAGCCGCCCGCCGCTCTTGGCGCTCGTGACCGCCGCGGCAGCCATCTGCGACCACAAACTCTCTGGCCCCTGCTTCGCCCGGTCGTAGAGCAACACGTTGCTGTTGAACAGCAGGCCCGAAACGCCGAACTCGAGCAATTCGTCGCCATACTGCCGATCGAACACAGCCGATGAATCGCACAACGGACAATAAGTGACGGCAAACGACCGGTTGGCGAGTCGATCGTTCACCGCTTCGTGACGGTCGAGAATCTTGAGCGGGTAGGCCTTCGCCTCGCCTGCCAGCGCGACGCCAATCACTCGATCGTCGGGCTGCATGAACTGAGCGTCGGCAGCCGAAACAAACTTGGCGTCGGAGAGCGCGGGAATGCCATCCTTGGCCGGGCCGCCCCCCATGATCCGATCGACAGGGATCGTCGCGTTGCTCATGTCGAAAGAAGGTGCCCGCCGAGCAGATTTGCTACCCGAGCCAATCGTCTGGCCGACTGCGGGAAGCGCCGACGGCAACTGCTGCCAGATCGAGCGTGCCGCGATGACGATGGTCGCGACGGCAAGCAGGGCAACGAAAACTCGCCTGCGAGGTCGTGCGGCGACAGTAGCTGTAATGTTCTCATCGGTCATGGCAGGCGCCTCGATGGACTGCGGAGGGATCTCCCCTCAGAGATCCACTGGAAGATATCGTACCCAAGAGAGGACGGGTGTCAGTGAATCTGCTCACACTGAAGAGAAACAACTTACTCGGGTGGCCGGGGCTAAGTCCCGCAGGGCGTGCCCCAGTAATCGCAGCTCACCGGGGCACGCTTGCGCTTTGCCCCGGCCACCCAATTCGGGCCTCAGCGTTGGCGCCAACTCTTACGTTCCCTCGCTCGCCTGGGCGGCGCGGAGCGTCTTTCGTCGGTCCACCAACTTGCGGATGTGCTCCAGGTCGTCGTTCGGCGTGGCGCTTATCAGACGACGCGTGTAGTCCTCGCGGGGGTCGGCATAGATCGCCTGCGACGGCCCGAACTCAACGATCTTCCCGTCGTTCATCACCGCCATCATGTCGGCCATGAATTTTACCACGCTCAAGTCATGGCTGATGAAGATGTAAGTGAGGCCCCGCTTGTCTTGCAGATCGCTCAGCAGGTTGAGCACCTGGGCTTGCACGGAAACATCGAGCGCCGAGACCGACTCGTCGCAGATGATAAACTCCGGTTCGACGGCAATCGCCCGGGCGATGCAGATGCGTTGCCGCTGGCCACCGGAGAATTCGTGCGGGTAACGCCGCAGGTGGTCGGCGCTCATGTCGACTTCCTCCAACAGGGCCGCCGCCCGATCGCGGCGATCACGGCGTGAACCGCCGATCTTCTGAATCACCATCGGCTCGGTCAGCGCCGATTCGATCGTCATCCTCGGATTCAGCGAACCGTAAGGATCCTGGAAGATGATTTGCATGCGGCTGCGAATCTTGCGTAGCTCGCCGGTGCCTAGCTCGGCCATGTTGATCGAGTCGAACCGCACCACGCCGTTGGTCGGTTCAATCAGCCGCAGAATTGCTCGGCCGGCGGTCGTCTTGCCGCAACCACTCTCGCCGACCAGCCCGAGGGTTTGGCCACGGTAGACGCGAAAGCTGACGCCGTCGACCGCACGGACGTGATCGACCACGCGCGAGAGCACGCCCCGATGCACGGGGAAATGAACTTCGAGGTTCTCCACTTCCAACAGCGGCGTGGCGCCCTCTTCGATGGCCGCCGTATCGTGCTCGCGCGGCGTCTCTTCCCAAGGGTGGCCCATGGCCGCGAGTTCCGTCTTGGTATGCAGCAGCCTGCCCCGACCCTCGTGGGTCAGTTGATCGATCCGGGCGTCGTCCATCTTCTTTTCGATGATCTTAATGTGCCCATCGACGAAGGTGGTTTCCATGAAGTCGTCGACCGTCGGCAGACGGCGGAATTTGCTATCGAGCCGCGGTCGGCAAGCCAGCAGGCCCTTCGTGTACGGGTGCTTTGGATCTGAGAAAATATCGAGCACCGGGCCGCACTCGACCATTTCGCCCTGATACATCACCATCACCTCGTCGGCAATCTCGGCGATCACTCCCAAGTCGTGGGTGATGAACAGAATGGCCATGCCGCGCTCGTCGCGCAGCTTGCGGAGCATCTCGAGTATCTGCGCTTGGATCGTCACGTCGAGCGCCGTGGTCGGCTCGTCGGCGATCAGCAGCTTGGGATTGCAAGAAAGGGCATCGCGATCATCACCCGCTGCTTCTGCCCGCCCGACATCTGATGGGGATACGAATCGACCCGCTCTTCGGGGTTCGGGATGCCGACCTCCTGAAACAAATCGATCGTGCGCCGGCGGGCTTCCTGCTTATCGACATGTTGGTGCAGGACGATCGCCTCCATCACTTGGGCACCGACCGTGAACACCGGATTGAGCGAGGTCATCGGCTCTTGAAAAATCATGCTGACGTCTTTGCCGCGGATGTCGCGCATCTGCGGCTCGGGCAGGCCGACCAGGTCTTTGCCCAAAAGGGCGATCTTCCCTGATTCGATCCGAGCGGAAGAAGCGAGCAACTGCATCACCGACAGCGAAGTGACCGACTTACCCGAACCGCTCTCGCCAACGATTCCCAGCGTGTGGCCCTGATCGACCTGAAACGACACCCCATCGACCGCACGCACGACACCTTCGTCGGTGTGGAAATAGGTACGCAAGTCGGTAATATCTAAAACTGCTTCAGTCATGGGATAGCCTGGGGGGGGATGGCCACAAAAAACACAAAGAATCACAAAAAGGTGGGATCCGTATTATTGTGTCATTAGATATTTCTTGATGTGGAGTTTGGGGCTGCCGAAGTTAATGAGGAGGCCCGTTTCTATTCTGGCTGACTTCAAATACCCGAGCAACTGCGCTATGTGTTCGTCGACAACCGACTTGCACGCCTTCAGTTCAATGATCAACTGATCTTCTACAAATAGGTCGGCATAGTATTCGCCAAGAATTGTTCCGTCCTCATCGAGCACGTCTAATGGATGTTGCTGCTCAACTTTCAATCCTTTCTTTCGCAATCGATTGACCAGGGCATTTTCGTAGATCTTCTCCAGATGTCCATTGCGATGATAGGTGTGAATCGCAAAACTCGTCTCTCGCACAATATCACACAACTCATTGATCGTCTCCCACTTTGCTAACATGCCATCTCCTCCCCTCTTCGTGACTTTTTGTGTTTTTTGTGGCCATTCCCTCCGACTATTCTAATGGCTATCTTGTCGCAAGCGAGGGTCGGTGGACTCCTGGAGACCTTCGCCGATGAGGTTGTACGCCAACACCGTGAGGAAGATCGCCGTGCCGGGGAAGACGATCAACCACCAGGTCTGCTGAATCGTGCTGCGGCCGCTCTTGAGCAGCGTGCCCCAACTCGGATTGGGCGGCGAAGCGCCGAAGCCGAGATAGCTCAGCCCGCTCTCAATGAGAATCGCCGCGGCAATGCCAAAGGTGATTGGCACCAACACGGGCGCCAGCGCGTTGCGCAGGACGTGGCGAAACATGATCCGCCACGGACTCGCGCCAAGCGCCCGAGCGGCGGTAATGAATTCCATTTGCTTGAGCTTGATAAACTCCGCCCGGGCAAGCCGGGCAATGCCGGTCCAACTCGTGCAGCCAACGATCGCCATCAAATGGAAATTACTCACGTTGTCGAGCATGGCCACCAGGGCCAGGATCAACACCAATGCCGGAATGCACATCACCAGTTCGATGATCCGGCTCAGCACCGTATCGATCCACCCGCCCAGATAACCGGCCAGCGCCCCAATCGTGATGCCAATCACGCCGGCAATGCCCATCGACACAAAGCCGACGCTCAGCGCAATCTGCGTGCCATGCACCATCTGGGCGAAGACGTCGAACCCCTGTTGATTCGTGCCGAACAGATTGTAACGGTTCGGCGCGCCGTCGGTGCCCGAGGGATTCCCGGGTCGGTCTTCCCACTCCCCCTTCCGCACGCGTCGGTAGGGATCCTGATACACCAACGGCCAAACAGCCCAACTCTCCGGATCCTTTTCTTTCAGGTTCTTGGTATAGCGATTGCGAAAACGATCTTTGCGAAAGATCGGATTCTCCCAGGAGTTTTTGTAGTAGCCCATGCAGGGGAAGTAGAGGCTGCCCTTGTACTTGCAGACAATCGGCTTCGTGCCAACGATCAGCGGTGCGGTGATGGCCGTCACGCACAAGAACACGACGAACGTAAGCGCGAGCATCGCCAACTTACGCTGACGAAAGCGATGCCACGCCTCGGTCCAAAAACCGATCGAGGGCGGTGCGACGTTCGTATCGTTCGTTGAAATGGAAGTCATGCGATTCTATCGTCTGGAATTGTTTATATCAGTCCGTAAGCCGCGAGGCGCCAGCCGAGCGCTAGCCCGCGCTCGGCTAGCGCCTCGCGGCTTACAGTTTTCTCTTTGGAAAAAACTTCTGTGGAACGACTCCTATTCAGTGGTAAGTCACACGCGGATCGACCACCGCGTAAAGCAGGTCGGCCAGCAATTGGCCTAACAGGGTGAGCACGGAGAACACTAGCGTGAGCCCCATCACGACGTCGTAATCGCGGCGGCCGATCGCTTCGAAGTACAACCGCCCCATACCGGGCCAGGTGAAAATCTGTTCCAGAATAACCGCGCCGCTCAACAAACTGGGCAGCGTCAGACCCATCAGCGTCACCAGTGGTATGAGCGTGTTTCGAAATGCGTGGCGCCAGATCACCTGTCCTGGGGGCACACCCTTGGCGCGGGCTGTGCGGATATAATCTTGCCGCACGACCTCCTGCATGTTGGCCCGAATGAAGCGTGAGTAGTAGGCGAGCGAGCCGTAGGTGAAACAGGTTACCGGCATCAGCGCGTGGAGAAATATATCCCAGGTTTTGCCCATCATCGAAAACGATTCGTAGGCGTCGGAAGTCATGCCGAACAAGGGCAACCAGCCAAGTTTCACGGCCAGCACGATCTGCAGAAATAGCGCCGCCACGAACGACGGCAGCGAGTACAACATGTACAAGAGCGTGCTCACGGTGCGCTCGATCGTGGTACCCGACTTAACCGTGGACCACAAACCCAGCGGGATCGACAGCAGATAGGTCAACACTAACGAACTGATCGAGAGCAACAACGTCGCGGGAACCCGCTCGGCGATGAGCGACGTGACCGGCGCGTTGTTCTGGCTGATCGACCTGCCGAAATCGAGCCTGACGACGTTCTTGGCCCAATGGAAGTAGGCCACATACCATGGTTTATCCAAGCCATAGAGTTTGTTGAGCCGTTCGATCTCCTCGGCGCTGATTTGCTTGCTGGGATCCATCATCGCCGGATCGGTCGTCAGCGGCGTACCCGGCATATGACGAATCAGCGCGTAGACCACAAACGTGATCAACAGCAACGTCAACAGAGCCAACGCCAGGCGGCGAACCAGATAGCTGAACATAGTTTGGTGGGGGCGCCCGTGGCGAAATAGACCGGAACGTTCCTACGGAGTCAAAGTAGGCATGTAGATGCTGCCGATCCCTGGGCCATAAGAAAATGGGCCGCGGGGACTGAAATTGTAGCCGCGCAGGCGCTTGTTGAACCCGTAGAACGAGTTACGAACGAACAGCCAGGTGTAGGGCTGGTCTTCCCACAGCAGATTATGAATCTCGCCGTAGAGAGCCATTCGCTTCTCTTCGTCGAACTCGTGCCGAGCTTGTTCAAACAGGGCGTCGACGCGTAGGTTCGAGTAGCTGCCGTAGTTACGGCCTTCGTTGGTAACCCAGAGATTCGCTGTGGTATCGGGATCGGCGCCGGTTCCCCACCCCGCAAAAGCGGCTTGGAATTTGCGATCTCGCTGCATTTGCGTCAGCACGGTGAACTCCGTCGGCTTCACGTTGCACTCGACGCCAATCGATTCCAAACATTCCTTCATCAATGTGGCAATTTTGATTCGGTCCTCGATATTGGCAACAATCAATGTAAATTCAAAAGGAATCGTCCGACCATTGACCTCACGGTCGCGAATGCCGTCTCCGTCACTGTCTTCCCAACCGGCGGCGTCCAGCAACTGCTCGGCAATATCGAGGTCCTGCTGAAAAGGTTCCGGCCCATCCTTGGGAAACATCTTCGAAGTGGGGTGAAACGTTCCCTGGCAAGGAGAGTAGATCCCGTAGAGGATCGTATCGAGCAGTTCCTCGTAATCCATGGCGTACGACATCGCCTGCCGCACTCGCTTATCCTCGAAATAGGGCGTCTTGGTATTCCAACAGAAGTGGAACGAAATCCACGCCAAGCCGCTGGTCTTGGTGTTGTCGCGGTAAAAGTCATCGCCGTCAGATTGGCCGTTCCACTGCTCCGCAGTGAGTTCCATGGCGTGAATCTGATCGGCCTTGAGCGCCAACAGCGCCGTATTGCGGTCTTCGATCGCCTTGAACCGAACGGTCTTGAAATAGGGCTTGTCGCGCACTTGCTTTCCGTTGCGCATGTAAGCAGACTCTCGGCGCTGCATAACAAACTCTTGTCCGCGAGTGCGTTTCACCAGCGTGTAAGAACCTCCCACGACCGGCTTGTCTTCCAATGCGGAATGGCCCTTGCTGCGCGCCATGGTAGGATCTCCGGGGATCGTCTCCGCATACTTGTGCTCTGGCAAGATGTAGAAATTCATGTTCCCGTCGTTCGTGGAAAGCGCCTCCCGATGGAAATAGACAAGCGTGTGATCGTCGTAGGCCTCGATCCAACGAATCTTGTCGGTTCCTTGCCGCATCGCGGGTATCGGTATTTCCTCGGTCATCAGCACCTGAAACGAGAACGCCACGTCGTGCGCGGTGATCGGTGTGCCGTCCGACCAAGTCAGGTCGTCGCGCATGACGATTTTGTCGATCAGCCGATCCTTGCTTGTTTGCCAGGAAACAACCGAATCGGCAGAAGCGAACTTGTTGAATTCCTTGTCGAAGCTGAACAGTCCAAAAGCTGAGAGGCTGTGATAATCGGATTCCGTAACACTGCTCGTCAACAGCGGGTTGGTACTCTTCAAGTCGCCATTGGTCATCATCACCAGTTCGGCTTCGTAATCGACTCCTTCTCCATCCTCGGACGCGAGCCTGCCCAACGCATCAAGTATTTTCGCATTATCCTCTGGCGACTTATTCCGCAGGTCCAAGGCCTCCTCGGCGCTCAACTCGGGCGAAGGCAGCGATGATTGAAAATCTCGCATCAGTTTCATCGAGTCGACCACGGGGCGGTCGACCCATTCATGCTCTGCAATGAGTTCCTCCAGCGAAGGCACGTCAAACGGCTCGAGCATGTTGCCCAGCTCAAATGGCTGTTCAGAACCCTCGCTTTTCGCTGCCTCGCCCCCAGCCTCCGGCGGAGGAGCCGACTTCTCGGAAGAACAACCCCCTCCAATAGGCAGGCTCAGCAGAAGGGTGATAGCAACCAGTTTCGACACAGACTTGTGCCAGCAGCGGGCTTTCATGGCGGGGCTTTCCAGGGGAGCGACAATCTCAGTTGATGGCAAACGGGCCGTTCTCGGCGGGACAATCAGTCTGGGCAATCTACCCAAGCGCGAATCCTAGCCCATACGCCGCGCGGGGGTCAATGACACTGTCGGGTGAGCCACACTGCTAGCAGCGCTAGAACCTCTGTTGCTGCGAAAGCTTCCCGACAGTTACATTTTGGCGTAACTGGGCGAACCAGGCCCAGAGACTCAGAACAACAAACAATGGATTGCGAGGGGAGCCATGAAGGCGGTAACTGTCGGTGTGCGCGTGCTCGGGGTATTGATTCTCAGTGGTTGGACGGCGCTGTTCAGCTACGCGGAAACGCCCGTTGAAGAGACCCCGGGCGAGGACGCCCTTGTCAAGGAAACGCTCGTCGAAGACGTCGCCCAGCAGGACGACGGCGACGCCCAGTGGATCTGGTCTCCCGCCCACACCAAGAACAAAGCGCCTGTGGGCGATTGCTACTTTCGCAAGTCGTTCAAGCTCGGGGCTCCCGAGTTGGGCGAAGTTCAGATCACCGCCGACAATCAGTTTCAACTGTTCGTCAACGGCCAGCCGGTCGGCCAAGGTGCCGACTGGCGGCAGCTCGATGTCTACGACATCTCCGAGCACCTTCGAAAAGGCGTCAACACGATCGCCGTCCAGGTGACGAACATCGACGAGGGCTCGGCCGGGCTCGTGGCGCGAGTGTTGGTCAAGGAACAAGGCGGCACCTTCGCCAGCTACTCCACGAACCACTCGTGGAAGACCAGCGTGCGTCGCTATCAGAACTGGACCACGCCGACGTTCCCCGAAAGCGAGTGGATCGCCGCGGCCAGCTATGGCCAACTGGGCGCTGCCCTGCCCTGGGGCGACGAAATTGTCTTCGCCGGCGAGGGGGCCCGATTTCAGATTCCCGAGGAGTTCGTCATCGAACGGCTGATGCGCGACGAGGAAGTCGGCTCGCTGATCGCCATGACGTTCGACTCGCGTGGGAACATCCTCGCCTCGCGCGAGGGGGGACCTTTGCTGCTGCTAACCGACAGCGACGACAATGGCACGCACGACACCGTCAACGTCTTCTGCGACAAGATCACCAACACGCAAGGCATCCTGGCGCTGGGCACCCGCGTGTTCGCCGTCGGCGACGGGCCCGAAGGCGTCGCGTTGTACCGACTGCGCGACGCCGACCGCGACGGCGTGGCCGAAGAGATCGTCAAGCTGGTGCCGATCCGCGGATCGAAGGGCGAACATGGCGCTCACGCCGTGCGGCTGGGACCCGATGGCCTGCTGTACGTGATTCTGGGCAATCACACCCGCGTCGGTGTGCGTCCCGGGCCGCGCAGCCCCTATCGCAATTGGTACGAAGGCGACCTGGTCCAACCTCGGCAGGAAGACCCTCACGGCCACGCCGCAGGCATCCCCGCCCCCGGCGGCACGATCTTTCGCACCGATGCCAATGGCAGTTTCGTGGAACTCGTGGCCGGCGGGTTTCGCAACCCGTACGACTTCGCCTTCAGCGCCGATGGTGAACTCTTTACCTACGACTCCGACATGGAATGGGACCTGGGCGCCCCCTGGTATCGTCCCACGCGATTCAACCACGTCACCCCCGGTGCGGACTTTGGCTGGCGGAGCGGTTGGGCAAAATGGCCCGAGTATTATCTGGACAACCTGCCCGCCATGGCGAACATCGGACCAGGCTCGCCCACCGGCATGGAGTTTTACAACCATAATGTCTACCCAGAAACCTATCGCGGTGCCCTGTTCGGCTGCGACTGGGCGACCGGGCGGATTCACTGCGTGCGGCTGGAACGATCAGGCGCGACCTATCGCGGCAAGAGCGAAGTGTTTGTCGCCGGTCGACCGCTCAACGCTACCGATATCGCCGTTGGGCCCGATGGGGCGCTCTACTTCTGCACGGGCGGACGGGGCACCGATGGTGGTGTTTATCGGGTGCGGTTCACGGGCGAAACCGCAAGCGAGGGGGTGGCGACTGAACAGGGGATTGACCGCGCGCTGCGGCAGCCGCAGCTCGACGCCGATTGGGCCCGCGCCAGCGTGGCCGGCGTGCGGGTTTCGCTCGGCGAAAACTGGGGCCCCCAGCTTCAAGCCGCCGCGGGAGATGCCGACCGCATTGCAGCCGAACGACAACGGGCGCTCGATTTGATGGTGTATTTTGGCCCTCGCCCAAGCGACGAACTGCTGCTGGAGCTGTCGCAAGACCCCGTTGCCGACGTGCGCGCCAAGGCGGTGCAACTCATGTTCAACTGCACCACGCAAGACTGCCAGCAGCGACTGGTCGCATTGCTGGAAGACGACGACGCGAGGGTGCGCCGCATCGCCTGCGAAACACTCGCCCGCGGC
Source organism: uncultured Granulosicoccus sp. (assembly GCA_964195615.1). Lineage (GTDB taxonomy): Bacteria > Planctomycetota > Planctomycetia > Pirellulales > Lacipirellulaceae > Bythopirellula. The sequence continues at coordinate 18,353 of CAXMSB010000277.1, read as the reverse complement.
GGCTTTCCCACCTCGGTGGAAACCCACGTGCGGATGCTCTCCGACGACGACCGCTTCGTGGCGCTGGCCGCGCGGCGAACCTTGGAACAACTGCCGACGCATCTGTGGGACTCGCAGGTCTTGAACAATCCCAGCGTTCGCGGCTTCTGCCAAGGCACCGTTTCGCTGTTGGCCTGCCGAAGCGACGCGGAGACGGCCGAAAAAGTTCTCGCGCGATGCCAGGAACTCTTGCAACCGACCGAGGATATGCAGCAAGACGAACTCGTCGGTTTGCTGCGGGCGGTGCAGTTGGCGCTGATTCACGGCAAGCTCGCCGCGGCCGACGCGCCCGAGTTGGGCGGCCGTCTGTTGGCCAAGTATCCCAGCGGCAAACACGAGGCCGATCGCGAGTTGGTCCGGCTGTTGGTCTACCTCCAGGTCGACGGCGCGGCACCGAAGTTCGCCGCCCAGCTCGACAACGATCTGCCCGACGAAGAGAAACTTCACCTGGGCGCCTACGCGGCCTATCTCCAGCGCGGCTGGGATACCAACTCGAAGCTGGCCCTGATGCAATACTACGAAGCGGCCCGCGCGCTTTCCGACGGGTACAGCGTGAGCGCGTACGTCGAAAACTTCGCCCGCGAGTTCTTCACCAAGCTATCGCTGAAGGAACGTCACCACATCCTGGCCGCCGGCGAACGGTGGCCCGCGTCGGCGCTCTCCGTGTTGGCCAAGTTGCCGGTCAGCCCCGATAGCGAACTGCTCGCGGAGCTCCGCGAATTGGACCAGCGGGTGCAACCCCTCTGCCCGGCAGACGATCGCTATCGCCGGCTCCGCGTCGGCATCCTGGCCGTGCTCGGTCGCAGCGGCGAAGACCAATCGCTGGAATACTTGCGCGGCGTCTACCGCGATGAGCCCAGTTGGCGCGACCCGGCAGTCATGAGTTTGACCCAACATCCCGAAGGCGAGTCGTGGTCCTACCTCGTCGAATCGCTCAAGGTGGTCCGGGGCTCGGTCGCCCGCGAAGTCCTGGCCACGCTGGCCAAGGTGCCACAGCGACCCAGCGAGCCGGAACCCTATCGCCAAGTGATCCTGCTCGGCCTGCAACTCGGCGACGGGGCGAATCTGTCGCTGGAGCTACTGAACCATTGGTCCGGCCAACCGGCAAGCGATGGCTCGGAAAACCACGCCGAGCAGTTGGCCCGCTGGCAAAATTGGTATGCCAAGAACTTCCCCAGCGCTCCGCCCGCGGAGTTGCCCGTCGACTCGGGCCAAGACAAATGGAGCTACGAGGAACTGCTGACCTATCTGGAAAGCGGCGCCGCCCGCAACGCCAGCATCGAGCGCGGCGAGAAGGCCTTCACCACGGCGCAGTGCATCAAGTGCCACCGCTGCGGATTGCAAGGCGAGACGTTGGGTCCCGATCTGACGACCGTCGCCAAGCGCTTTCAGAAGAAAGAAATTCTCGAATCGATCATCTATCCCTCCCACGTCATTTCCGACCAGTACGCCAGTCGCAAGGTGCTTTCCAACGGCCGCGCGTTCACGGGACTCGTCGCGCCGCGCGGCAGCGAAGGCATCACGGTGTTGGTCGACGATGGCGAGAAGATCGAGTTGGCCCACGAAGACATCGAGCAGATCCTCCCCAGTCAGCTCTCCGCCATGCCGACCGGGCTGCTCAACTCGCTAACGCTGGAACAAGTAGCCGACCTGTTCGCGTTTCTCAACCAAGACGATCGGCCCAGCATTGCCGAGAAGCCGCAAGCGAGTAAGCGCTAGGGCGACCGAGTTCGACCAATTCCAGCCGCAGGCTGTGGGAGGCGTTCCAAGGTTTTCTGCAGAGGCAGATTGTCTCCATTCCCGCTCAGGGGATCCGCAAAGACGCTACTTGCCCACGATGTCATTCAGAGGTCCGCCGAGGAATCTCCGACGTGACGCGGTTTGGCAGGGCCACGGAGATCCCTCGGAGGACCTCGGGATGACAGGTGGCAGCTCTCCTGCTTTCCCCCTCAAGGCCGTGGCCGCGAAGCGGTGACGCGGGTATAATGGCAAGCCCCGCATCGGCTTACATCGTTCTCGGAGGATGTCATGTCTCGCCTCTTACGCTCTCGGCGAAATCTCGGCTTTACCCTGGTCGAACTCTTGGTCGTTATCGCGATTATCGGCATCTTGCTCGCCCTACTGTTACCGGCCGTGCAGATGGCCCGTGAGGCGGCGCGCCGCTCTCAATGCGGCAACCGGCTGCGACAACTGGCGCTGGCCGTGCAGAATCATGAATCGGCTCACCGGCGTCTACCTTCCGGCGGCGTGTTCACGGGGAGCAGCGCAGGTTCTTATGGCTGCTCCTGGTGGGCAGCGATGTTTCCCTACATCGAACTGGACCAATTACATCGCAACCTCGATCTCCGTGGCGAAACCACCCCCGAGGGCAACGTCGGTTGGTTGGGCGGAGCGAGCCCCAACCGACACAATGGCCAACTGCTCCATCAACTAGAAATCAGTGTCATGTTCTGCCCTTCCAGCGATGTCACTCGGTCGGTAACGATCGCACCCGAGAATTACGAGGTAGCCCTCCCACAATACGTCGGCATCGCGGGGTCGGCCAACCATGCTTCCGCCTTCACCGTGCAAACGTACGACGCGGGGGATGGCGTCGTCAGCAAAGGGGGAGCATTCGTGCTCAACGAGGGAGTGCGCCTGGCGAGCGTCACCGACGGCACGTCCAGCACCTTGCTGATCGGCGAGCAATCCGACTGGTGCTACGACGGCGCCGGCAATCCCATACTTTGCGACAGTGATTGCAGCCACAGCTTTTTCATGGGACAGCGTTTCAACGGTTTCCGTCGCACGTTCAATTTGACCACCGTCATGCACAAGATCAACGAAAACTCGTGGGATGCACGCGGCGTAGCAGGCAATTGCGGCCCGAACCGTCCGATTCTGTCTCCCCATCCGGGCGGCGCGCACCTGGCCGCGCTGGATGGCTCGGTCCATTTTGTCAGCGAAGCAACCGACGTGAATGTGCTCTACGCGTTGGCCGACCGCGACGACGGCAATCCCGCAACGTTCGCGAATTGAGATTTTCGCGTTGACAAACTGATGGTTTCGAGCCGGAACAGGGGTGCGTTGTGCTTTTTCGTGAATAGGTAGAATGTCCCCTTTCTGCCCAACTTCCATCTATACTGTAATCACTGAGCTGATGAGCTTGTCACGGCATTTCCCGGAGTTCCATGAACATGATTCGAGTAATCCTTCAAGATGAGAATGGAATCGAAGTCGGCTCGCCAGTCGATTTTCCGTCGAGGATGATTCCAGCTTTGGACGATGATCGCTTCAAATGCCTCCGTTTTGTTGATCCTTACGGTGATACTGTGTTCAATCACCTTCAAATGGCACCGCTGAGCGAGGATCTGGATTTGCTTGAAAACTCGAAGACCGATCTCGTGGACAAGGATGCGATTTGCGCCCTCAAGCAGCATATTTGACAATGCTTGGAAGAGCCACATCTGTACATAAGATGCATCGGGGACTAGTTCGGGGACGGATAAGGGGTCGGGAGTCTTTGGGCGGAAAAGGGGGCGTTGCAACTTTTTTGAGAGCACTATCGACGCCTTTTTCGTGCGTGACACTGGCCACCGCTGCCCATCCGCTCCGGGGCACGCTTCGCTTTGCCCCGGCCACCCGCAGAGGGGAAAAGGCGCCTGCGTGTCAGGCCAGTTGCGAATGGTTCTGCTTGACCCAATCCTCGACCGCCTGACGAAACTCTTTCGCTTTCTCGACAAGCTCCTCGGCTTCGGCCTCGGAGGCTACGCCCGCTACGTCGTAGTTTACTTGATTCCGCAGCCGGCGACAGGCGTCGAAGTAGTCGATAACAGTTTGCTGCGTTGCTCCCAATATGAAACCCGCTGCTTCCAGTGTGGTCGCGTGATGACCTGCCCGGGACGACGCCCGATAACCTTCGCAAGCCAGTACCATCTTGGCGAGTTGTAGGACGGCATTGTAAGCCACGGCAAACCGTCGGTCGGCGGACAATTGGGTGATGGCCGCGTCCTGCAGGTCGCGGTCAACCAAGGCCCTCAACTCATCGAGTTCGTTTCGACTTGTTTGATGTCGCTGTATTTTTCGGCTTTGCAAAAGCTGCTGCAAACTCACGTGCGTCTCCTAAGAGGAAAAGTTTTTTACCTTGCACGACAGTTCTGGTAAAATGCTGTCCGCTCTTGAGCTTTCGGGCGAACTCCGCCCGGGGATAGAAGCTTGGATTGACCTCTCGACCAAGTTTCCGCTCCGCTTGCTTGAGGCAAGCAGTTGCGTCCGAGAGTCGCAACTTGCCGATGACCATCAGGTCGATGTCGCTGTCGGACTGTTCTTCCTGACGAGCGACCGAGCCGTAAACTAGCGCCCACTGAATGTCGTCCGACAGGGGGAACAAGGCGTCGCGGAGCACTTCGACCACGCCCACCGTCTTGGTCAACAGTCCCTTGAGTTCCGCAAAGAAGGGACACTCCGAGTTGGCCCGATAATAAACCCGGTTACCCTCCTCGCGAGATTCCAGCACACCGGCACCGGTCAAGGAGGCCAATTCGCGTTGCAGACTCGATGGGCTGCGACCCAAATGGGCTGCCAGATCGCTCATGTACCACCACCGGTCGGCATGTATCAACGTCGCGGCAAGTACGCCTTGGCGTACGGCAGGAAACAGGGCGTCGAGGGCGGAGGATTTACGCATAACACGTATATTCTTACGCATTGTGCGTAAATGTCAAGGCCGGGCTTTCTTGCTCATCAGCTTTTTCTCATTATTTGAGCCCTCGATCGGTCGTTGCGAGCGATCAACGCGCTTTTGTCGGCAGCGGACGCTGCCCATCCGCACCGGGGTACACTTCACTTTGCCCTGGCCACCCGCACCTTCTCTCCCCGATCGCTGCGCCACTGCGTGAGACCTTTCCCCTCCGCCGCACTGCTGGCAAGCCAGCAGTGGCACCCGGCGACATCCGCGCCATGTATTGCGTGGCAATACGGCTAGTGACCAAGAATCGTCACTGAACACCGAGCTGGTTCTGGTCAATAATAAACCGTGCGCAGATATTCCGAGAACCAACCGCGTCAACGGCCCATTGCTGGCCACGCCCGGAAGAGCGGCCCGTCGACAAGAAAAATCAGCCGCCCACCGAACAGAAGACCCGGCACAAAGAAAACAGCAGCTTGGTTTGGAACACCACAACGGCTTGGTGTTTCGACCTTGCGATACCACCAGATGTGGACGAAGAGAAGCAATTCGAGCGACTAGCAGAACGCGTGAAGAAGCCGGGCTTCTAAGGCAGTCTCGTCACAAGACTCGACGCAAGAAAAATCGGAACTTCTGTTTTGGAAACCGCCATCACTTGTGGTCCGACCCCTCGGGACTACCAAATGTTGAGGAAGAAGAGATTTCGGATTTTTTCCGCAATCGACCGCCGTTTCTCGCCACGGAGGCCTACTCCATCGAGAAGGTGAACTCCGAGAACAGAATGTCCTCGACCACCGACTCTCGCATCATGCGGCCCACCCGGAAGAGAATGATGCGACGGAGTCGCTGCAACTGCGGCTCATGAAAGTCTTTGACCTGAGCCGTACGGACGGCAACGATCACTTGGTCGCGGAAGCGATGTTTCCAGTGTTTGAGTTTCTCAAGATCTTCTTGCGTGACATCAGGGGACATCGCAAAGTAAGCCACGAATTTGATTTTGGTTGTCTCGTTGCGCGTAGGTCGAACCTCACGAAGCTCGAATCTGCCCAAATCGTAGGTCAACCGATGCTGCGCAGCCTCGGCTTCTTCACCGGAGGTTTCCTGAGTCGATGGAGTGTTCTGCTGAGCCAGGGCCGGCTGGCCGAGCCAGCCGCCGCAGCAGGCCGCCAGCACAATCCAAAGGCGATGGCTGAGAGACGTCTGCGTTTGATTATGAGAGAAAGTCATGATATTCGCGTGATTCGCGGGCCGGTTCTTGTTGGCGTACTGCTCAGAGTTGTTAGGCTGTTCTAGATTGGTTCCCATCCGTAATCGTCGATCACGATCTGGTGGACTCGATCTTCTCCCAAGACGGGTCGAGCAAAATCAGACAAACGCGATTTGATGGTCGACCACCGTGGGTCGCTCAGTTCGTCGACTGTCGCACTGCGAAATATCTGCACGATTGTGTCGTCGAACATACCACGATGACGCTCGTAGGCTTTGGTGACGGTCGATGCGTCTTTGGGGGCCACGGTCACGTACAACTTGCAGGAGATCTGTACCCAGATCCGCGCGCTGCCGGCTTGCGAGGCTTCTTGAGAGCGCGTGGCACTCGACACGCGATAATCGCCGAGCTGCACTTCCTTGAGCGACTCGGTGGGCATGCTGAACTCGAGCTCCTCCAGATAGTCGTCCAGCTTGGTATCTTCCACGCCACCGCAACCAGGCAGCAGCATCAAAACGGCAGCAACGACCGCCAAGCGTAGCGATCGGCGCGGCCTCGCCGCCCAGAAACTGGCCCATTGGCTATTGGCTGTCGACACGGCTTTGGCGTCTCCCAACATTCGTATCACGAGGGGGGAGCACTACCTGGATGCCCTGAATTCCCTCGAAAACATACGTCAAACCGACGGCTGATTGCGAGCTATGTTTGCAAGTCGGTTCTACGCGCTGGAGGTGCGTAACGAATGTGCCGGTTTTGACACCTATTACAAAAAGACCACTCATGTGCCGATCCGACAAAAGCACAAATCCTCGAATCACCGCGTGGCGGCTAGCCGGGCAGGTCGGCCTACCCGTTGCGCTGATGCTGACATCACTGACGTCAGTCGGCTGCTTCAATGCGGACGCCATGATTGAATCGCGACGCATCATCGCCATCCGCACACGACTGGAGGAAGTCGATCTCGGCAACTTTCGAGTGACCTTGCCCCATGCGGCCGAGCGCACCAAGTCCTCTGAGCTTCATTTCCACATCTTCGGGCAGGTCGCCAATCGCGATCTCGACGTCGTGGAAGAAATGCTGACGAAAATGGAACCGGAGATTCGTCACCAAGTTTTGATAGTCGCCCGACTGATGACGGTCGAAGATCTGGAAGATCCGAAACTTACCACGCTCAGGAGCCGCGTCGCCGAGGTGGTGAACGAATCGCTGGAAGGCAAGCCGGTCCAGGCAGTTGGCTTCTACAGCTTTGGTTACATGCCTTTCTAGGCGTAAACGGGCTGCTGGCTGCATGTTGTCGCCCTGATTCCACAGCCCCCATCTGTGCATTCGCCCTGCCCCCCAGCCATTTTACTGATGATTGCGCGACGAATGGGCCCTTGCACTAGCATTTGCTTGCGAAATCCGGGCTTCCGCTGGTCGCCCTCGGCCCATTGGTTGTGCAGGGATGAATGGGCCCACTTGGCCTCCCGAAAGGGCTTACCATTCGATGGTCTTCTTGCCCATTCAAATCCGCGGAAATCTGGCTACAATTGAGGTTCTCTCGGCCGAGTGGTCGTGCCCTGCCGAGACGAGCCCTCGCCGCTCAAACATCACCGGGCGGATGCGACACAACTTTCTCCACCAGATTTGAAGGGGTAATGAGCGATGGCAGGACAACCAGACGTAACCAGACGAGAGTTTATCCATTCCGGTGCTTCCAGCGCTACCGCCTTGGGGATCGCCGCCGGTACTCTAGCCTCCCCTCTGACGGCCCGTGCCGCGGGTTCCAATGGACGGCTGAACATCGGTTTCATCGGCCCCGGCGGTCGAGGTTTTGGCGGACACGTCAAGCCACTGACTAGGCTACGTGCCAACGGCGCCCCGATCGATCTGGTGGCGGTCAACGACGTTTATGTGAACAACGCCAAGCAGGCGATGGACTACATCGAAAAAGAAACCGGTGCCAGGCCGAAGCAATACGACGACTATCGCGAACTGTTGGCTGACAAGAATATCGACGCGGTGTGCATCGGCACGCCCGACCATTGGCATGCGAAGCAAACAATCGACGCCCTGCGGGCTGGCAAGCACGTCTATTGCGAAAAGCCGATGACCCACTCGGTTGACGAGGCCCTCGACGTCGTGAAGACGTGGAAGGAGACCGGCAAGGTGATGCAGGTCGGCGTACAATCGACTTCGCTACCCGTCTGGGATAAGGCAAATGAACTGCTTCGTAACGGCGAGCTGGGCAAAGTGCTGATGTTCCAGACCGAGTTTTTCCGCAATTCAAACCTGGGACAGTGGCGCTATTACAAACTGGTCCCCGGGATGACTCCTAAGACGATCAATTGGAACAAGTGGCTCGGCGTCGAGGAAGGCTTGGCACCCGACATGCCGTTTGACCGGGCCATCTACGCCCAGTGGCGTCGCTTCTGGCCGTTTGGTTCGGGCATGTACACCGACCTATTTGTCCATCGCACCACGTCGATGCTCAAGGCCACCGGGCTGCGGTTCCCGCGTCGCGTGGTCGGAGCCGGGGGCATCTTCCTGGAATACGATGGCCGTGACGTGCCGGACGTGGCGACCGTGGTCGCCGATTACGACGAAGGTGTGCAAGGGCTTATCACCGCGACGATGTCTTGCGCCAACACACCGATCAAACAGCTTGTCCGTGGTCACTTCGGTTCATTGGTCTTTGGCAACGGTGAAGGCTTTGATGGGTTTGATCTTGTGGCCGAGCGCCCCCAAGTCACGCTGGACAGTTCGATTAAGGACGAAAGGTTCGAAGTAGGCAAAATCAAAGATACGACCTACGCCCACCAAGAGAATTTTGTCGAATGCTGCCTGAACGACGCCCCGGGCGACGTGAACTGCCCGCCCGATCTTGGCGCGGCGGCGATTATCACCGTCAACCTGGGTTCGCGCAGCTATCGCGAAGGCAAGGTCTTCCACTTTGATCCCAAGACGCAGACCGTCTCTGACGGCGATGACAGTTGGGCCAATCAGTGGGAGAGCATGTCCAAACAACGGGCCAAGCCCCATCACATCGCTGGCTGGAACGCCGGAGACAAGGGCTCGCTGCTGATTGATCCCGAGTACCAAAGCCTCGAAGGTCCTTGGATCGACGGCAAAGACCCGGCTGTATAGAGCGGCGCTGGCCGTCGGCGGGAGTTGATCGATGTTCGACAGAATCGCCGCCTTGGCAAATGACGCCGACGAAATGTTTCAACAGGCGGCCAGGCAGCTTGTCGAAACGGGCCAGCTCGATCGGCTGTTCGACCTGCGGCTGATGCAACGTCGTCACGAACTCGGTCTGCCGCTGGGGCCCGACACCGTGCTGGACGAGTTGGAAGACTCGGTCCACTCACGGCTGGAGAACGCCTATCTGGACGCCTGCCGCGAGGTGGGGCTGCTCCTGCTCGAGGCAGACCGGCCGCGCGAGGCGTGGCGTTATCTGCGACCCACCGGCGAGAAGAAAGCCGTGCGCCGCTGGCTCGAACGGGCTGTTCCCGACGACCAGCGGGCCGATGATCTGATCGAGCTGGCGCTGTACGAAGGCATCGACCCCGAACGGGGTTACGCCTGGCTGCTGGCGCGACGCGGCACTTGCAACGCGGTCACCGAACTGGAAGCGATGCGCGGCGGGCTCTCCGTCGCCAACCAAACGGCCTGTGCAGCAGTGCTGGTGCGACATATGCACGCCGAACTGCTGGGCAACTTGCGTGGGCATCTGGAGCGGCTCGGCGAGAGCGGTCCGAGCGGCGAATCGATCGGCGCGTTGCTGGCCGACTCTCCCGCGTTGCTCAGCGAGGGCGCGTTCCATGTCGACACGTCGCATCTGGCAACTACCGTTCGCTTTGCCCGCCTGCTGACCGAGCCGGCACTGCTGGAGCAGGCGATCGAATTGGCCGAATACGGCTCGCGGTTGGCAGCCGATCTGCAGTATCCCGACGAGGCCCCATTTGAGGCTCTCTATCAGACGCACCTGTTGTTGTTTCGCGCTTCGCTGGGTCGTGAAGTGGAAACGACGCTGGAGTACTTTGGCAAGCGCGCTCGCGAAACCGCAAGCGAGGTGCAGAATACGTCGGCAGTTGAGGCTTATTTGGTATTGTTGGAACGAACGGGTCACGCTCAGCAGGCGCTGGATGAGTACGCGGCATTTGTGCCTACGGATTGCCCCCTGTCGCCCTACGCACCGACGCTCTTGCATCTGGCCCAGTCAAGTGGCGGTTGGGATCGCTATTTCGAGATCTGTCGACAGCGCAACGACGTCGTCGGTTTTGCCGCCGGGCAGCTTTCGCAACAACTGCCTTAGTTCGGGGGTCGTTCGCCAGGGGGCGGTCTCGGTGGGCCTTCCGGGAAACGGTGCGGGCCGCGTCGCTCTCGCATTCCAGGCGGCGGTCCCCGACGACCCCGCTCTCGCTCGCCCTGGTCGCCGAACATACCCCAACCTCGCATGGGCAAGTTGCCACGATACAACTGCCGCAGTTGGTGTTGCATCTTGTCGCGCGGCATCGCCAGGAGCTCCTCTTTGGTCGCGGCGTCGACTTCTTCGACGAAAAACTCTTCGAGTTCCTGTTCCGAAACCTGATCGGGTCGACGGCGGTCCGACTCTCTCAACCTCGCCTGACGTAACCAGCCCATGGAGTGCTGCCACTGCTCTTCCGGTGTTAGCCGATCGAACTGCTCGCGTTTCTCCTCGGGAAGCGCGTCGTGGACCACTCGGAGCAACTCTCGCCTGTCCTGCATGTTTCTTCCAGGCACTCGCCGGGGCATGCCTCCCCTGGTTCGTTCTCTCATCTCTGGCAGATAGGGTCGAACTGCTCGGAACAGCCTTTGCAACTCTTCGGGCGTCAATTCGATCGACCTGTCGACCGACTGGACATCGGCGACAACTTCTTGAACTCGCTTCTGGCGGGGGGTCTCCCGCAACTCGAATTGCTTGCTGGGAGGCAAATCGTTGAGCCACTGCTGATATTCCAACATCGTCTGCTGCAACTCGATAACATCAGGCTCCGACTCGATCTGTTGATGCAGCGCGCGAAGTCGGTCCTGCTGCGCCTCGGACATGCTGCGAAAACGGTTGAACTTGGCGCGCAGCGTTACACGCTCGTCAACCTCCAGAGTGTCCAACCACGCCTGGCGTTTTTCGGCGTCAGCGACCAGATGGAACTGATCGAAATGGTCGGTCGGCTGCTCGGCATCGGCATCCAGGGACCAATGGCCAGCGCCGAGATGCTGCCGGAGCTGTCGAAGAAACTCGACGTCGTGAAACTGCGAATAGATGTCGATGTACTGGATGATTGGCAGATCGGCCACTAACGCCCGATTGGGATTCTCCCACGCCAGCCGAAAAACCAGGGCCCCCAACAGGGCGGCCGCGGTAACGAGCAGCACGGTCGAAATACGTTGTCTACGCCTTTGAACCGGCAGCGCCTGAGTCCGCTGTTCGACGTCGCTACGAGCCGTTTTGACGACCAGTTCCAGCGTCGTCTGGGCAAACTGGTCGTCGACCGTCGCGGCCGGCAGCTCGTCGAGCGCCGCCCAGGCGCGCTGCATGCCCTGCAGTTTTTGCCGATACGTTTCGTCAGAGGCAAGTCGCCGCTCGACCTGCGCACTCTCCTGGGGCGAGAGTTCGCCGTCAAGATACGCAACGATCTCCTCCAATTGCCGCGTCTGGTCGTCGGATGATGATTGGTTGTTCATGCGTTGATTCTGGATCGGCGGAACCCGTTCAGATCAAATATCCAGGGGTGCGCCGTGTTGCAAATAGGGATCGAGCACTTCGCGCAGGTTGGCGCGAGCGCGCGACAACAGCGATTTGATCGCCGAGGGACTCATCTGCATGACCTCGGCAATTTCTTCGTAGCTGAGGTGTTCGAATTTGTTTAAGAGCACAGCCATTCGCTGTCGCTCGTTGAGTGCGGAGATCGCCAGCTTGACTATTTCGCGCAGCTCCGCCTTGTCGAGTTGACGGGTCGGCATCAACCCGCTGGCCGCCAAGGCTGCTGCGTCGAGCGGATTGCCGCTCATTTCGCCGCTGTCCTTGTTGACCAAGTTGATTTCCTTGCGCCGCGCCATGCCCCGGCGGGCGTTGGACGCCACGTTGTTGGCGATGGTGTACAGCCAGGTGGAAAACTTCGAGCCCGGCACGTACCGTTTGCGGGCCCGATAGACTCGCAGAAAGACATCCTGGGCCAAGTCCTCGGCCAAATCGCGCCGCCCCACCAAATGCGCCAGCAGCGACACCAAACGACTTTGGTACCGCTGCATCAACTCCTCGAACGCGGCCGCGTTGTCGTCGCGCACCTGGAGCATCAGCCGGACGTCGGGGTCTTGGGCCGTGTACCGTTGGGCGGTGGATTCGCTCGTAGCCAACCGTCTTCTCCGCAGATCCTTTTCAAACCTGTCCAAGAGCCTTGCCAACCTGGGTGGCCGGGGCTAAGTCCCGAAGGGCGTGCCCCGGTAATCGCGGCGCACCGGGGCACGCTGGCGCTTTGCCCCGGCCACCCTGGTAACAGGCGGCTCACTTCCTTCAGTGTAAGCCTGCCGACGGCGCGGTGCCAGACTGGGGCAGTCTCGTGATGAAACCCCGCCGGGGCCGGAAAGTTCCTCTGGAAGAGAGAACGGAACCTTCTAGCACCCGTAAGCCGCGAGGCGCCAGCCGAGCGCTCGGCTATCGCCTCGCGGCTTACCCCCTGCGCTACAGCAGACTCTCCAGCAGGAGGCGGATTTTTCTGAGTTCCGCGCGGTGGTCGTGCCCTTCGATCGGGGGCATGTGAACGGTCAGCGACCGATTGTAACTGGCGCCCTCCAGTTGTGAGATCAGCTTGCCGTAGTCGATTTCGCCTTTGCCGACGCGCACGTGCAATTCGGTCTTCGTCGAATCACGCAAGTGGACGTGATAGGTGTAGGGAATCACCTTGGAAAAGTCCCGCCCTTGGTGGGGGCCGGTGATGTAGTGGCTGGGGTCGAGTGTCAGGCCCAGGCCCTTTACGTTGTCGCATAGCACCACGGCCGTGTCGGGGTCCTCGGTCATGCAGCCGATCTGCGTCCTCATCGCTACCAGGCACCCTTCGAACGACGCGATCCGTACCAACTCTCGCAGGCGCTCAATTTCGGCGTTGAAAGGCGTGCCCAACTCGGCAGCGGGCACAACCAGCGGTACGGTCTTGAGTGCCTTGGCCATCTTCGCGCAAGCGGCGAATTGCTCGTAGTAACGCTCTCCCTCACAGTTCTGATCGATGCTCAGAGCAGCCACCGTCAACCGCTGTGTGCTGCGACAGGCCTCCAACGCCTGATTGGGATCCGCCAGTACCGTCGAGGGTTGCACCCAACTGGCACCTTCCTCGTGGATGGGCAGCTCCACCGCGGTGAACTCCAGGTCCACCAGGATGGGCAACAATTCTTCCCGAGGACGATCGAGAAAACACTCTGTCGAAGCGCAAACTAACAACTTTCAACTCCTTTGAACCGGTCGCACGACTGGGGGGGATAGCGAAGCAACCCGCGAGCCGGGCCACCTGGTGCATCGATAGCAATCAGATAGGCACAATCTAGCGGCAAGGGTGGCCAAGAGGCAACACCAGGGCGAATCGGCCAACTCGTCGTTGTCCCTTATGGCTTGCCCAGTAGAATGGGAGGACTCCCGCACAGCGTTCCAGCTGGCCGACCCCCCCTGGCACGTGCCGCGACCCGATGCCAGCACTCGCAGGGCTGGCCCGTTTTTTTGTCCTCAGCTCGCTCCCTGGAAACAATAGCCATGTCCACCATTCCACCCTCCGATGGCCCCTCGACAGGCGGGCCCTCGCCGTCGCACCCCAGCGCCAGCCCGCAGGCCCCGCCGACCCAGATTGTCGTTCAACCGCAGACAACCGCCCTGGGCCGCTACGGCAAGCTGGTGCTGCTGCTACTGGTGCTGACGGTGATGAGCCTGGTCGGTCTGCAGGCTCGCTACGAAGAATACTTCAGCCCCCCCAACAAGCCGCAAGAAAAATTCCACTCCCTGAACGAAGAGGCGAAGAAAAAAATAGCCATCATCACCGTGGCTGGCACGATCCTGGGGGGCGACAACTTTGTCAAGAAGCAGATCGACCGCGTCCGCGAGGACGAGGACGTCGTGGCCGTCGTGTTGCGAATCGACTCGCCCGGCGGAACCGTCACGGGGAGCGACTATCTCTACCACCATCTTCGCGAGCTTCGCGAACAAGAAGATCGCAAGCTGCCGATGGTGGTGAGCATGGGCAGCATGTGCGCCAGTGGCGGCTACTACATCGCCATGTCGGTAGGCGAGTGTGAGAACGCCATCTTTGCCGAACCGACAACCTGGACCGGCTCGATCGGCGTCGTGATCCCTCACTACGACTTCTCGGGACTGTTGGCCAGATACAAAGTGAAGGACGACTCGATCGCTAGTCATCAGAACAAGTTGATGGGCAGCCCCACCCGCGAACTGAACCCCGATCAGCGTGCCGAGGAACGCAAGCTGTTGCAAGACTTGGTCAACATCAGCTTCGAGCGTTTCAAAGAGATCGTCCGCTCTGGCAGGCCGAAGCTGGCTGGCGACGAAGGGGCGCTCGACAAGGTGGCCACCGGTGAAATCTTCACTGCCCAGCAGGCGCTCCAACTGGGACTTGTCGACCAGATTGGTTTCATCGAGCAAGCCATCCAGCGTGCAGCCGAATTGGCGGAGCGCGACACCGACGATCTCCGCTGCATCAAATACGATGAGCCGGCCACCACGCTGAGCGACCTGCTCAGTGCCCAAGCGCCGCAGTCGACGGTCCTGCCGACCAATCTCCAGGGACTGTTGAACCTCACCGCCCCGCGAGCTTACTACTTGTGTACGTGGCTGCCGGCGATTCTCTCCAACACCACGCCCTAGTGCCTCGGCCCATGACTCACGTGTTGAACAACGTCGACGGGTCGCTGGCCGACTGGAACGACAAGCTTGGTGTGCCGCGGTTTCGTGCTGGGCAGATTCGCGGCTGGCTGTTCCAGCGTCGGGCTACCGATTGGCAGCAGATGACCGATTTGCCCAAGTCGCTCCGGCTGGAATTGGCCCGTGACCTACAGCTCTGGACAACCGAGATCGTGCGGCACACCCAGGCCGACGACGGCACGGAGAAGCTGCTTTTGAAACTTGCTGACGGGGGGCAGGTCGAGTGTGTCCTGCTCCGCGATCGCGTGCGGCGGACGATCTGTGTCAGCAGTCAGGTCGGTTGCGGCATGGGCTGCGTGTTTTGCGCAAGCGGCCTGGACGGCGTGGATCGCAATCTCACGGTCGGCGAGATCGTCGAGCAGATGCTCCGGCTGCAACTGTTGCTGGACGAAGGCGAACGGCTCAGCCACGTTGTGATGATGGGCATGGGCGAGCCGCTGGCCAACCTCGACGCGGTACTGGCGGCGCTCGACGAAGCGCACCGGCCCGACGGCCTGGAGATCAGTGGGCGGCGAATCACGATCTCGACGGTCGGCCTGCCCCAGGCGATTGAGCGGATGGCCCGTTTGAACGCACCCTATCGCTTGGCGATTTCGTTGCACGCCCCTAACGACGAACTCCGCAACCAGCTAGTGCCGGTGAACGATCGGATCGGGTTGGAGGCGATTCTCGCGGCAGCCGACGATTACTTTGCCGTCTCGGGGCGCCGGCTTACGTTTGAATACGTACTGTTGGCCAAAGTGAACGACAACGCCGAACATGCCCGCCAGCTAGCGCAACTGCTCGCCGGGCGCGAGGCACTGGTGAACGTGATTCCCTACAACCCCGTGGCTGGTCTGCCATATCGGACGCCCGGCGCAGAACGGCAGCAGGCGTTTCGCCAGATTCTTGAAGACGCCGGCATTCGAGTACAGTTCCGGCATCGCAAAGGCGATCGGATCGACGCCGCCTGCGGGCAATTGCGCCGCTCGCAGCAGGGGCAACCGCTCACGCAGTTGTGAAGAAAGTCGTGGAATTGCAATCCCACGGCTTTGCGCGAGCACTACTCTTCTTCAAGCTGCTTCTGCAGTTGCTTCAGCTTTCGTTCGAGCTCTTCCATACGCTCGAGGACCGGATCTTGCTGCTCTTGGAATGGAAAACCCTGCGGAAGCTTGAAATCGCCGCCGGGAAACCCGTGCATCTGAAAACCTCGCATCTGCTTCTTGAGATCGTCCAGGTTGTTGCCGAACTCGAAGTTGACGTTACCGTTCAAGATTCCCTCAACATGCTCCCGCACGTCTTCGGGAAGCTCGGCGAGCGATTCTTCGTCGTCGCCCACGATCGTCCAAGTCTTGTCGCCCTTCTTCACGGTGATCTTGACCGGCTGGTTGTTCTCGCGCGTCATGGTCACGACATAGCCGTTCGGCAAACTGCTGTTGAACGCCATCACTCCTCCCTGAGGCGGAACGGCGATCCCACCGCGGAACATGCGAAGTGCTCCCAAGGGATCTGCGTCGTCTGGGCCGAAACCAAAGCCGCCACCATGGCCGCCCGAGTTCTCCAACCCCGGCGGGCGCTCTTCGGGCACAACGATGATTTTCTCTTCCTCGCCGAGGCGAATCAGTAGCAGCTCGATCGGCTTGGCGTCGCCCGAAGCAACCATGCGAGAAAGCTCCTCCATCGACAGCACCGGTTCGCCGTTGGCTCGCAGCAGGATGTCGTGCCGGCGGAGCCCCGCCTTCGCGGCCGGGCTCTCCCTGACCACCTCTTCGATCACGACGCCCATGTCCTGGGCCAACTGAAATTGGGTGCGTAGCACCGGTTCGGTGACGTTGCGTCCGCGAATGCCAATCCAGTGGGCCGGCTGCTCCGGTTCTTCTGTCAGTTCTTCTAGTTCTGCGATGGTTGCCTGCTCCCCACCAACAGCGGGGGCGATCTCGACGATGCGGCCTTCCGGCTCCGTGTTGTCGATGGCTGAAATGGCCTGCTGCGATTGGGCACAGAATCCGGCCACGAATACGATCGACGCGATCAACATCGCATCCCACGACCATTTGAGATTGTTCATAACACTTCTCCTCTTTTCAACTTACGACTTTCACCCTAAGAAAATGTAGCTTTTCGGTGGGGCTGGTTCCAGAGATAGAACCAGAACGCCAGCGCTAGTACGAACAAAACGACGCTAATGTTCTGTGAAATGCTTAGACCCGTACCAAAAACGGCCGATTCGTCGATGCGGATCACTTCCAGCAGGAAGCGGGTGATGGGGTAGAGCAGCACCAACAGCGCGACGACCTCGCCGTCGCGGCGGCGGTAGGGGTAGAACGACCACAGCACCCAGGCCAGCAATGCGGCGTTGATCGAACTGTAGATTTGCGTCGGATGCACCGGCCGACTCCGAGCCAGTTGGCTCACCGGTAGCTCGAAGGCCTGGCCGGCGTCGGTCTCAAAGCTCAACGGCCGACCGCTTTCAAAGGCAAGCATCAGCTCTTGCCGCGCTTCGGCGAGATGATTCACTTGCCGACCATTGATTTTTGCGATCTTCATGCCCGGCTGCACGCCCGCGTCGGCCGCGGGTGAGTCTTCATCGACCGAATCGACAACCGGCTGCGGATCGTCCTTGCCGAGCGGTCCGACGCGCAGGGAATACATCCTGCCGACGCTGGCTTGCTCCATGTAAAGAACGCTCTCCCGCGGGAAGGTGACGGCCCATCCTTTGTCGGTTTCGCCCCCGTAACAACAGCCGTTGAGCAAACATCCAAGCCGCCCGAACGCCAACCCGACAAGCAGGCTGGGGGCAATCAGATCGGCCAGTGCCAGGGCTGGCAACTTCATTCGTCTGGCTAATACCACATAAGCAATCGCGCCGCCAATCATCGAACCATAAAACACCAACCCGCCTTCGGTAAACTTGACGATCTCCAGCAGCGTGGTCGACCAATCGTCGGACTGAAAACGAGTGTCCCAGTATTCGATCACATAAAACAGCCGCGCGCCCAGGATTCCGCCGATGAAGAGTCCAAAGGCGAGCGACATGATGACTTCCGAATTGAGGCCCACCTGCTTGGCTCGGTGAATGACTAGCCCTATGGCGGCCACCGAGCCCGTGAGCACCATCACACCGAAACCGCGAATCGGCAAACCGTCGGGGAACAACCGAGCAGCGAATACGATCCCCACCGCGCCCAAGAGCAGACCGGGCAAATAACCCCATGTCTCGGCGGACCAGCCGGTCTGCTTTCCCGAGTAGACAATGGCAAGCCCGCCGCCGACCAGCCACACGACCAGCAGCACGCCGACGCCAAAAATCGGCACACCGTGCCACTCAACCGGAATGCGAAAGAGTTCAGAACACATGGGAGGGGGAGGTGGTTAATGACGAATGACGAAATACCCAATGACACTAGTGTCCCAACGTTAGTCGAATAATAGCAACTGGTTAGGACGAGGGGGTTGTGGAGTATTGTAATTGGATTGCGAAAACAGCTCTACCAATGGGGTTTTCTCGAAAATCGAGACGCTCAGAATCTGTAGAATTGTGT
>CAXMSB010000276.1:0-8558 GCA_964195615.1 uncultured Granulosicoccus sp. | reverse complement strand
TCATGAGGCCAGATAACGATGTCGTCATGAGGCCAGATAACGATGTCGTCAAAAAAAATCGTAGCCAGATCTGCTTCGATACGTTCCCGCTGTTCCTTGGTGTACTCGCCGGTTGTTTTGACCATCGATCAATCTCCTGTTGAGCCAGGCCGACCAGCCGGGGCCACGGGGGAGATTGCGGTCCCATGACGCCGGCCAGTCTGAGGCAGGAGCTACCTACCGAGCCCAGCAATATCGAATTGTACCCGCTGGTCCATACCGACGGGAGAAGCCGAAAGTGCGCCGCTTTGTGTGCGCGCTTTCAGCCCCGAACCAAGAAACCCCGGGGATTACCGCGTTTCGTGGGTCGAAAATCGACTTCCGTCTCCCTTTCTTGGACCGTCATAATCGATTTCTTCGCTCCCATCCGCTACTCGGCTGGCTGGCGTGCCGATGCTATCACTGGGGCTCGATACGCACGGTTTCTTCGGAAGTGGCACGGATGCGCTACCATCGTCTTCTCCTCACGGCAGTTCTCGCGCTCATTTGTGTGGCGGCGCCCACCGCGGCCGGCGGCGAGCCGTTTCTCAAGTTCTGGGACGACCTGCACGTCTTCTCCCACGAGTCGACCCGCGCTCCCTACGAAGAACGGATCGAAACCGAACGGCACGATTTTACTCAATCGACCGACACGGTGGGGCAGGGGGTCGTCCAAATCGAGGCGGGCTACTCCTACTTCTACAAGGATAAAGACGAAGAAATCGAGAATTCGCACACCACGCCCGAAACCATGGTTCGGATCGGATTGAGTGACGACATCGAGTTCCGTTTGCGATTCACTTATGACTGGCGTTTCATCGACGTCGAGGAAGACCTCAGCGGCTCGCAGGATCTCCTCTGGTCGTTCAAGCTCCGCGTGACCGACCAAGACGGTTGGATTCCCGAGAGTGCGGTGGAGTTGCGAGCGACTGCGCCCACGGGCGGATCCGATTGGTCGCTCGACCGCGTCGCGGGAGGTTTTGATTTCATCTACGGGTGGGAGCTCACCGAAGGCTGCGAACTGTACGGCTCGACCGGTTGCTCGACCGGTGGCCTTGGCGACTTTTCGTTGCTGCCCGAGGATCCGGCTGGCGACCAGTTCGTGGTTTGGTCGCAATCGGTCGCCTTGGGAATCGAGTTGACGGAGCAGGTGACATTCTACAGCGAATGGTTTGGCCAGTTCTCCCACGCGCTGGAGGACAATTTTACCATGCAAGTCTACAACGTGGGCTTCGACTATTATCTGACGCAGAATCTGGTGCTCGACGTCCGCGCCGGCGTGGGCCTGAGCGAAGATGCCGACGACTTCTTCACCGGCGTCGGCGGCGGCTATCGGTTCTAGGCATGAGCCGTAGGCGCTAGCCTCGGGTGAACCCGGGCAACGGTTTACCCATCCGCTACCCGTGGCTAGCGCCAGCGGCTCACACGTGTGCAGCGCGCACTCCTCCGCGTGAGACTTCCGCGTTCAGAATTCCGCTTGCGAGCGCATCGCGACGATGGTCGTGGCGGTGTCGCCAAAATCGGGGTCGTCGGTCAACGTGCGAATCACGTTCAGCTGGAATTTGACGTAGCGGCTGAGGTAGCGGTTGATCCCCAGCGTTGCGGAGTTGGCCGTGCCGCCGGCGATGTTTCCGTTGTTCAGATCGATACGAGCCAACGCGGCGGCAAGTTCCCAAGCGCCTTGGGTGGGATGCCCAACCGTGCCGTCGCGGTAGGGCATCACTCGGCGGAACGTGCCACGCTCGTCGTCGTAGGGATGCACCTCGCCGGTCAGCACCCAGGAGACCTGGAGGTACCCGCCCCAAAAGCCGACCGTCGGACCGCCGATCTGATCCACCACCGAACCTTTTAGTTCCGACTGAAAATTCAGCGAGCCGTACTGGGCGGCGAGTTCCACGCCGTAGAGATTGAATACCTGGGTGGGAATGTCCCCCGTGTCGACGATGGTTGGCACGTCTCCGATGGAGCCGGGGTCGGTGGGGTCGGTGACGAAGAAACCCGGCTCGATCGAGTAACGCACCATGTTGGTGCCGGGATCGCCGACCGAGTAATTCAGGCCGACGTGAACCATCTCGTCGCCGCCTTCGTTGTCGATCAGCTTGGCGGTGCTTCGGTGCGCGAGGGCCCAGCCGCCCGCCTCGCCTTCGCTAACGCCGAACTCGTCGGTCGGAAAGCGATAGACCGAAAACGCCCAAGTCGCACATTTCTCGAACGAATTGCCGTAGCAGCCAAAACCGGTCTGGCGAAACGGATCGAACGCGAACGGCAATAGTCGTTCGAGAAAGATCAGCTCCCGACCGCTGGTCATCGCGTCGAGGCCGAACGGCTGTTGGTAGTAGCCGGCTTGCAGGTTCTGCACGACGTCGAGGTCGTGGGAAGTAAAGATGACGTCGCGGAAGCTGGGATGCCCGGCCGCGGCAAAGTCGACGTCGATCAGGTAGGAGAGGTTCTCTTGGACGTTGCCGCGGACGTTCAGGCGCACGCGTCGAAGCCCCGTCTGCGCGTCGATGTTGCCGAAGGCGGCTTTGCTGGCAGCGTTTTGCGAGATGAAACCGGTGTCGAGCTGCAGGAAGCCGCCCCAGGCGACCGTGGGATACCCGGAACGTCGAGAGCGGCGTTCGCTCCAGTTCTGGTTGTGGGCAGACATCACCGGGGAGCGGTAGCCGGCTTGCGTTACGGGTTCCTCCCAGGCCACGGGCTGAATGAGAGAGTCGACATCGATTTCGAGACGGCGGTGGACGTCGCGCAGTTGCTGCTCAAGCTCGACGACACGCTGTTCGAGCCGCACGATGCCGAGCTGCTGAGCGTCGGCAGCTAGCTCAACGTCGGGCAGGCGGACGAGCGTTGAGGCGTCGGTGCTAGCGAGCGCCGCGGTTGCCAGCATTGCCGTCACGGCAGCGCAAAGGACGATCCCAATGGATCGGCAGCGATGCGAAGCGAAAAATGCTGGATGAGCCACGGTATTCAGCGCGCACGGCGACTGTGAAAAGGGTAGAGCTACACCTGATCTGTTATCGGGCGTGGCGCGGCATAATCGTTAATATCGCTACGGATGGCGTGTTTTCATTGGTTGTGAGCCGTACGCGCTAGCGTCGGGTGAACCCGGGCAACGTTCGCCCCGGCGCGCCTTGTGTTGCGTGGCAACACGACTGGGGCTAGCGCCAGCAGCTCATGGGATCGAAAATTCTCTGACAAAACACTTGACACACCCAGCAGAATTGTATTATTGTACTAATACACTTATTCACACGGCCTCGGCGTGGGTGGTTTCGGACGATGCAGATTCGTATTTCCAACAGCGATGGCGTGCCCATCTATCGACAGATCGTCAATCAGGTGAAATATCTGGTGGCGGCGGGACGGCTCTCGTCTGGCGATCGATTGTTGCCGGTTCGTACGCTGGCCGAGCAGTTGGTGGTAAATCCCAACACGGTTTCTCGCGCTTACCGCGAACTCGAATCGGCCGGCGTCATCACCGCTCGGCAAGGTTCCGGCGCTTTTGTCTCCGACAACGGGTCGCCACTCGCCCTGCGCGAAAAACGAAAATTGCTACAACAGCGAGTCGACATGCTGCTGGCCGAAGCGGACAGTTTGGGTGTGGACGTCACGACCGTCGTGAAATTGCTGCGGGATCGCAGCCGTAAGTTCAATTCGGAGTAATACCATGTCAGAGACAGTCGTTGAATTTGATCGACTATCGCGCAGCTTCGGAGCGAAACGGGCGCTCAATGAGGTAACTCTGCGTGTCGAACGTGGCTCGGTGTTCGGGCTGGTGGGCGAGAACGGCGCAGGCAAGACGACGCTGATCCGACATGCGATTGGTTTGCTCAAAGCAAAACAGGGCTCGGTTCGGGTGTTTCAGCTCGATCCGGTGCGACATCCTAAAGAGGTGCTCGGCCGGATTGGTTACTTGTCGGAAGACCGCGATCTGCCCGATTGGATGACCGTTGCTCAACTCATGCGATACAACCAGGCCTTCTATCGGGGCTGGGACGAGGCGTTCGCCGAGCAGTTGCGGGAGCAGTTTGAGCTTGATCCGAAGCAACAGGTAAAGAAGCTTTCCAGAGGGCAGCGGGCGCGGGCGGGGCTGCTGATTGCGTTGGCCCATCGGCCGGAGTTGTTGATTTTGGACGAACCGTCGTCCGGATTGGATCCGGTGGTTCGTCGCGACATCCTGTCGGCGATCATCCGCACGGTGGCCGACGAAGGCCGCACGGTGCTGTTTTCGTCTCACTTGCTGGAAGAAGTCGAGCGTGTTGCGGATCAGGTGGCAATGATTCACAGCGGTCGCGTGGGGCTCAACGGCCCGTTGCCTGAAATCTTGCAGGAACATAAGCGTCTCGTCCTGCGGTTTGGTGAGCCGCAGCTTGCAGAGCCCAATCTGCCCGGCGCGATTTCCTGCCAAGGCACGGGCCGCGAGTGGACCGTGCTTTGCAACGGCGGCGTCGAAGAGCTGCGAGTGGCCGCTTCGAAATGCGGGGCGGAGATTGTCGATGAAGGGACGCCAACACTGGATGAAATTTTTCTGGCTAGGGCGGGCAGCCAGACCGATCGACAAGGTGCATCATGAACCACGTTCAAACTGGCGGCATGCAACAGGCAAGAGCGCTTGCTTGGGAATTCTGGGCCCGCGGCTGGCGGGGGCAATTGCTGGGACTAGCCGGAGTGATTGGGTTTGCGAGCCTGATCTACGGTGTGTTCTCCGAGATATCCGACCTAACGTTTCGTGGAACTGAAACTGGCAGGTCGCTGCACTTCGGCTTCTACAGTGTCACGCTCTTTTCCCTGGGTGCATCTATCTTGGCAGCTTGGGGAGTTCCTCGACGTCGTTACACGTTGCCCACGTCGAGTCTTGTGATTGTCGCCTCCACGATGGTCTGTTCGATGGTGTCGATGTTCGTGCTGTACGCCCTGGCCGCGACGGCGTTGAACCTCATCTTCGACGCCGGTTGGCCGATCTGGGGCCCCGGTTTGGTTGCCGCGCTTTTGATAGCTTGGCTGCAGACTCTCTTTTGGTCGATATCGAACACACGGGGGTCTCAACTGGCCAGTGTGTCGAGTTGCGTCATGATCTTGGCCAGCTGGGGAGTATTGCTGTTTGGCGCCATAAAGTTCGCATCACTGGGAGGACCAACGGCGGTATGGTTTCATGAAGGCGTTAGCGCTTCGCACCTAGGGATGTTCAGTCTGGCGTCGATGGGGTTAGTCGGCGTGGGCACGGTTGGTTTTGCAAGCCTGCGTTGCGGAAGTGGAATTGAAGTCCATCGAATCGTCGATTGGGCGTGTCGGCTTATTCCGAGAACGGCCCGGGCAACGCCTTTTTCGTACCCAACGACCGCTCAGTTCTGGATGGAGTGGAGGGAACGTGGCTACGTGATGCCTGTTGGCACTGCTGTGATCGGTGCTGCCGTGTTGCTGATAACTCCCTTCGTGGCCCGCGCTGATTCGTCCGAGTTCTTCGGCGCGATTTCGGCGATATTGTTCCTGCCGGCGATTGTCATCGGCCTTTTTCTGGGAGCCCGTTCGCCAGACGGCTTGTTTGCCAACTTCAACGGCTCACGTCCGCTCACAGACAGCCAGATCGCCAATGCAGTTCTCAAAAGTGCCACCGTAGGCGTCTTCTCATCGGCTCTGGTATGGGCCGTTCTTCTGGGGGCAGTTGCATTGATCCTCGCGCTGTTTGGCAGACTGCCCTCGCTTCAGGATGTGTCCCACCAATTGGAGTTGAGCCGCGCGCCCGAAGTTGCGTATCTGGGCATCCGCCTGCTCGGACTTGTCGCCCTGGCTCTTGGAGCTATCTGGGGCGTCGTTGCTCTGATGACGTCACTGGTTCTCGCCGGGAAGAAGGTGGGTGGTGTCGTGATGTGTACTCTGTTCGGGGTGTGGATTGGGGGAGGCGTCGGGTCGGAGTTGCTGCTCTCCCCCGAAGCCCAAGATACTTTCCAACGCGTGTTTTTCTTCTCGTTCGTTGCCCTGACGCTGCTCGGTAACGCCGCCGGCTTTGCTGCCGCCTGGCGGTTGAAACTGATATCACACAAAACGCTCTTGATGGCTGTCGGCATCGTGGCGGTGATGTTCGCGGGGGCCCATCTTGCCTTCGGCCTCACAAGTGATCCGGAGTCCTATGTGCCCGTGCTCTGGGGATGTCTCTTAGCTCCCTCCGCGCTCGCCGTGGCGCCTCTCGCCGTTTGGTGGAATCGTCACCGTTGACGAAGCCCGGTCAGTGGCTGGAGAGGACTGGAAAAACCCTCAAATCAACGGATAACAGTACCTTGACATCCAGTTGTGCGGGTCTAAACTGGGTGCCCAGTGCTCCAGCAAGTACGGATTTTTCTCGTCTGCTCAGCGTTCGCAATCGGGGAGTTTTTGCGCTGAAATAGCAGTTCGGTGCTGGCCTTCGGATCAACATTTTCTTCCCAGGGAGTCAGTCTCTTGCTTCGTCGTTGGCGTGGTGTTCTTGTCCTGCTTGCCGTTCTGGTGGCTCCGTTGGGGTGTCGCCGGACTGCGCCGCCGAGCTTTGCTCCCGGCGAGGAAGTGGTCAAGCTGACCGAAGATGTGGAAGAGGCCGAAGAGCTGCAGATCTACGAGGAGTTGCAGGCGCAGATTGCGAGCGTCTTGCATCATGAATCAGGAACACCTGAAAAGCCCTTCATGCTGGGCGAGCGAGATGCCGATCAGGCACGGCTGAAGCAGGGTTACGCTCTCTATTCCCAGTACTGCACGCAGTGTCATGGTGTGAACGGCGACGGCAACGGACCCGTGGCCAAGTACCTTGATCCCAAACCACGCGACTACACTCGGGGCGTTTTCAAGTTCACCTCGACGCCCTACGGCAACAAGCCGCGCCGCTCCGATCTGGTGCATACGATCCGACGCGGCGTGACCGGCACGTCGATGCCTTCGTTCGACCGATTCTCTGACGAGCAACTCGAAGCGGTCGTCGATTACGTGTTGGTGCTCACTCTCCGCGGAGAGTTGGAGCGTGAGCTAGCCATGATCGCTTACGAGGACGAAGAGGTTCCAGACGATGAGGGCATCCAGGAGATTATTGCCGACACGATCGATCCCTGGGAGAGGTCTGCCGATCAAATTGTCATGCCGGTCACGTCGATGCCTCGCATGACCGACGAGTCGGTGCTGGCGGGACATCGGCTGTTCTTGAAGTTTGCCTGCAACAAGTGCCACGGGAAATTCGGCCGCGGCGGGTCCATGGGCAATGTCGACGTGGGAACCGATGTTTGGGGACACAAGGGGGCTGCGGCCGATCTTTCCTCGGGGATGTTTCGTGGTGGAGGCAGGCCGATTGACATCTATCGGCGGATTTATTCCGGCATCAACGGCACACCGATGCCGGCTTTCAAGAAGATGTTTCAGGAAGACCCTGACGCCATCTGGCAGTTGGTGCATTTCATTCGGGCAACCGGGGAACGCCGCCGCCAAGGCAAGGCTCCGCTGAGCGAGGCCGATTTGCCCGATGAGTCGGCGTCGGTCGAAGAGCCCGTGGGAGAGGCCGCGGAGGCCGACGTTGCCGCTTAGCAGCGCGGCAGCCAAGCAGTCAGTTTAAGGGGTGTCACGATCATGGAAAACAACAAAGAAACAGAACTCGTTGAGCTGAAACGGCGCGTGGCCGATTTGGAAACGCAGATCGCGGAGGAGTCCGTGATAGAACCGTTCTCTCCGACGGGCTATTACACGGCCTACTATGCAACGACCGGTTTCATGCTCGGCATCTTCGGCGCCATGGCAAGCCTGCTGTTCAACGTCGTCGGTTCGGTGCTGACGGGTCGGCACCCGCTGGAACTGATTCGCTCGTACCTGACTTTCCCCCTGGGCGATCGTGTGTTCGACTTGCCTCCCGAACAAAACGGCCTGATGCTGGCCATTGGTTGCTGCTTGTATCTGGGCACCGGCATGCTGTTGGGTATCCCGGTCTACCTGGCCCTGACGCGTTGGGGAGCGGGTAAACCGTTCTCCGCGAAACTGGTGATCGCGACCCTCGTGTCGCTGGCGATTTGGGTGATCAACTTCTACTGTATTCTGTCTTGGCTGCAGCCGACGGTGATCGACATGTCTGCAGAGAACCTGATTATCAATCGAGTGCCTTGGTGGGTAGCGGCCGCCTCGCACCTCGTATTCGGCTGGACCATGGCGCTGGTCTATCCGCTGGGCGACTTTGTGCCGCATCAACGTTTGACGGACTAGAAATGAGCAAACAAGCACAATCACAGAGCATCCCCCCATCGGGCGATTCCGCGGCGACCCACGGCAATCTGGTCGAAGAGCGACTGGTGTGCTGGTATTTCGTGGCGGCGCTGGTCTATCTATTCATCTCGCTCACAGGCGGGCTGCTGATGTCGTTGCAGCTTGTGCAGTGGAATCCGCATCAGGGCATCGAGTATCTTTCACCCGGTCGCTGGCGGATGATCCACACCAACGCGATCGCCTACGGATTCATCGCCAACTGTTTCCTAGGCGCGTTGCATTGGGCCGTGCCTCGATTGACGTTGAAACGCGTGCTTAACAATGCACTCTCCTACTTC
>CAXMSB010000275.1:0-2295 GCA_964195615.1 uncultured Granulosicoccus sp. | reverse complement strand
TGCGTGCGATGCAGACTTGCTTCATGGCGGCGCGGGCCGGCTTGAGGTAGTCGCGCGGATCGAACTTCGCAGGGCTGTCGAACAACACCTTGCGAATGGCGCCGGTGATGGCCAGGCGGTTGTCCGTATCGACATTGATCTTTCGCACGCCGTGTTTGATGCCGCGTTGAATCTCTTCGACCGGCACGCCCCACGTTTGCTTAATTTCGCCGCCATGTTGGTTGATGATGTCCTGTAGCTCTTGCGGCACACTGCTGCTGCCGTGCATCACCAAATGGCAATTGGGCAACCGGCGATGGATCTCCTCGATCCGCTCCATGGCCAAGACTTCGCCGGTCGGCTTGCTGGTGAATTTGTAAGCGCCGTGGCTGGTGCCGATGGCAACCGCCAACGCGTCGACGCCCGTTTCCGAAACGAAACGCTCGGCTTCGTCGGGATCGGTCAGCAATTGATCGCGGGAGAGCTTGCCCGTGGCGCCGTGGCCGTCTTCCTGTTCGCCTTCGCCGGAGATGAGCGAACCCAAACAGCCCAACTCGCCCTCAACCGAAACACCCTGGGCGTGCGCTGTTTCTGTCACCTCTTTGGTCACCCGCACATTGTAATCGTAGTCGGCGGGCGTCTTGCCGTCGGCCTCTAGCGAACCGTCCATCATCACGCTGGTGAAACCGTTCTCGACCGCGCTCTGGCAGGTCTCGGGACTGTTGCCGTGATCCTGGTGCATGACCAGCGGAATCTGGGGATAGAGCTCAGCGGCGGCCAGCATGAGATGTCGCAGATAGTTGTCCTGCGAGTAGGACCGCGCGCCGCGACTGGCCTGCACGATGGCCGGAGAGTTGGTTTCCTGGGCGGCTTCCATGATCGCCTGGATCTGTTCCATGTTATTCACGTTGAAAGCCGCGAGGCCGTAATCGTTTTCCGCGGCGTGGTTCAATAGAAGTCGCATCGGTACTAGTGGCATGGCGCTGAACTCCTTCGTCGAGTGTCTTCTCTTAAAAAAGTGAAGGGGGAGGGATGGGGTGAGTCGTCGCGACGAGACGGTAGTCGCGCAGCGAGCGGACTCGGAAGGGCCCTCATTATAGCAATTCTGGGGCCGGCTGGTGAGGGGGTCGGCCGCGAGTTCCGGGGAGAACGCCGCCTGTCATTCCGAGGTCCGCCGAGGAATCTCCGTAGCCCTGGCGAACGGCGTCACGTCGGAGATCCCTCGGCGGACCTCGGGATGACAGGTGGCGAAGAGGCTCTACGGTTCTACCACTGGGTGCCTACTGCCCCGGCAGTCGGGCGTCGGCCAGGATCTCGCTGGGCGGCGCCTGCAGCAGACGCACTAGCACCAGCTTCTGCTCGGCGGGGCCAGCCAGGTCGACGCCGTGGAACACGCGGCCTAGGCTCCCGGGAGCATCGAGCAAGCAGCCGACCACCAGCAATTCGCCCGCGGCCAGCTCGGTGCTGAGCATCAGCCGATCGTACGCCTGCCGCTCTCGCGACGGCGTGACTAGAAAGATTCCCTGGCTCTCGTCGCCGCCCGAATAGCGGTTTCGCAACTCGCCGTGGTGCAGTTCGGGCGTCAGCCGCAAAGCAGCCCGCTGCCCGACCGCCGGCTCGGCCCGTAATGTATAGACGGCTTGTACCTGTTCGTAACTGTGGCCCTGCAGGCCGTTGTCGCCGTTGATCAGCACGTTGACGTGGTCGCGCAGGTCGGAAGCCTGGATGGTCGCTTCGTTGTTGCGATGGAGCAGCAGCACCCGGCGCACGACGCGCGGAGAGGCGCTTTCATCGGTAATTACCCGGTCCGCCTTGTACTCGGACATTTCGCCCTGAAGATTCATCTGTTTGGCTAGGAGGTCGGGCATCGCCCCGCCCAACACGCCGGCCCGAAAACCATTGCGCACCAGATTGCGGCGGACGGCGAGATCGAGCCGCTGCTCGTCGACGGCCGACCACAGTTCCTCGCCCAAATGCGGGTCGTCCGCGGGGATTCTCACTTGGAAAATCTCCAGCTTCAGACTCTCCGGCCCAGTTTCCACCACCCGCAGCAGCGACTGCGGATCGGCAGGCGGCGCCGTGGTAAGCAACACACCACACCCCGCCCACCAAGGCATGGCCGCCAGCAGTAGCGCCAGCAGCCCGCTGGAGAGACTGCGCTCTCGATGTGTTCGTCGCTCGTGCATACCGGTGGCGCGCGAAGCTCGCTGGAGTCGGCTCGGCTGGATAAGAAAAGAGGGGGATTATGGTACGACCGGAGGCGTAGAGTGTCAATGTGACTCGGCAGCGGGCGGTGCTAGCACGCCACGCTCTCAG
>CAXMSB010000274.1:0-1668 GCA_964195615.1 uncultured Granulosicoccus sp. | reverse complement strand
TTTGCAAGCTGTGGCCGTCCGCATCAAGCGGTGTCGGGTTACCGATCAACGGGTTGCCGGCCCCAGCGTAGGTGCCATACGCAAGGCAGTCGACGTAGTTCTCCGGCTCGGTGTGATCCCAACTGTTCGGCGGAGGTGCCGCTGCTCCTGGGGCTCCCCAGCAGACCATGCCACCGCCCGTCGGCAGACCGGCGGGCATGATGAAGTCGGGCTTCAAGCCGCTGACGCTAACGAATGCCTCGGTGGCCATGATCCACGGAACTCCATCTCCGTCGTTGGCGACGTCTTCGGGGATGATCAATACGTCTCCGATGTAGTTACCGTTTTCGTCAAAGGCTCCGAGGACAGAGTTGGTGACGAAATTCTGAAAGAGTAACAGCTGCTTGATCTCGACGAACTGTACCTCGGGATCGCCGCCGTAGCTGGTCATCACCTCACCGATCTCGGCAACGTGGAACAACGCCGCGGCCGGGCGGGGTAAGAAGACCGCCAGCAAGAGACAAGAGGCGGTCAGGCAGGACAGCCGCGTGAGTCGATGCCGCGTCTTGAAGTTCGGTGTCTCATGCATGGTTTGTCCCCGCCTCCCAAAATCGAGTTCACTGATTGTCACGAAATTGACGAGCCATGACAAGGCGCGCGCCCAAACAGGGTCCCAGCGTGGTGCGGTGGGCGGCTCCGTGGAGATGACGGGACTTGCCGCAGCGCCGAAGGAGCGATAGGAATCGGGCCGGCGAGAGAAATAGAAGAGGATTGCATCCCTACCATGCCAGAATCGTTGCAACCAAAACAGCACGGCGACCTCGCGCCGGCGCGTAAGGTCGTGAGCTGAGGACCTGGGGGAATCGATGGAAGAAGCGTTCTCCCAGCTGCGTGGCCTCGGCATCAAGTTTTTCTGCGAGGACGGCGCCTCCCTTCGCTTGGCGGATGCCGTTCCGGTGTTCCACGAGTGGATTCGCACACATGCGCTGGAGGGGTTGCTGATCGACGTCGCCGACTACGAGCACGTGCACCAGGGCCCCGGCATTGTCCTCGTGGCACACGAGGGCAACTACTCACTCGACCGTGCGGGTGGGCGTCTCGGCGTGTCCTATTGCAGTAAGCAGCTCGGTCCGGGCAGCCTGACCGAGCGACTGCTGTCGGTGGCGCGATCTGATCTGAAGGCGTGTTGCCTTTTGCAACAGGACGAGTTGCTCGCAGGACGAGTCCGGTTTCGTGGCGACGAGATCGAGATTGTCGCCAACGACCGGCTGCTGGCGTCGAACAGCGACGGTACCCTAGCGGCGTTCCGGCCCGCACTCGACGAGCTCTGCGGCAATCTTTTCGGCGATGCGAGTTGTGAGGTGTCGCGCCGGGAAAATCCGAAAGAGCGTTTCACCGTACAGATCAAGTCATCGAAAGCCGTTCCGTTAAAAGAGCTGGCGGCGCGCATCGGGGCCTAATACCCGTTGACGAGCATGAGCCGTATCAAGCTGGGATTCCTGTGGTTGATGGCGCTCTTCTACACGGTCGGCGGCGTGAACCACTTCATCGCCCCAGATTTCTATCTGCCCATGATGCCGCCCTATCTGCCGCTGCATCTGGAGTTGATCTATTTGTCCGGAGTGGCCGAGATCGTGCTCGGCATTGCCGTGCTCTTTCCTTCGGTCCGGGTCCAGGCGGCGTGGGGCA
>CAXMSB010000273.1:0-2808 GCA_964195615.1 uncultured Granulosicoccus sp. | reverse complement strand
TAAAAGAACCAGTATGAACGCGACGAATTCTTTTTGTTCTTTTTGTAGTTTCATGATGCCATTCGGGACAGGAATGCCATTCGGGACATGCCTGCATTGTGCTTCAGTTATCCTTCTGAGACAACCTCCTGTGACTGACGTCACACTGGTAGGCTAGCGTCAACCAGTGCCACCCGAGCTCCGCGTGGGAACGAAGGGCGAAACGTTGCCCGACTTCACCCGACGCTAGCGCGTGCGGCTCATTGAGATACTGGCGCCAGCCGCATTGCCACGCAATGCACGGTGCCCCGGTACACGCTTTGCCCCTGGGCGCGGCGGTGGCGCACGGAGCGCCGTGCGTTGCATTGCAACGCGGCTGGGGACTGTGGTACGATCGCCCGTTGCTGATACCATTCTCTGCCCATTCAAGGATGCAACCCCCATGGCGATCGACCTCTACGCCCCCTGCCCTTGCGGGAGCGGCAAGAAACTGAAATTCTGCTGCGGCGACCTGGCCACCGAGATCGAAAAGGTCCACCGTATGATTCAGGGCGAGCAGCCTCATGCCGCTTTGAAACATGTTGAGCAGCTGCTGGAAAAAGATCCGCAACGGGCGTCGTTGATGGATCTGCGGGCCACGATCGAACTGTCGCTGCACAGTTTTGACACGGCGCGCCAGACGGTCGACGCCTTTCTGGCCGCGCATCCGCAGAATGCTGCGGCCCATGCTCACGATGCCATCCTTACCGCGGCCATTGAGTCAGGCACGGCGGCGATTGGCCCGCTGCAAGATGCTTTGGAGCTGTTGGAAAAAGACATGCCGTTGCGCGTGCTGGAGGCGATCGGCGCAGTCGGGCAGGCGTTGCTGATGCAGGGCGAACTGATCGCGGCGCGAAGCCATCTGCTGCTTTACGCGGGCATTGCCCCCGAAGGCGACAACCGCGGGCTGGAGCTGCTGTTGCGGATGAACATGAAGGCCGGGCTGCCGTTGTTAATGCGCGAGTATCTGCTGCTGGCTGAATGTCCGTCGGATGTGTCTTGGCAGGATCAGTACCTAGAGGTCGTGCAACATGCGGGCCGCGGCACTTGGCGACTTGCCGAAGCCACGCTGGCGCAGCTCCGCTCGGAAGCGGGCCCCGTGCCGGCGATCGTCTACAGCCTGGCGGTGTTACGAGGTTGGCTCGGCGACGTGACGGCGTTTGCCGCGGGTTTGCATGAGTATGCCGCGCTGGACGTGCCGTTGGACGACGCGGCCGAAGCAGAAGCGCTGGCCCAATTGGTCGACCCCGCGCTCGAAGACCCGAAGATGGATACGGTCCGTCTGGACTATCCGATCAACGATGACGACGCGCTTGCCGAAGCTCTTGCCGCGGACCGGCGGGTGGAAGATTACCCGATGGACCCCGCCGACCAGGACGAGGACGAACTTGTCCGGCCGCGGAGCACGCACATTCTGCTCGATCGGGAGGCACCCGCCTCGGGCGTCGACATCGAGCGGGCCGACGTGCCCCACGTTGTCGGCTTTCTGAGCGTTTATGGCAAGCGCACCGATCGCGAGGCGCGACTGGAGTTGACCGCCGATCGGGATGATCGCTTGGACGAAATTCAGGGCATGCTGAAGGAAGTTGCCGGCGATTCGCTTGGCGAACTCGCGGAGACCGAGGTGCTCGCGACAAAATCGGTCAGCGAAGAATCGCTCAGTTGGCGGTGGCGGCTTCCCAACGACACGCCGCTCGACCATCGCCGTCGGTTGCTGTCGGACGAGCGGCGCGATGCGATCCTCGATCGCTGGACTGCCGCGCCGCGTGGGGCGCTGGGTGGTAAGTCGCCGCAGGAAGCCGTCGGCGATCCGGCGTTGCGCGTCGCGCTGGTGGCCAGTGCGTTGATCATCGAACAGGCGGCCGTCGACCCGGCCGAGTTTCCGCTGTTTGCCGAACTGCGCGAGCGGCTCGATGTGCCGCAGACCGAGCCGTTCGGCCCAGCAGGGTTGGATCTGGAACATGTACCGATGGTGCGCATCCCGCGTTTGGATCTGTCGCAGCTCACCGACCAGCAGTTGGCCCGATTATTGGATCGCACGACGATGATGGGCGCCGACATTGCAACTCTGTTGATCGCCAAAGAATTGATTGGTCGCGAGGAGCACGACGAGGACGTCGACCTCGCGGGCGCTTACCGCCAGTTGATCCACCGCGAACCCGATCACCGCAAGGCCCACAAGTGGATCGAAAATGCCCGGGCCTGGTCACGGGGGCGGGGCGATTCGGTGGCCGCGTGGGCGCTGATGGAGATGGAGTTGGCGATCGAACGGGGCGACGGCGCTCAGGTGCAGCAATCGCTCAACGAGATTCGCGACAACCATCTCCAAGAGCCGGGCGTCGCCGATGCGACTTACCAAATCCTGTACTCGGCCGGATTGGTGGCGCCTCCCGAGGCTGCCGCCCAGCAAGGGCCGATGGCGCAGCAACCCCTTGCGGCCGGCCCACCGGCCAGCAAAGGGCAGGGGATCTGGACGCCCGGCGGCGAGACGGCGCCAGCCGCGGATGCCGAGAGCGGCGAGAAGCCGGCGATCTGGACGCCGTAGGAGGGTGGCGGGAGTTTGTGAAGAGTTCTTGCAGTAACGAAAACCAAATGTCGAACACAGGTCATTCCGAGGTCCGCCGAGGAATCTACGCCGCGTAGGTATTCAGGTGGCCAACTAGATTCCTCGGCGGACCTCGGAATGACACGCTGCAGTACGTCGGAATGACACGCTGCAGTACGTCGGAATGACACGCTACAGCACGTCGGAATGACGCGTTATAGAGTTCACAGTTCCCCAGTCGAGTT
>CAXMSB010000272.1:0-14371 GCA_964195615.1 uncultured Granulosicoccus sp. | reverse complement strand
CATACCGTTCGTCAACCAAAGGGGATGCACCAATTCCTGCCCTAGCCATCGGAAGATGTGTCCGGACTTTCGAGCAACGGTGGCGCTTCGAGGCAAAGGAGACAAGGTGACCCAGTAGTACGGTGTTCCGCAACCGCACTGCCGGGGGTAAGCTCGCCCCATCTCCAACAGCAGGCCTGGACGAAATGGCTCGCCCCGGCTTCTTCATTCAGTGTAATTGCAATTACAGATTTCTCAAAGAAAATGTAACCAGTTGCGGTTAGCCCCCTCGTCTTCTAGCGGTAAACTGGGGATTCGGCGCCCCGGGAAACCGGTGTTCAACCGTTTGAAACAGCCCCCGACGGAAGAATCCTTAAGATGTCTCGATCGATCAGTTTTTTCGTCAGCTTGGCTGTCGGAATTTTTTGCTTGACAACGCCGCTGTGGGCACAACGAATTACCGCCGTCTGGCAGGGGCAGCAACTGGGCGCGGTCCTGGAGCGGCTCGCCAACGCGCGGCACGCGCCGTTGTGGCTCGACCGTCGTGTCGATCCGCAACAGACGGTCGACGTGCAGTTCACCGACGTTCCCTTCGCACAAGCATTGGCAGAACTGGCCGAGCAACACGAATTGGGCGTCGGCCAACTCGGCGGCGTCATTTACGTGGGGCCGAAAGAAACGGCGCGCGGCTTGGCCACGTTGGCACGTCGGGCGCGAGCTGCCTTGGCCCTGACGCCTGCCGCGAAACGGCAACGTTGGCTGCGGGCGGCGCCTTCCGAATGGCCTCGGCTGACGCAACCTCGCGCGCTGCTGAAGGAACTCTTGCAGCAGGCGGGCATTGAATTGGTCGACGACCGCCTGGTGCCGCACGACTTGTGGCCGGCGCGCGAGCTGCCGCCCTTGGCGCTGGTGGATCGCGTGGTGCTTATCCTGGCTGGTTTCGATCTGACTTGTGAAATCTCACGCGACGGGGGGAGCTGCCGCGTGGTGCCGATTGTGTATCCCTTGCCGGCTGCGGGTGACGCGCCGCTCGCTGAAGCG
Organism: uncultured Granulosicoccus sp.; assembly: GCA_964195615.1. GTDB lineage: Bacteria > Planctomycetota > Planctomycetia > Pirellulales > Lacipirellulaceae > Bythopirellula. Next base: position 13,351 of record CAXMSB010000272.1, on the reverse strand, counting down.
AGCTCGTCGGGGCGTTCGGGGGCGAGCGTGGCGCGGCGGCAGTTTAGTTTGCGGTTGGAGAATCAGCCGGTTGGTCGTGTCGTGCAGCAGTTGGCTGGACAGTTGAAACTGGAGATTTCCTGGAACGAAGAATCGTTGCGGAAGAACGGGCGGTCGCGAGAGACCTTGGTGTCGTGCGAGGTTGCCGACGTTGATCTGGACGAGCTGTTGCGCAGCATCCTCGAGCCGGCCGGTCTCGGGTTTAGCAAAGAGGGCCAGCGCATCGAGATCCACGCGCTGCCCTGAGCGAAGCCAAAAGACAAACGCCCACCGCTGGAGCGGTAGGCGTTTGGTATCTTCGTGCTGTGGGTCTGCGGCGAACGGCTCGGAGCAAGTTGCGTTAGCAACCGTGCTTTTCGAGCTTTTCGCGTAATGTGTCGGCGGTGAATGGCTTGACCAGGTAGTCGGAGACCCCAGCCTGGATGGCTTCGAGGACTCTCGCCTTTTCCGCTTCGGTGGTGACCATGATGATCGGCACTTCGGCGTCCTGCTTGCGGATTTCGGTGATGACTTCCAAGCCGTTCTTTCCGGGCATATTCCAGTCGGTCAGCACCAGATCAAAATCGCCCGGTTTGAACATATTGACGGCTTCTTCCCCGTCAGCCGCTTCGGTGGCCGAAGGAATGCCGACGGCGTTGAGAGATCGCAAGATGATTTTACGCATCGTGCTGGAATCGTCTGCTACGAGTACTCGTGTGCCCATCTTGTCGCCCCTCTTGTTTACCGTCATCGAATAGAACTAGTGGTGAAGCAAGAAAGCTGGGCACAGTGGTGCCGTCGGTTGCTTCTCAGAAACCTAGGTCACGCCCCGAGAGTGTCAAGCGAACCGGCGCCGAGAGGGCGATCTACCCGAGAAACCGTGACCGCCGCCCCAGAGGGAGAGCGCTGGTTGGGGTCGTGACGGTTGTGCAGAGTGGCGATCTATTTCAGCAACCGCTCAAGTTGCTTCTGGATTTCCGACTGGATCTTGCCCTTGAACATCATGGCCGAGATGGGCAAGTCGATGTCGACCGCGATGCGGCCTTCTTCCACCGCAATCTTGCCGGCGATTTTGATTCCGTAGGTCTTGAAGCCGAAGTTGAGTTGGTCACCTTCCCAAGATTGCTGAAGATCGCTGACGTTGTCTTGGAACCTTGCCTCGAGCGACTCGACGAAACGCTGCAGCCGATCCTTGGCCTCTTCGTCTGAAAGCGGATGGGGAATCTCAAAGTTGATTTTCGGCACGCTGGGTCTCCTTGGTAGTAGAACGTCGGACTAAATGAAAGCTTAGCCCGGAGTTTCCAGCGGACCACCGGCAAAGCGATTTTCTTGCCAGGTCACGTAGCAGAAACCGAAGATACGGAAGAACGGCCGGCAAACGTCAGCGGGGGTTCGTCGTCGTACTCGGTGCGGTCGTCGCTGTTCCATAACGGCAAGCCGGCTTCGACACGAGCGGCGATGACCGACAGTTTCTCGTTGGTGCCGGGCATGGCCCCTGTCGGGTCGAAATGAGAATCATCCACGTCGTCGGGCTCAAAATCCCATTCACCCAACTTGATGGCATCCAAGACGTTCTTGATTTGCACGACGGTCTCCCCCCTAACGCGCTAGAACTGAATACCTGCTGCCGAGGCAGCCCAAATCGACGGTCGGCCGACGGATCATCCGCTCGGTGCCTCCGGCCATCGCAACCGCTGTCCCCCCACGGACGAACGATTGGATTAAGGAATCGAGTATCGCCGATTTTCGCCGAGTGTCAAGCAAATTCGGGCGTTCCGCAAAAAATCGCTCCCCGACTTCCAGCCACTTGGCATTTGGAGAAGCTACGGAAACCTTTACGGGAAAACAGCATGCAAAAAGGACCGCACGATCTGGAATTGGCTGCGGCGTTATGTCGGCCAGCGGGCCGACAAGGCTTTTTGGAACTGCTCGACGAGCCGCTGGTCGACCTGTCCGCTGCGGGCCCCGGGGCAGACACCCCCGCGAACCGCCACCATGTTGATGGAGGTTGTGGGGAGTTGGGCAAAATCTGCCAGCGTGATTCCGCCAGCGACGACCGTCCGCAACGATTCCTGCTGGACGAGGCGAAGCAACCTCGACAGCCCGGCTTGGCCGAGACACCCGAGCGTGCCGGCCGAGGCCTTGTCGAAAGTGTCGACGAGCAAGTATTGGCACGCCGCTTGCGAGGCCAGGGCGACGATTTGCTCGGGATGGGGACTGCGAGCCCGCTGCCAGTCGGCATATACCACGGCGACCAACGACTTGCCGACCTGTCGAATGGCTCGTTCCGCTGCCAGCCAGGCGTCGGCCCAGCCCTCGGCCTCCGCGCAGCCCGCCGGGCCCAGTTTCACGAATTCGATGCCGGGCACGCCGAGCAGCCGCTCAGCCGGCGAGCCCGTCCAGGCGGCAAGTTCTCCCAAAGCAGCGGAAACAGGGCAGCGGCCCGCCACAAACTCGACCACTTCGTGGGCCGTCTCCGCGTCGACCGCGCCGAGGGGACCGGCCAGCGGTTCCTTGAGATCAATCCAATCGGCGCCGCCGGCCAGCGCCGCCGCGGCTTCCGAGGCGTTGCGCACGCTTACCAGCAATTTCGGTCGCGCGGCCCGACCGGTTGCACCGTGGGTCGCGACGTCGCCCTTTGCCAAGCTAGTTTCATTCACTGCGGCGCCTCGCTTTCGTCTTTCTCGAGCGAGTGAGAGACGTCGCTCAAGCGATGGTTGAGTCGCCGGACCAATTCGTCGGTCAGCGGTTCGCACCAAGTGCCGCGGATCGTCACGTAACCATCGCACCACTGGCCCAGGGCGGGCTTCACGTCCTGGTGGGCCCACTCGGTGGCACGCTGGGAAAGCCTTGCCACCAGATTCACCGTCTTGGTCTTGCTCGCGGTCGCCGCCGGCAGATGGGCGGGCCCTTGCCCCAGCAAGAAAGCTTCGACGACCTGAACCGGAACGGCGATCGGACTTCGCGCCCGCAGGTAGAACAGTACCTGTCCGTCGCGATAGGCGATCCGCGGTCGGAAGAGTTGCTGCAGCAGTCCCAGCAGCAACACGACCACCAGAACCAGGCAGGCCGTGGCCAACGCGTGGAACACGAGCGACGTGTCGCGCCACAGGATGGCCAGGCTCACGGCCCCCAGCAGACCCACCGGCGACATCGCCGTGAGGATCACGCGTCGGTTCGAGGTGAGCCAAATTTCGGTCATCGGGTGCGGATTCTTGCGGGGGAAAGGACAGGCCCCGAGGGCCCGAGGAACTGACGAGTGTACCGCTGAGGGCCCTGCTCAGATAGCCACGGGAGCTGCTCATTCCGGTCGTAGCGGTTTGCCGGGTTGGCTGCGAGCCTCCCTCGCTGAGAAACTTGCTCGGGGAGCGCGCAGCCGGAAAGAATGGCCTGCCGCGTAACCTAACATTTCATACGTCCCGAAGCACTGTACTAGCAGCCCGACAACCATCTTCGCCCTCTGCAGGACAACGGGCATAGACCTTCGGACGAACACTTCGTAGTCTTGTATCATCCTTACTGGGCGGTCGGACGTGACCGTCGCTCCGCGCTGGCGGCAGCGGCGTCTCGGCCCCGCCTGAGGCGATTATCATCGTGGCATCGGACATAACGAGCATGGGCTCCACAGGACAACAGAGTCGCGGCAACGTCGTGGTTTGGGCCATCGTTGCGATTATTGGCCTCTATCTGCTCAGCAGCCTGTGGGGACTGCCCGAGCGTGCGACTGAGTTGGTCGTCAGCGCCCTGCATCACCACGAAATGGCCGCCGGGCCAGCAGCCGGTGACCACGGCGAACACCAAGCGACAGCGCCCCCCTATTGGACCGTCATTCCCTTCGTCTTGCTGTTGGGCGCGATCGCCGTCTTTCCCTTGATGCGTGCCACGGAGCATTGGTGGGAGAATAACGTCAACCGCTTCAAAGTGGCTGCCGGGTTGGGACTGCTCACGCTCTGCTACTACGCCTTCCTGCATCACGCTCCCGTCGAGTCGCATTGGCCGGCTCACCAAACGGTCGCCGTGTCCGACGGCGCCGCGCAAATCGGCTTCGTCGGAGCGATCCTGGGCAACGCGATCCTCAGCGAATACGTTCCCTTCATTGTGCTGCTGTTTAGCCTGTACACAATCGCCGGCGGAATTCGCATCGAGGGCGACGTCGAGGCCACTCCGCTCACCAATGCCTCGTTCATGACCGTCGGCGGGTTGCTGGCCAGCTTCATCGGCACCACCGGAGCGGCGATGCTCTTGATTCGCCCGCTGCTGGAAACGAACAAGGAGCGCAAGCACGTCAGCCACACCGTTGTCTTCTTTATTTTTGTGGTCTGCAATTGCGGCGGCTGTCTGCTGCCGATTGGCGATCCGCCGTTGTTTCTGGGATACCTGGAAGGCGTCAAATTCACCTGGACGCTGGGACTGTGGGAGCCCTGGCTGTTCGTCAACGGCCTGCTGCTGCTGACTTACTGCCTGGCGGATCAGTTCTATTTCCATCCCAAGGAAACTTTGGCAGACATCAAACGCGACGTCACCCAAACTCGCAAACTGCAGATCAGCGGTCTGGGCGTCAATCTCCCGCTGCTGCTGGGAGTCGTGATCGCCGTGGCGATCTTGGATCCCAAGAAGGCGATTCCCGGCACCGAGTGGCATTCCTGGATGTTCCTGCGAGAGATTGTCCAACTGGCCCTCGTGGCGGCTTCGCTGCATTTCGGCTCGAAAGCGATACGCGAGAAGAACGGTTTCAACTATCACGCCATCGTGGAAGTCGCCGCCCTGTTCCTCGGCATCTTCCTTTGCATGCAACCGGCGCTACAGATTCTGGCCGAGAAGGGTTCGGTGATCGCCAACTCGCTCAGCCCGGCAGGCTTCTTCTGGGCCACCGGCGCGTTGTCGTCGTTCCTGGACAATGCCCCGACCTATCTGGTGTTTTTCAAAGCGGCCCAAGCGCCGCCGATCACCGGCCCTACCGCGGGCGTCGCCGAAATGGTTCTCGTCGGCATCAGCCTGGGAGCCGTGTTCATGGGCGCGATGACCTACATCGGCAACGGCCCAAACTTCATGGTAAAAGCCATCGCGGAGAAGTCGGGCGTCAAGATGCCCAGTTTCTTTGGCTACATGGCTTACAGTTGCGTGGTCTTGCTACCGATACTGCTGCTGGCCAATTGGAAGTATCTGTCGGATGCTGGCGAGGCCAATCCGGCCGCTCACCAAACGCCTCCCGCGGCGGTCTCCACCCAGGCTCACTGATAGGTTGAATCGGACGCTCCCAGGCTATGCCTGCCGGAGCCCCCGTCGTAGAATGGAGGGACGCCGTCCCCGCCCCTTCCCCCTGCCTCCCTTGATTCCTGCCAACGTGTCTCCCCCCACAATTACCGATCCCCAAGAGCTCGACGCGCTCTGCGACCGACTCCGATCGCAGCAGCTCATCGGCATCGACACCGAGTTCGTGTCCGAGGATACGTTCTATCCCGAGCTCTGCCTGATTCAGGTCGCCACGCCCGACGAGATGGCCGTCGTCGACACCATCGCCATTCAGGAAGTTGACTCTTTCTGGAGCATGCTGACCGAAGGCGACCACGTGACCATCCTGCACGCCGGTCGCGAGGAGCTGAACTTCATGCTGCGGGCCGTCGGCAAGTTGCCGAAGAATTTGTTCGACGTGCAACTCGCCGCGGGATTCTGCAGCAACGAATATCCTTCGGCCTACGGGTCGGTGGTCAACAAGTTTTTGGGACATCAGCCGGCCAAAGGCGAGCAACGCACCGATTGGCGTCAACGACCGTTGACCAATGCTCAGATCAAGTACGCCTTGGAAGACGTCCGCCACCTGCTGCCGCTACACGAACGGCTGCTGCAGATCCTCGACAAGAAGAATCGGCAGGCGTGGTTCGACGAGGAGATGACCACCTGGCAGAACGAAGTCGTCGCCGCCAGCACCCGCAAGGATTGGCGACGCGTGTCGGGCATCGGCAAGCTCGGATCGCAGGGGCTGGCGATCGTGCGCGAGTTGTGGAATTGGCGTCGCGAAGAGGCGAAAGAGCGCAACCGGCCCCAACGCCGCATTCTGCGCGACGACTTGATCGTCGAGATGGCCAAGCGTAAGGTCGACAGCCCGCAACGCGTGATGGCCATCCGCGGCATGGAACGGGGCGGGTTGAAACGCAAGGCAGACGAATTGGCCGAGTGCGTCCGTCGCGGGCTGGAGAATCCCCTCGAGAAGGATTCCAGCCGCAGCCGCAAGCATGTTCCACCGCAACTGAACTTGCTGGCCCAGTTCTTGGCGCCGGCCTTGGGATCGGTCTGCCGTCGGGCAACCGTCGCCGCCAGCCTGGCCGGCACCGCCAGCGACGTCCGCGAACTGGTCGCCTACCACCTGGAACTGAACCGAAACGATGGGGAAGACCTTCCCGCTCTGGCCCGCGGTTGGCGAGCGGAACTGGTTGGCCGGCTGATCGAAGACCTGATGGACGGCAAGAAGTCGATCCGCATCACCGACGCCACCCACGCCGACCCGCTGTCTTTCGACGACATCACGTAGCCGCACACGCCCCATGAGCCGTAGGCGCTAGCCTCGGGTGAACCCGGGGCAGCGGTTTGTCCCGGCGTGGGGTGGTCGTTAGCCGCCACCGTCCCGGTGTCGTGGGGGCTCGCGAAAACTCGGCACCTCGCGCGGTGCCGGGTGACGGGGAAGTTTGTCCCGGCGCGCCTTGTGTTGCGTGGCAACACGGCTAGCGGTGTGTTTATTGGTGCCCGGCGGTTGTTAACGAACCCGCGTGGCGTTGTTCGACTCTGCCGTGTAGGGCGTCTCGCCTTCGTCCCAGTGGAACTCGTCCTCGAAGAACCGTGTGGTCTCCTCGGCTGCCAGGCGGATGTCGAGGTCGTCGCAGACCACCTCGGCGCGGAAGATGTGCGTGCCAACCTGCGAAGCGACCGCGCGAATCTTCAATAGAACTTCGCCGCCGGCGGGCAAGCTCTTGATCGGTTGGAAGGTCACGCGACCATCGCGGACCGAGTTCTGTGCGCCTTCGACCGAAACGGGGTCGATGCCGTCGGAGAACAGTCCCACGATCGAGATCCCCCGGGCGTCGGTCGTGCCGCGGTTCTCGACGCGAATTTCGTAGAGCACGGGCTCCCCAATCGGACGTGCTCCGCGCGGATCGTTCACATAGAGCTTCAAGTCGGCCAAGGCGACCACCTCGGTGCGAACCGACGTGCTGTCCTGCACGTCGCCGACGATCGTGCGTGCGGTGACGTCAAATTCTTTCAAGCCGGGCCGATCGAGCTGGCATTGGAATTGCACGAATTGCTCTTCGCCGGGCGTGAGGCTCGGCAGTCGCCAGGTGACCACGCCCGTGACCGAGTCGACCGCGTAGCTGTCGCTGGCCGAGAGGAAGCGGATCCCCTCGGGCAGTCGGGCCTTCACTTCCACCGGCTCGGTGGTTGCCGTGCCCGAATTGCGGACTCGGAAGTAGTAAGACGTTTCGGTGCCGGCGTATTTCTGGTCGGGACCACGCCAGTCGACCTGCAGTTCAGGTTTTCTGCAAAGCACGCGACGGATGACCTCGGCCCGAAGGCCGCCCTCGGCGGTGGCGTTGGCCTGCAAGATCAGTTCGCCCGCCTCGCGGGCCGTCAGTTCCAGTTCGAGTTCCTTGACTTCCTCAGGGCCGAGCGTGCCGACGACGTGCGTCGACGCCTCCGACGAATCGCTGCCCGGAGGAATTAGGCTCACCGCGACGCCTTCCGCCAAGCCGGTGCCCGGATTGCTCAGGGTCAGTCGGTAGCGTTGGGCCGAACCGAAGAGCACTTCCTGGGGCCCGCTGATTTTCATCTCGAGCTTGGGCTCGCGGACTTCCACGGTGGCTTGCGACTCGACCGACTCTTGGTTCCATTGGACGCCCAACTGGAACTTGCGACCGCTCCGCGGGATCAGCCGCAGATGAATTGTGTGGGAAGAATGCGCCGCCAACTCGGGCAACTGCCAGTCGAGGCCGCCTTCGCCCTGCTCGATTTGTTCGACCGAGCCGCTCGTGGCTTCTACGTCGACCAGGTCGGCCCACTCCGGCACGTGAATCACTGCCGAGAGATTATGAGCCGCGGTCCGGCTCGTGTTTTCCAGCGTGACCCGATAGCTGGCTTCGCGTCCGACAAGAATGCTGCTCGGTCCCTCGACGTGCGAGACAATCACCGGTTGCCCGGTGCTGACCAAAACGTCTTTGCTCGGTTTGCGGAGCCGAGTGATCTCTTTCGACTGGCTGTCGCGAGAATTGTCGCGGAATGCCCTGCGACCGGAGCGATCTTCTTGAGAACTCCGCTGCGGCTCGAATTCGTCCGACTCGTCGGGCTGTGCGTCCCAAGTCGGTTCGCTGGCAACGAGGGGCTCCTCCAGTTCGGCGAGACGTTGTTCAAACTCGGCGACGGGCTCTTCCAGTTCGGCAATCGGTTGTTCCAGTTCAGCAATGGGCGCCGGCTCTGGCTCGGGGAGCGTTTCGATGGGCTCTGGGATTTCGGCGACTTGTTCCTGTGAAAGTGGCTCCTGATCGACGGCTTCCAGCAGGTCGTCCCCTAGCAGGTCTTCCAGGTCCAGTGAGCCCCGGGTTTCCGCAGGAGTGTTTTGGACAATCGGCGCGGCAATCGGTTGCGCCGTTTCCGTGGCGATTTCTTCCGGGGCGATTTCTTCAGGGGCCTCGTCCTCGGCCGACCAATCGTCGTAGAGTTCGTCGCTGACCAGCGCGTCGTGGATGTCGATTCGTGCGTGTACGAACGGTTTTAGCTCCGCAGCTTCCGATTCGTAAGCGTGGTTTTCGCTCGTGGTGTCAGTCGGTTCGGTGCTCACCAACTCGGGCGCTTCTTCCGCAGCGATCGCGACAGGCTCTTGGCTGACCTCCGGCTGGGAAGCGTCAACAAACGCTTCGTCTGCGACCGTATCTACTACTGGACTGCTTATCACGGAGTCTTCAATGAGGTAGTCCTCGGCCTCGGTGATGTAGCCGTCGCTGTCGCTGACCACTTGGTCGGAATTGATGATTCCGTTGTCGGCTAGTTCCTTGGAGACAGTCTCCTCCGAGGCGGTGTCCCCCAAGTCGAAGACTTCCTGATCCGAGATGACCGCCTCGTCGGAAACTAGCCCGTTCGAAGCTGGCTCGTCGGCTTCGACCACAACTTCTCCAGAGGAAACTTCCCCGGAGAGGACGGCTTCGTTCTCAAACAGCTCGGAGAGTGTTTCCTTGATGTTCTCGTGGCGCGTGGTCGTCGGCGACCTTCTTGGCTGGTTCCTTACGACCTGGCTGCGGACAGCGCTGCCTACGCGGGCCTGACTCGTGGCGCGCGGCGTCGACTCGCCTGGCGTGCGAGGGACGGCGTCGATGTTTGCGACTTTGGGCCGTTGCTTCTTGGGGCTTGCCTTGCTGGAGCTTTTTCTGTTGGAACTGGCAACCGAGCGCTGTTGTCGTTGCTGTCGCTGCTGCTGCTGATTACCGCTGGTGGCGGCCGGTTTCTTCATTCCGAAGAGGTTCTTGGGCACCAGATCGCTGAAGCTGAAACCTGATGGCGAAGCAGCCGAGGATGCGGTTCGCGACCCACTGCTTGCTTTCGACCGCGTGCGCGAATCGTACGTGCGACGACCGTATCTTGGTCCGTTGGAGGTTTTTCGAGGGGAGTTCGACGTCGCCTGTCGGGTGGTCGGCTTTTCCCGTTTGAAAGAGCCCTTGAACGAGGAAAATCGATCCATCAACGTGGGGCGGCTCGACTCCTGGGCGTGAACCACTGAGACGCCGCTCATCGAAATCGTGATGGCGACAACCGTCACCCAAGCGATCGTAGGTTTCCGTCCACTCGACATGATTGCATTCCTGCGCAACGTGGTTCTTGGCTAGACAAAGGTCCCTCGTGGACTTTATCGGTAGCGCGCGCTGCGGGATATGAATCGATCTTCCAGAATATTCCGGTAAAACAACCAGGGCAAATTGCGCGGAATAGAGAATCGTCCGCAACGCCCCAGGGGTTGCAACCCCCGGGCGTTCAAAGATGCAATCAAGAGGAAGTGCAAGCAGCCGCTTCGCCCGATTCGACGACCTCGAAGCCCAGGTCGCTGATCATCGCGTAATCCTCTTTGGGAAGCTGCCCCGCCGTGGTGAGATAGTCGCCGACGAAGATCGAATTGGCCGCGTAGAGGCCCAGTGCTTGCAGGCTGCGCAGATGCAGCTCGCGGCCGCCGGCGATGCGGATCTCTCGATCGGGGTTCACAAGTCGAAACATTGCTAGCACCTTCAGGCAGTAGTTTGGGGTGAGATCGTCCTGACCGGCCAGCGCAGTGCCTTCGATCGGATTGAGAAAGTTCACCGGGATCGAGTGGACGCCCAGCGCGTTGAGTTCCAAGGCCATCTGCACGACGTGGCGCGGCTCTTCCCCCATGCCGACAATGCCGCCCGAGCAAATTTCCAGGCCGGCGTCGCGCACCGCTTGGATCGTGTCGAGGCGATCTTGATAAGTGTGCGTAGAGCAGATTTCGTCGTAGTATTCACCGCCCGTGTTGAGATTGTGGTTCACCCGATCGACGCCGCAAGCCTTGAGCCGCTCGGCCTGCTCCGCGGTCAACAGCCCCAAGCAGGCACAAATGTTGACGTTGAACTTCTGTTTGATCTCGGGAACGATCTCTTCGACGGCGGCCATTTCGCGTTCGTTGGGTCCGCGGGCCGAGATGACAATGCAGTAGGTGCAGACTTTTCGTTCGACGGCCGCCTGGGCCCCGGCCAAGAGTTCTTCCCGATTCAGGAGGTTGTAGCGCGGGATCTCCGCCTTCGAATCTTTCGACTGAGAGCAGTAGCCGCAATCTTCCGGGCAGAGGCCGCTCTTGGCGTTCATCAGCAGGTACAACTGCACCCGGCGTCCGAAATGGTGGTTGCGGACCTGGTAGGCCGCGTGCATGAGGTCGAGAATCTCAGCGTCGGGTGCGGCTAGCACCGCGAGCGCGTCGTCGGCCGACAGCGCGCCGCCCGCCAGGACATGCGACGCCATCGCTTGCCAGCGACTTTCGGGAACCGATTCGGTCGGGGATTGGGGGGCGGGAGCTTCGGCTGAGGTTGTGTTCATAGTGGGCTGGTCGAGAAACAAAGCGGGGAGATTGAGAACGACGGGTGGCACTGTCTGGCTTGCCAGCAGTGCGAAGCGGGTACCAGGGCTGCACTGCTGGACAAGCCAGACAGTGCCACCCAATGGGTAGGACAAGCCAGTATCCGAGACTGAGCCCAGATATGCAAGGCAGCCGGCCTGGGATCCGAACTTGGCACGCAGCACTGCAGGCGTAAGAATAGGGGTGTCGGGGGCGTCCTTTTTTTCTTGTTCAGGCTTGGTTCGATGGGCTTTCATCTGGTTCGCTACAGTTTGCTGGGGCATGTTGGCCGATTTGTCGCGGCCGATGCCATGCGCCATCCGCGGCAATCGCGGGTGATCGTGCGCAGCCCGCGAGGACTGGAAATCGGCACCGTGATCGCCGAGCCGGCGGTCGACGACGAGGCCCCCCACATCGACGGCCAGATCCTGCGCCGCATGACCGTGGAAGACAACCTGCTGGAAGCTCGCTTGGAAAAGCATCGCCACGAAGCCTTTGAAGCTTGTGCCACGCTGCTCCAGGAGAATCGAGTGCCGGCCACGCTGGTCGATGTCGAACACTTGTTCGACGGCCAGGGGCTGTTTTTCTATTTTCTGGGCGACGTGCCGCCCGAGGCGAATCTGCTCACGCAACAGTTGGCCGACACTTATGAAACGACCGTCGAGTTCCGCCAGTTCGCCGAGACGCTAGCCGAAGGTTGCGGCCCTGGTTGCGGCACCGAAGAGGCGATGGGCCAAGGCGGCTGCGCGAGCTGCACCACCTGCGTCGTGGCCAGCGCGTGTGGGTCTAAGAAGAAATAGAACGCGGAAGAACACGGATTTGGCGGATATGCGCTGATCGGATCTTTTTCTATCTCTTCCTTCAAATCTGTGAGTATCCGCCAAATCCGCGTCACTCCGTGTTCTATTCCCCCAAATCACCCAGCGAGGATAAAAACTCGCTCATCTCGCCGGCGGCGTGGGCGTCGTTTTGTTGGCGGGCGGCTTCGATGCCGTCGCGGAGGATCGTGCGCGCTTCAGTGACTCGATTCAAGCGAACCAGTTGCTGGCCCGCCATGAAGAAGGCCGGCACGTAGGGCGGGTCGTCGCGGCTCAGTTCCGCCAACCGCTCCAAGCTGGCGACATGCTCGCCCTCCTTGTCGAGTTCCATCGCCAGGCTGTAACGGAGAAACGTGTCGCCCGGTTCGTCGACCATCATGGCTTCAATCTTTTCGCGTCGCGTTGTCATCGTTTTCTTTCAAAACTCGCCAGTGATTTTTATGACGGCGCCTTGTTTGGCGTTTTCGTCTTCGCCGAGTGCCGTCACGTAGAGCGCCCCGTCCGGCGCGAACGCCAAGGCCACGCCGCGAGCGGTCGAGGCGACCTTCACGGCCCGACAAACTTGCCGGCCTTCCAGCCGGGCATCGTCCAAACGATAAACACCTCCCAGCTCTTCTCCCTGCCAGGCGCAGTCAACCGCGTACAACTGCCCCGTCGGGCTGTATGCCAAACCCACGATGTCGTGCAGCCCCGTGTTGAGGCTCAATACCTGACGGCCCTTGGCCATGGTGTGAAACGTAAGCCGACTGTCGTGCGGCGTCTCAAGACTGCCCTGTTCGGCGATGACCAAAAACCGCGGCCGATCGGAAGGCGTGAAAGCAATTCCCCCCGGAGTGGCCAACTGGCTCGTGTTCCCGTTGGAAGCGAAGGGACGCAAGGTCTCCAGACGATTCTTTTCAATGTCGGCCTTGAGCACTTGGCCCTCGGCGGATGCGCCTGCCAAGGCGATGAACGCCGCCCTCTCGTTGGAAACGATCGCCAGCAGGTCGCCCGCGGCGGTGTTGGAGGAATCCCTCAATCCGACCCAATGGTCCGGCTCGTCGTAGGCCACCCGAGAGTTGTCGCCCGGCAGCACGTAAACGCGGACATCCCGCTTGCCGGTTTCGCCCCGACCGCCGGTCACGATTAGTTTCGTGCGCGTCAGGAAAGCCAACCCCAGCGGACCGACACTTACCGCCGGCGAAACCGCAAGCGGATGGATCGGGAAGCCAGCTACCGCCTCCTCGAAATTGTCGGGCTGGGCGGTGGTGATGCGAATCACGCGCCCCGCGCCGCGCTCGGCAACGAACAACTCGTGCGGCCCTGCCGGTTCTCTGCCGGGGCGGACGGTCAGGCCCCAGGGATTGTCCAAGCCGCTCAGAACGGTTTCCACCGCGAAGCGGTCCGACTCGTCAGCCGCGGGCAGAAAATCCGCCGA
>CAXMSB010000271.1:0-1866 GCA_964195615.1 uncultured Granulosicoccus sp. | reverse complement strand
CCCCAACTATCACTTATCACCAAAACATCGGAGCACAAGTTTGCGATCATCCCACGAGTCCTGGCAGGACTCCCGTTACTTGGATTCGGTCTACTGCACTTTTTCAAACCGGATCACTTTCGCGAGATCTTAATCGCGAGCCAGATTCCGCTTGTCGAGTTGAACATGTACGCGGCGCCGGCTGCCGAGACCCTTGGAGGAATTCTCTTACTGCTTGGACTGTTCGCGCGCATTGGTGGGGTCCTCGGAATTGCAACCATGGCGGTCGCCATCTACACGACGATCCTGTTTTCCGGCATGTCCGTGGCCGACCTGCCAGGCGGATTAACGGAGATCCCAAAAGTTCCGCCGCTTCCATTGCCAGTCATCGTCACTGTTGCCTCGTTAGTCGTGGTTGTTGTAGGCGGCGGCGCCTGGAGCTTGGATCTGAAAAACCAATCGGGCCCAGCCACATAAGGCTAAATATGTGGCCGCGATAGCGAGCGGCTTGAATGCTCTTATACATGCAATGAACCTTATCTGAACGCAGAAAGGTGTACTATGAAAAAAAGCATTTGTGAGAGCCTTTTGGACATGCTTGCGGAGGCAGGAGCACGCGAGGTATTCGGCATGACCGGAGACGTCATCAATCCTCTGCTTGAAGCCATCCGCCACGACGACCGCTTCCGCTGGATTGGCGTGCGACACGAGGAACACGCGGCCTACGCGGCTGCGGCCCAGTCCGAACTCACTGGCAAGATTGGGGTTTGTGCCGGCACTGCTGGGCCGGGTGCCCTGCACTTGATCAACGGTCTCTACAACGCGCAGAAAGAGGGTGCCGGCGTTGTTGCAATCACCGGCCAAGTCGGGCGAAGCCAACGCGGAAGTGATTTCCATAAGGAGATGAATCTGGCAAAGGTTTTCGACGATGTTTGCGCCTACCAGGCCATCATCGAGACGCCGTCGCAAATGCCTCGAATCGCTGAGATCGCCGTGCAGAAAGCACTGGTAGAACGGTGCGTGACTCGAATCGAGCTGCCCGCTGATGTGATCGGCGAAGATGTGCCAAGCGAGCACTTCAACCACCCCCTTGTCCACCAGCTGCCGCGGACCGCGCCGTCGGCTGACCTGGTCGACAAAGCGGCCGAGATTCTCAATGCCGGGAAACGCGTTACGATTTTCTGCGGTATCGGCTGCCGTGACGCCCGCGACAAGGTACTTGCCCTGGCCGACCGACTGCAGGCGCCAATCGCACACACGCTGCGCGCGAAGGACATCTTCGAGTCGTCGGAAGATCCTGTCGTTGGAATGACGGGACTGATCGGAAATCCCGCCGGGTATCACGCCATCGAAGATTGCGACGTACTTCTGATGCTGGGCACCGACTTTCCGTACGATGGTTTCCTACCCGATAGCCGGCCAATCATTCAGGTTGATCGTATCGTTGACCACATCGGACGCCGAGCGCCGGTGACACTGGGGCTGGTCGGAGACGTCGGCGCAACCCTCGACGTGCTCAACCCGCTCGTCAAAGGTGACTCGTCGCACTTTCGCGGCCACCTCTACAAGCTGCGAGACAAATGGCTCGGGCAGATGGAGAAGCAGGCTAGCCTTTCGCGGACGGACGAACCGCTGCACCCCCAACTATTCGCCCGCGCGATCAGCGACCGGGCGACCGATGATGCGATCTTTGCCTGCGACGTGGGCGAGTGCACAGTCTGGCTGGCGCGTCAGGTGGACCTTTCGGGCGAGCGGCGCGTGGTGGGCGGATTCAATCACGGCTCGCTTGGCTCCGGCCTGCCGGTCGCGCTCGGAGCCGCCTCGATTGATTCCAAACGCCAGGTGTAGGCGATGTGCGGCGACGGCGGCTTTGGAATGTCGATGAAC
>CAXMSB010000270.1:0-7983 GCA_964195615.1 uncultured Granulosicoccus sp. | reverse complement strand
CGTGGCGCTCTAGCCAACTGAGCTAATCGCCCTTCCAATGGGAAGTGTCAAATCGTAGCCCGCGGTGCGGGGGTATGTCAATCCGGTCGCAGCAGAGCGAAGAGGAACAAGAACGTGTCGGAACTGTTGATCTTGGTTCTGCTGACGGCGCACCTGTTGACCGTGAATTTGGCCAGCGCCGGGCCACTCGTGTGCCTCTGGCTCCGCGGTTGGGGCGATGTCGACATGGATCTTGCCAATCAATTGGGCCGCTCGTTGGCGTGGCTTAGTGTGGCGGCAATGGTTGTCGGGATGCTTCTCGGAGGTGCGATCCTGCTCGTGCCTTCGAGTGAACCGCTGTGGGATGCGTTCCGTCGGTTCCCAGTTAGTGCGTACTGGAACGCGGGGCTTGAGATGCTGTTCTCACTGGTGTGTCTGCTCGTCTATGCCGGGGGGTGGCGATTGTTCGGGCGACGGGCTTGGTTGCATGCGCTGTTCGCATTGCTGTCGGCGTCTAATCTGATGTATCACTTTCCTCCGCTGATGACGGTCATCGGCAAGATGGCCGCCAGTCCCGCGTGGACTGCCGAACCGATCATCGACCGAGCAACCTTGTTGCAACTGATGGCGCGCGAGAACGCGATCTCGCTCTCTGTTCACTTTGCCTTGGCATCGCTGGCCGTGGCTGGGGTGATGGTCCTTGGTCTACTGACACGGCGGGGAGAGCAGGCCTTGGGCAGCGCGGACTCGAGACGCGTGGCGCGGGTGACGGCCGGGATTGCGTTTGTCTCGACGCTCCTGCAGTTGCCGGTCGGCATGTGGGTGCTCGCCACGATGTCACAGGCGTCGCGCGGCGCGTTGATGGGGACCCGTCCGCTGGCCAGCCTGCTGTTTCTTGCCGGAGTGGTGCTGGCGATGATGCTGATGAGCCGACTGCTGGCCGTCATGTCAGGCGAGGTTCGCCTGACGGAGATCCGCCGCGCAGTCTGGCTGTTGCTACTCACTACGCTGTTGATGACGGCCGCGATGCGGTCTTCTCGATCGCACGGCTTCGGTGAGCGATCTCAGGCAGCTTCCGCCGACTTCACCTCGCCCTCTTCGTCATGCTCGTGCTCGCCGTCCTTCTCGGGTTCCTTTTGCACGTCCTTCAGCGGACCTCCCGGAAGTTTGTTGGCCTTGATCAAGTCGCCATAGGTTGGGCTCTTGTCGTCTTTGGGATCGGTGTGTGTCTTCTCGACCTTCTTCAGCGCCGCGATAATCTTCTCTTTGTCTTTCTTGTCTTTCTTCTTGTCGAGCAGATGCTCCAGGTGCTCACCATAGGGATTGTGGTGCTTTCGTTTCTTGCCTTGATGGCAAACAAGGCACTTCGTCTTCTTGCCCATAACTAGCTCGGCGAACTCTTCGTCCGTTTCCGGAGTGATGTAGAGCTTTTGGAACTCTTTCATGAAAGGGACAATGGCCGAGGCCTGGGGGGCCGAACTGCCCAGGAAGACCACGGCCGTGACAAGCATGACGACAAACCTGCGCATCAGGAAAACTCCTCTGTGGGTGAGACGGGATAGCTGGGGAAGGAAGACCGACTGGGCCCTCAAGTAGAACGATGGAGATTGGAGCTGTCAACTAAAAGCGGCCCGGTGTACTTTCACTCAGTGAATACGAGCACTAGGGAAAGGGTGTTCGACCTGGTGCCGGCATCAACAGCTCATTGGTCGCGGGAGTGGGAAATTGGTTGGGATCGTCGACTGTGTCAAACAGGTAGGACGTCCCCTGCTCGTCAGGGAGAGATTGTTGCCCCGGGTTGGGCAACAGGGCACTCACGTCGATCGGCGTGACGCCCGACGCCGCGGGGCTGTTCACCGGCGCCTCGGCAGCTGGCTCGGGAACCGTTTTAGCCGACGTTTCCGTGATGTCCTCGGTGCCAACCGCGGTCCGCAGATTCGGGAAAGGATGCTCGTCGGTTGACGCCAACTGCGTGGAACCGAACCACGCGACCAGCGCCAGCAACACGCCGACCGGCACGGCCCAGGGAACCACATGCCGCCAACCGGCCGCGATTCGCGGTCTCCCGGCGATCGGCAGAGGCGCAAGCGTTTGGGGCAATGGCACGCCGATCTCTTGCAGAATCTGGCCCACCTCCTGAACCAATGCCGTCGGCGACTGGGGTCGCTCTTTCACGTCCTTGGCCAACATCCGCCCTACCAGCAGGTCGACCGATTTAGGCAAGTCGATGCGGATATCCGACAGCGCGGGCGGCCGCTCTCCTTGGTGCTGCAGAAGCTTCTGCACGGCCGTGCCACGGGCGAACGGCGGCCTACCTGCCAACATGTAGAACAGCGAGCACCCCAGCGAATAGATGTCGCTTCGCGTATCGGCGGAGCGCGGGTCGCGCGCTTGTTCAGGAGAAATATAATTGAACGTGCCGAGGGTCACGCCCGTGTTGGTCAGTTCGTCGTCGGCCGATTCCACTTCATGGAGTCGGGCCAGACCCATGTCGACCAGCTTTGCCTGGCCCTGGTCGGTGACGAGGATGTTCGAGGGCTTGATGTCGCGATGCACCACGTTTCGTTGCCAGGCGTGGGCCAAGGCGTGGGCGACCTGATAGGTATAACTCAGCGATTCTGCCAACGACAGCGGTCCGTGGTGCAACACCATATCGCGCAGGTTCTCGCCCTCGATGTACTCGAACACGATGTAGGGCAGGCCCCGATCGCGCCCCACAAAGTGGATCCGCGCGATGTTGGGGTGATCGAGTCGAGCGGTCGATTGTGCCTCGATCAGAAAACGCCGCTGCAGGTTGACGTTGCCGATCGATTGCGAGGCGAGAACTTTTATCGCGACGATTCGGTCCAGCGTCGTGTCAAGCGCCTTGAAAACGACGCCCATGCCGCCGGCACCCACGAATTGCTGAAGCTGGAAATGGTCCAGCAGCTCGCCCCGCAGGGCATGGGCCAACTCGCGGGGCGTCAGCCCGACGGGAAACTCCTCGGCACGCAGCACGGGCGATTGCCTAAGAACGGTCGCTTCTTCCCGCTCGTTTTCAGAATCTTCTTCTTCGTTGACTACGTCGTCGGTTTCTTCGTCATCGGCCATGGTTCTCCATTTTAGATGCCGCGAAAGAGAGCGTCAAACACGCGACGATTCGCGGTTTGCGAGGCAGAGCCGCGGCGCTTCGTGAAAATAACGAAGCGCCGCGATTTATCGCGACTAAGGATCGTAAGGAGTGACGAGGCTCCAACGCTGCGGCCGCAGCCCCGCTTTGACCGGATTGGCCTGGACATAGCGAATCGCCACCCGCATGTGCCGTTCGGAACGAATGAACGGACACCAATAGTTTCGCGCCCAGGGCGTCGGCTTTCGGCCATTCTTTCCGGCGAAGCTCTCGAGCGGATGAAGGTACTGTCTTGCCAAGGAGGCGGTCGCTTTCGCCTTGAGGTGCGCCGAGATTTCGTCGACGTGCCGAGCGTGGAAAGCCATGATCAGGTGCGTGTGATCCGGCAGGATCGCCAGCGCGTGTACGACGTAGTCGTGTTCGCTCAGTGCTTCTGCGAAGCCCTGAGCAATGGCCAGAGCTTGTTGACCTGTGAATATCACAGGCGGATAGCGGAGCGCCTCTTTCGCCGCGAGCCGTTGTTGCCGGTCGTGAGAGCGACCGGCCACGGAACGGGTTGTGCTTGCCTTGGTTGCGGGACCGAACTTTCGGAGTGAGAATTCGCGGACAGTGTCGGACCAGGAGCCGCGCGGGTCGTTGGGGAGCCAGAATCCATAGGCGCTGAGGATGAAATGAAACCCGTGGATCATGCTTCGCACCCTTGGGTAAGGTTGCGCGGCGGAGCCGCGGCGCTTCGTGTGAAACGAAGCGCCGCGATTAATCGCGTTCTTTACATGTGTTTCACGATTGCCGCGCCGAATTCGCTGCATTTCAACAACGTGGCGCCGTCCATCAATCGCTCGAAATCGTACGTGACCGTCTTCTCAGCGATCGCGCCGTTGAGACCGTTGATAATCAGATCCGCCGCTTCGGTCCAACCGAGGTAACGCAGCATCATCTCTCCCGAGAGAATCAACGAACCGGGATTCACTTTGTCCAGGTCGGCATACTTCGGCGCGGTGCCGTGAGTCGCCTCGAAGATGGCATGGCCCGTGAGATAGTTAATATTGCCGCCGGGGGCGATGCCGATGCCGCCGACACACGCAGCCAATGCATCGCTGATGTAATCGCCATTGAGATTCAGCGTGGCGATGACGTCGTATTCTGCTGGTCGGGTGAGAATCTGTTGGAGCATCGCGTCGGCGATCACGTCTTTGATCACTAGACCCGCGCCCGGCTTGCCTTCAGGGATCTGGCACCAGGGACCGCCATCAATCTCTTCGGCACCAAAAAAGTTCTTGGCCACCTCGTAACCCCAGTCACGAAAGCCACCTTCGGTGAACTTCATGATGTTGCCCTTATGCACCAAGGTGACGCTCTTGCGGTTGTTTTGAATCGCGTAGCCGATCGCGCTGTGGACCAGCCGCTCGGTGCCAAGTTGACTCACCGGCTTGATGCCGAGCCCGACGTCGATTTTGGCAATGCGCTTCGGTGCACCAATCGATTCGAGGACCGCCCGCCAGTCAGCGACTTTTTCTTCCGAGCCGAATCGGACTTTGGCAAAGTCCTCGGGGAATTCTTTCTGCATGAAGTCGAGCAACTTCTGAGCATCCTCGGTGCCACCCTGATACTCGATTCCCGCGTAGATGTCCTCGGAATTCTCTCGGAAGATGACCATGTCGGTCAGCTCGGGCTGTTTCACCGGCGAGGGTACGCCTTGGAAGTACTGAACCGGACGCAAACAGACGTAGAGATCCAGGATCTGACGCAGGGCGACATTCAGCGAACGAATCCCTCCGCCAACTGGTGTGGTCAGCGGGCCCTTGATGCCGACCAGCAATTCGCGGAAGCCGTCGAGCGTCTCGTCCGGGAGCCAACTGCCGGTGGCGTCGAACGCCTTCTGCCCGGCCAACACCTCGCGCCAGGCGATACTCCGCTCACCACCGTAGGCCTTCTCGACGGCCGCGTCGAACACCAGTTGGCTCGCCCGCCAGATGTCGGGTCCGGTGCCGTCGCCTTCGATGAAGGGAATGATGGGGTGATTGGGGACTTGCAGACGGCCCGCTTCATTGGTGATCGGCTGGCCGGTGGCGGCTTCGGATGTCATAGAGTTTCTCCCAGAATCTTATGGAATCGTTGGTGGATAGTTGGCGGTTGCGAGGAGACTGATTTTCGGCGCTAGCTTGGTCCTTGGTCAATGGGCTAGGCGACTGTCATGTCGAGGTCTGTCGAAAAATCTAGCCAGATTTCTCGGCAGATCTCGGGATGACGGCACGCTTTGCTTCTGCAATCTCAGCGGCAGCGGGTAGTTGCCTCGCGTCTGGGAGGCCCCTATACTCGCCACACCCTTCAAACAGTCAGTTTGCTTCCGATTCTCCGCATCTGGGAACATTCACACCATGTCGACCTCCACAACTCGCCGCGACTTCCTGGCTGCCCTAGCGGCTACCAGCGCCGGCCTCTCCCCGGGAGCCCTCCCTATGTCGATCGCCGCTGCCGGGCAGAACAAAGACCCCCTGTACAAGATTTCCGTCGCCGAATACTCGTTGCACCGCTTGATCGGCTCCGGCGAGCTCGACCCGCGTGATTTCGGCCCGTTCTGCAAGCAGCAGTTCGATGTCGACGCGGTCGAATACTGGATGGGACCTTTCCACGACAAGGCCCAGGATCGCGACTACATGGATGAAATGCACAAGAAGAGCGTCGACGCGGGAGTGCAGGAACTGCTGATCATGGTCGATATTCCCGATGGCAAAGGGAATCTGGGGAATCCCGACACCGCCGGGCGAACCGAGGCCGTCGAGGTCCACTATCCCTGGGTCGAGGCCGCCAAGCGGATGGGATGCCACTCGATTCGGGTCAACGCCAGATCCGAGGGAAGCCGCGAGGAACAGGCCAAGCTGGCGGCCGATGGCCTGCGGCGGCTCAGCCAATTCGCCGAGCCCCACGAAATCAACGTCATCGTCGAGAACCACGGCGGCGTGTCCTCCGACGGAGCCTGGCTCGCTGGGGTGATCAAGCAGGTAGGCATGGAAAACTGTGGCACGTTGCCCGATTTCGGCAATTTCCGCATCCAGGAAGACGAGTGGTACGACCGCTACCAGGGCGTCGAGGAGTTGATGCCGTTCGCCAAGGCCGTCAGTGCCAAGAGCCACAAGTTCGACAGTGCTGGCAACGAGGTCGACACCGACTATCGCCGGATGATGGAGATCGTTCTCGAGGCGGGCTATCGGGGCTACGTCGGCATCGAGTGGGAGGGGGGCGAGCCCGAGTCGGAGATCGAGGGGGTCTTGCTGACCAAGCGGCTGCTGGAGCGGGTCCGCGACGAGCTGACCGCCGAAAACGGCTGAGCGGCCCCTGACCGAAGATTTCCAAGAAAGATTCTGATTCACAAAAGACGGCTTCCGGGCCGTCTTTTTTCATGCCGATAAGCTACCATTCCAGGCTCAAGAGGCTGCTGGAGAGCCAGTCCCGAGTTACTGGACATTTCCGATTATGGGAATTCTGCGGCTGCCTAAAAACTAGGCAACGCGGCCCGCTCGCCGGCCGGGCAGGGCCTGCCCAAAAATAGGCACGGCCTGATAATCGACGTAAGTGCAAGCAGTGCAACAACCTGTGTGAATCACTTGCCCGCTAGCGAACACTTCCCAAAACACGGAGGCCGTGTGGTCCTTCGAGACGACCACCCCCAGCTGAATTGGAAGGAGACATCAGCCGTGCTGACACAATCACAGGAGAAGTATCGGGAAGTTGTACAAGTCGCTGAAAACCTTTATCGCCAGACGCCCGATTGGGTCACCTTTTTTAGGGAGGTGCTGGGGATCGACGGAGCGGTCCGCAAACGGTTCCCCTCTTTTGAGGAGCTGATTGCCTTCGAGAAAAGCGACGAATTCGACATCATCCAGAAGATGCTGGTCAAGCTCCGGGAAAAGCGGACCACCGCCGATCCCGAGACCGAGCCGACGCGGGTCATCACCGTTAGGCTGCCCAAGAGCATGCACGAGTATCTGCGAACCGAGGCCCACGACCTGCGCACCAGCATGAACAAGCTCTGCATCTCGAAGCTGCTGCAGGTGATTGGCGAGGATAAGATTCCCAACGAGCGTTCCGGCTCGACGGCAGGCGGAGGCACTGCCTCTCCCTCGCCGAGCCTGAATAGCCAGCCAGCGGCTCCCGCACCGCTGGCAGGCGTTTCGACGCTATCTCAGCCGACAACGCAGCCGCAGACAGCAATTCCGCAGTCCACGGCTCCATCGCCCTTCAAGCCCGCCTCGCATCCGAGGTTTTAGGCTGAGGGTAGCAGCGGAAGCTGAGACCGCCGCGTCGGCTGGAACAAGAGCCGCCCCCGAGCAGGGGGCGGTTTCTTTTCCACCACATTACCAACCCACAAGAAAAAGAGTCCCGGAGAGGGCCTGTAAGCCGGGTTCTGTGGCGCCGCTTGCGCGCCGCCGGCGATCATTCCTCTAGGGCGACGGTTGCCCGTGCGCCTCCAGCGATCTACCCGAGAGTCGTAACGAGCCGGACCGACTCATGCTCTCTGTTTGATCTTGCACCGGGTGGGGTTTACCAAGCCAACCGGGTCACCCCGGCTGCTGGTGCGCTCTTACCGCACCTTTTCACCCTTACCGCTTGCTCCCTCGCGAGGACGAAGCAAGAGGCGGTCTATTTTCTGCGGCACTTTCCCTAACCTCACGGCCGGTGGACGTTATCCACCACCCTGTCCTGCGGTGCCCGGACTTTCCTCCCGCTCGCCTCACGGCAAGCCGGCGATCGCCCAGCCCTCTCCGGGGACTCATCTGTCATCGTAGGCTTCTCGGCAGGGAATCGCAAATGGCGAAGCAAAGAACGCAACCGACGCTTCAAGAACCAGTAAGCCGCGAGGCGCCAGCCGAGCGCTCCGGAGCGCTCGGCTGGCG
>CAXMSB010000269.1:0-14632 GCA_964195615.1 uncultured Granulosicoccus sp. | reverse complement strand
GTTGCACATCCCCCGCCACCAAATGCTAATCCATTTGCCTCAACAGCCTTAACAAGAAAGTCGTCGAAGAACGCGTCGAAGTCCACACCATCATGAAGATTGACGACAAGATTGACCCCGAATTGCTGAAAATCCCTGAGATGCTTCTTCTTTCGTAGGCGCTTGCGCAATTTAGTCACCTAATCCCAAGTGCTTTGTAATAGGGCCGCCCCGTTGGGGCTCGATGCCGTTTTTGCCGATTTCCCAGGGCTGCGCCCTGGGCTGACTTAGGGCTGGCCCCTTGGGCCGAAAGAGCCCCACCGCGACTTGTGTAGAAACGTCAGGTGCGGCACCCGCCTCACTTTCGGGGACGACACGCCTCGCTCAGACCTCTTTCTCATCGATCCACGACATCAGCTTGCGTAGCTCGAGGCCGATTTTTTCGACACCATGCTCCCGCTCGCGGCGGCGGGTTGCTTTGAACGATGGTGCGCCGGCTTTGTTCTCCAGGATCCACTGCCGGGCGAACTCGCCGCTTTGGATCTCTTCGAGAATGCGCTTCATCTCGGCTTTGGTTTCGTCGGTGACGATCCGCGGGCCGCGGGTGTAGTCGCCGTACTCGGCCGTGTTCGAGACGCTGTAGCGCATGTAGTTGAGACCGCCCTGATAGAACAGGTCGACGATCAATTTCACTTCGTGCATGCACTCGAAGTAGGCCATCTCGGGCTGATATCCGGCCTCGACGAGCGTTTCAAAACCGGCCTTGATCAGCTCGGAAAGTCCGCCGCACAAGACAACCTGTTCGCCGAACAGATCGGTCTCGGTCTCTTCGGCAAAGGTGGTGTGGATGACACCAGCCCGGGCGCCGCCGATGCCCTTGGCGTAGGCGAGGCCCATTTTGAAGGTTTCTTCGCTGGCGCCGTCGCTCATGGCGATGAGGCAGGGGACGCCGCCGCCGGCTACGTACTCGCTGCGGACCAGGTGGCCCGGCCCCTTGGGGGCAACCAGCAGCAAGTCGACGCCCTGGGGGGCCTCGACCTGACCAAAATGCACGTTAAAACCGTGCGAGCACATCAGCACGTTGCCCGGCGAGAGGTTGTCGCGGATCTGGTCGCGGTAGATGTCTCCCTGCACTTCGTCGGGCAGGAGAATGTTGATGATGTCTGCCTGCTTGGTGGCTTCGTCGATGGGCAACGGCTCGAAGCCATGGCTGACGGCCAATTCGTAATTGGGACTGCCGGCGCGCTGACCAACGATGACCTTCACGCCACTGTCGCGTAGGTTCTGAGCATGGGCGTGGCCCTGGGAACCGTAGCCGAGGATGGCCACGATCTTGCCCTCCAGGGCGTTCAGGTCGGCGTCTTTGTCGTAATAAATCGTTGCTGCCATGGGAGAGAATCTCTATTTGTTTGTTTCGGAAAGGGTCTCTTGCGGAATAAACGCGGAGCTCGCAAAGTTTCGCAGAGGGCCGCGGAGGATCTTTTTATTAAGACAGGCTCTGCGAGTATCTGCGATTCTTTGCGTCCTCTGCGTTTAATCCCCGTAGGAAAGTTTCTTGGGATGTCATTCGCTGTCGGCCGGTTCTTCGACGTAGGGATGGATGTTGCCTTCCTTGGCCTGGTGATTGACCACGCGAACCATGGCGATCCGACCGGTGCGGACCAGTTCGATAATGCCGAACGGACGCATCAAGTCGATAAAGGCTTCGATTTTTTTCTCCTGGCCGGAAATCTCGACGATCACGCCCTCGGGGGCGACGTCGACCACGCGGCCGCGGAAGATCTGCACCAGTTCGCGGATCTCGGCCCGATTGCCGTTCGAGCAACTGACTTTCAGCAGCATCAGGTCGCGTTCGACGAACTCCTGCGAGCTGATGTCGTCGACGCGCACGACGGTGACGATTTTCTGGAGTTGCTTGCGGACCTGTTCCAGGACGCTATCGTCGCCCACGACGACAAACACCATCCGCGACAACTTCGGGTCCTCGGTCTCGCCGACGGCGAGGCTGTCGATGTTGTAGCCTCGCGAGGCGAACATCCCCGCGACGTGGGCCAACACCCCCGGTACGTTCTGCACCAAGGCAGAGAGTACGTGACGCATGATTACAGCTCCAGATAGAAACGAAACCTATGATGATAGTCTGACTGACCCCTGTGGGCAAGGGTTCGCCGGCGGTGCCATGGGCCGATCCTTGTTCAAGATGCTTGATTCTGTGGGAGGCGTCTCCGACGGCGATCGTCGCGGGTCGCCGTCAGGAGACGCCTCCCACACTATCCCGACGCGTAAGCGAGTGTTTCCCGCGAATTCCCTCGCTTACGCGTCGGGTTAGTGATTATCGGCAAGTTGCCACCGGGTCGCCGTGGTGTTAGCCTGAACGGTTTTGCCACTGCCCGCTAGCGCCAGCAGAGCCAACTCTCCTGGAAAAGCCGATGTCCCGTGCCGCCGTTCTGGCCACCACCGACGCCCGCCCGAGCCCGCCGCCGGAGGCGATCCGCATCCGCGGGGCGAGAACCCATAACCTGCAGAACTTCGACCTGGAGATTCCGCATGATCGTCTGGTGGTGATCACAGGACTCAGCGGCTCGGGGAAAAGTTCGCTCGCTTTCGACACGCTGCTGGCCGAGGGCCAGCGGCAGTACGTCGAAAGCCTGTCGGTCTACGCCCGCCAGTTTTTCGACCAAATCGAGCGGCCCGACGTCGACGTCATCGAGGGCCTACAGCCCACGATTGCGATCGACCAGCACAGCCCGGGCCGCAACCCGCGGAGCACCGTGGCCACGGCCACCGAAATCTACGATTTTCTGCGCGTGTTGATGGCCCGAGTGGGCGAGGTCTCTTGCCCCGATTGCGGGACGCCGATTGCGCAGCAGACGCCCGTGGAAATTCAGCAAGCGATCGAGTCGTTGCCCGAGCAGACCAAGGTGATGATTTTGGCCCCGATTGTGCGCGGGCGTTTGGGCAAACATACCGACGCGTTCGACCGCATTCGTAAGGAAGGTTTCATTCGTGTGCGGATCGACGGCCTGGCGTACGAAGTGGAACAAGTGCCGGAGCTAAAACCTCGCCAGCGGCACGACATCGACGCGGTCGTCGATCGGGTGATTGTTCGTCCAGGGCTGGAGAACCGTCTCGCCGAATCGGTACGGCTGGCGCTGAAGCATGGCGAAGGGGCGCTGCGGGTGAGTTTTCTTACGCCCGAAGCCAAGGCCAAGGGGAACGGCGCGAGCACCGCGGAGTGTACGCCGGAGAACGGTTGGCAGGAGCGGGTTTTCAGCACGCAGTATGCCTGTCCCGACTGCAAGAGCAGCCTGGCCGAGGTCGAGCCGCGCACGTTTAGTTTCAACAGCCCCTACGGCGCCTGCCGCAGTTGCGACGGGTTGGGGGCCCGCGAGGGGTTCGATCCCGAGCTGGTATTGCCCGACCTGGGCCTGTCGCTTGCCGACGGGGCGTTTGTCCCCTGGCGCGGCGCCGCCGCTGCGGCCAAGACCAAACATCGCAAGCTGCTGAAGGATTTTCTCGCCCAGGCAAAAGTCGATTGGGACCGGCCACTAGAAAAATGGCCGGAGCGTGCCCGGCGGGAATTGCTCGCCGGCGACGGCGACAAATTTCCCGGGCTGTTGGTCCATTTGGAAATGGACCACGCCAAGGCGAAGCGCACCAACGTGCGCGAGCGATTGGAAGAGTTTCGTTCGCAAGTGGTGTGTGCCGACTGCGGCGGTTCACGGCTGCAGGGCGAAGCCCGGGCCTGTCGGCTCGCCGGACGGGCGATCCATGAAATCACGGCCCTGCCGATCGAAGCGGCGCACGAGTTTTTTGAATCCCTCGAGTTCGACGAAAGCCAACAGCCGATCGCCGAGCCGCTGGTGGGCGAGATCGTTAAGCGGCTCAGCTTCCTCAGGCGGGTCGGCGTGGAGTATCTGTCGCTCGATCGCCCGGCCGATTCCTTGAGCGGCGGCGAGATGCAGCGCGTGCGGCTGGCCACCGGCATTGGCTCCGGGTTGGTGGGCGTGCTCTACATCCTCGACGAACCGTCGATTGGATTGCATCCCCGCGACAACGAGCGGCTGATCCAATCGCTGCGCGAGCTGCAGCAACAGGGCAACACCGTGCTGGTCGTGGAACATGACGAAGCGGTGATGCGGGCGGCCGATTGGGTCGTCGACATGGGCCCCGGCGCGGGTGCCCGCGGCGGGCACATCGTTTCGCAGGGCACGTTCGACGAAGTGGCCGCCGACCCGGACTCGATCACCGGCGGCTATCTCTCGGGGCGACTGGAAATCAAAATGCCGGCCAAACGTCGCCGACCGGCCAAAACGCGCACGCTACAGCTCGACGGCGCGACGATCAACAACCTGCAAGATGTCAACGCGAGTTTTCCGCTGGGCACTTTTACTTGTGTCACCGGCGTGAGCGGGTCGGGAAAGAGTTCGTTGGTCGTCGACACGTTGGCCCGGGCCTTGGCTCGTAAGCTCAATGGCGCGGCGGCCAAGCCGGGGCCCTATCGCGCGCTGCGCGGGGCAAGCAAGCTGGAGCGGCTGATTCACGTCGACCAATCGCCTATCGGCCGCACACCCCGCTCGAACCCGGCCACCTACACGGGCGTGTTCGACGAAATCCGCCGCGTGTTCACCGGCACCAAGCACGCCAAGCAACTGGGCTACAAGCTGGGCCGTTTTAGTTTCAACACCAAGGGTGGCCGGTGCGAGCAATGCCAAGGTCAAGGCGTCGAGCGGATCGAGATGCGGTTTCTGCCCGACTTGTTCGTAACTTGCCCCATCTGCCACGGCCGGCAGTTCAATCGGCAGACGCTTGCCGTGCGTTATCGCGAGAAATCGATTGCCGACGTGCTGGTGATGAGCATCGATTTGGCAGCCGATTTTTTCGAGAACCATCCGGCGATCCATCGGATGCTGACGAGCCTGGTCGACGTCGGGCTGGGATATCTCACGTTGGGCCAGCGCTCGACGACGCTTTCCGGCGGCGAAGCGCAGCGGATCAAGCTGGCTGCCGAGTTGGGCCGACCTTCCAACGGCCACACGCTCTACATCCTCGACGAACCGACCACGGGGTTGCACGCCGACGACATCGATCGACTGCTAGGCGTGCTCGGGCAGTTGGTTGACTTGGGGCACACAGTGCTGGTGATCGAGCACAATCTGGACGTGATCAAAACGGCCGACTGGGTCATCGACCTCGGCCCAGAAGGCGGCGTGGCCGGCGGGCAGATTGTCGCGGCGGGGACGCCGGAAGAGATCGCCGGCTGCGAGGCGAGCCACACGGGTCGCTGGTTGCAGGGCGTTTTGAGCGACGGGTAATGGAACCGCCCGGACCATCAGCAGTACTACCAGGTGAATATCCCCCAGATCGCCAACCCGTTCATCCAAGAGGAAGGGACGATCTACTGGCTGGGCCTGCACATCGTCCCAGTCAATGTGGGCCCGGAAGCCGGTTGGAAGACGTCGCTGGATCACTGGAACGACGACGCTGCCTACTATTACACCGACTGGAACGAGTTGGTCGACCCGATCACGGGTGAATCGCTGGACATGGCCTTCGTGATCACGATTCCCGAACCGGCAACACTGCTCTTGCTGGCGGTTGCAGCCTTGGCATGGAGGAGGACACGCAGGTAAGCGACCTGCATGCGAACGGCGCGGCGGCACATGGGCAGGCCGTCGCGTCGCGTTCTACACTCGCTCGAAGGTCGTGTCTTACACGCGCTCAAAGACCGTCGCGATGCCCTGGCCGATGCCGATGCACATCGTCGCCAGGCCGAGTGTGCAGTCGCGGTCGATCATCGTGTGCAGCAGTGTCGTGGCAATCCGCGCGCCGCTGGCCCCGAGTGGATGACCGATCGCGATCGCTCCGCCGCGGACGTTTACCTTCTCCTGGTCGAGGCCCAGCATTTGGATGCAGGCGAGAGACTGGGCGGCGAATGCTTCGTTGAGTTCCACCGCGTCGATGTCCTCCAGCGACAGCCCGGCGCGCTGGAGCGCCTTTTTGGTCGCCGGCACGGGACCGGTGCCCATCACCGAGGGGTCTACACCGGCCACAGCCGTGGCGAGAATCTTTGCCAGCGGCTTGAGTCCCAGCGATTGGGCTCGCTCGTCGCTCATCACTAGCATCGCTGCCGCCCCGTCGTTCAGCGGCGAGCTGTTGCCGGCCGTCACGGTGCCGACTACCGGCATGAACGCCGGCTTCAGCGCGGAGAGCGCCTCTTCGCTCGTGTCGGGGCGGATGCATTGATCGCTGGCGACGAGGACCCGCTCACCCGCTTCGTCGAGACCCCAGATGGGAACGATCTCGCGCTGGAATTCGCCCGCCGCCGTGGCTGCGGCCGCTTTTTGGTGACTCTCGAAAGCGAATTTGTCTTGCGCTTCGCGGTCGATGCCCTGGGTTTGGGCGAGAAACTCGGCCGTGATGCCCATGTGCAGCGCGCCTTTGCTGGTGACGTGAAACAGCTTGGGGTTGAAGTCGATGCCCGAGTCCATGGGGATGTGGTGCATGTGCTCCAGCCCGCCGACGATCTGCACGTCTTCGCCGCCGGCCAGAATCGAGTGGCTCGCCTGGTTGAGGGCTTGCAGGCTGCTGCCGCAAAGTCGGTTGATCGTGGCCCCCGCCGTCGAGCTGGGCAGCCCCGCCATCAACGAGATAATCCGGGCGACGTTGAACCCTTGTTCTTTTTGCTGCTGGGTGTTGCCGAGGACGACGTCCTCGATTTCCGCCGGATCGATGCCGGTTCGTTCCACGAGAGCCCGGATGACCGTCGCGGCCAGGTCGTCGGAGCGCACGTCGCGAAAGGCCCCCTTCTCGGCAGAGGCTCGACCAATCGGCGTGCGACAACAATCAACAATCACGGCGGATTTCATAACGCAGATCTCTATGGCTTTTTGTTGAAACCGCTGATAGACGCAGATGAACGCAGATAAACCTGCAACAACTATCCGCGTTCATCTGCGTCCATCAGCGGTTCCTAAGTTTATTTCGAGCTGTAAAACTTCGTGCCTGACTGAGCCAAATCGTTCAGCATTTTCGTGGGTTTGTACCGTTCGCCGAGCGACTTGAATTGTCCGAGTTTCTCGACGATCGTTGCCGCGCCCAAGGTGTCGGCCCAGAAAAACAGGCCGCCTTGGAATGGGGGGAAACCGATGCCGAAGATCAGGCCCAGGTCGACGTCTCGCACGTCGGCCACGATGCCCTCTTCCAGCAGCCGGGTTGCTTCCAACAACATCGGCAGGAACAGCCGGTCGGTGATCTCGGCGCCGGAAAACTTGCGCGGCTCGGCGCACAACGGTTTCAGGAGTTCAGCCACCTCGGGGCTCTCCTGGCCGCGATCTTTCTTCTTGCCCTTGCCGTAGTCGAAGAAGCCGCGACCGTTTTTCTTGCCGAGCCGTTTGATCTCGACCATGGCGGGCAGGATTTTCGACGGCACGACCCGATCGGGAAACGCTTGTTTCATTACCTCGCCGGCGTGTACCGCGATGTCGAGCCCGACCGTGTCGTACAGGGTGATCGGCCCCATCGGCATGCCGAACGCGGTGGCTGCCCGGTCGATTGACTTCATCGACGCCCCCTCCTCTAGCAAGAGCAGGGATTCGTTCATGTAGGGCAGCAGCACGCGATTGACCAAGAAGCCGGGCCCGTCGCCCACGACGATCGGCGACTTGCCGATCGCCTTGGCGTAAGCGACCGCCGTGGCGATGGTCGCGTCGCTGGTCTGCTCGCCGCGGATTACCTCGACCAAAGGCATACGGCGGACCGGATTGAAAAAGTGCAGCCCGCAAAACCGCTCGGGGTGCTTGAGCCCGTTGGCCAATTGGGTGATCGGAATCGTGGAGGTGTTGGAGCAAAGCAGCGCCTGCTCGCCGAGTTGCGGCTCGAGTCGGTTGTAGAGATCGCGCTTTGCCTCGGCGTTTTCGTAGATCGCTTCGATCACGAGATCGGCCTCGGCCAGCTCGGCGTCGCTGGTCGTGCCGTTGACTAGCGGGGTGAGTTCGAGCGCCTTCTCGACGTCCGGCTTGCGCGTTTTCTTATTGAAACTCACTTCGGTGAGAATGCCCTGCACGCCGCGGCCGACCGCTTCGGCCGACACGTCGCCGAGCGCGACGGGGATGCGCCGCTTGACGTTCGCCGCGGCGATTCCCTGACCCATGATGCCGGCGCCCACTACGGCGGCGGAGCCGATCGCGCTAGGCTTGGCGCCTTCCGGCCCCGATTGTTTCTTGTTCGCGTCCTGCAGGAAGAACACGTTCAGCAGGGCCCGATTCACGGGCGAGCCGAACAGTTCGGCGAACGCCTCGGCTTCCATCTGGCAGGCGGTCCAGACGTCGACGCCCACCGCGCCGAGCATCACTTCCAAGGCGGCCAACGGCGCCGGGTAGTTGCCCTTGGTTTGGCCTTGGATGTAGGCACTGGAGGTCGCCGCGAGAAAGCCGAGTTCCGTTTCGCTCAGCCCCAACGGGGCCTCCCAGCACTTTCGGTCTTTGAGATACTGCTTCGATTCTTTTTCGGTTTGCACCATGGCCAGCGCCGCGTCGAGCAGGCCCTCGGGCCGCGCGACGTTGGCCAGGCCCATGGCCATCGCGGCGCGCGAATCGATCGGATCGCCGCTGGTGACCAGTTCGACGGCGTTGCCGAGCCCGACGATCCGCGGCGTGCGGGCCGTGCCGCCCCACCCGGGGAACAGGCCAAGTTTCACCTCGGGGAAGGCATAGCTGGTTTTGCTGTTGTCGGCCATGATCCGCCGGTCGCACCAGAGCGCCAGTTCCGCCCCACCGCCGACGCAGATGCCGCCGACCGCAGCCACGGTGACGAAAGGACATTTTGCCAATCGGCCGAACAGTTCTTGCCCCCGCCGCGCGACGGCTTGCACCGCCTCCGCAGGATGGTCGAGCGACGCGGCAAACTCTCGCAGGTCGGCCCCGGCGATGAAATTGCCGGGTTTGGCCGAGCAAATCACGAGGCCCGCCAGGCCGTCGCGTTTTTCCAGCTCGGAGAGTTGCCGGTCTAAATCGTCCAGCACCGTCTGCGAGAGGACGTTCACGGCCTTGGTCGGATCGTCGAGCGTGAGCACGGCCACGTCGTCGGAGGGAAATTCCAGCGAAAGCATCGAGGGCTTGGACATCGGTCACACGGTGGATAATGGTTTGCAGTTTCTGGCCACGGGCTGGACTCGCCACTTCGCCCACGGGTAAGGTGCATTCTATGGAACTTGGCCAATCAGGCACAGACGGGGTCGCCGGCAATCCGGGCGGCCATCAATCACACGGCGGCTGGGTATTTCCAGCTCTGCTGGCAGCGGTATTGCTGGTCGCGGCGGCGATCGCCTTCGGCACTCGCCAGGGCGGACCCCGGCCCACCGCCCCGAGGACAATCGGCGATTGGACCCTCTCAGCCGAGCCGCAGGGCAACACCGCCTCGCTGGAGATCGATTTCGGCAACGGGGCCAGAAAGCACATTGCCGCGCTGCCCTGGCGAGCGGGGATGACCGCGGCCGATCTCATGGGAGAAGCCCGCGATTTTCGCCCCGGCATCGAGTACACCCAGGTCGGCACCGGCGACAGCGGGCTGCTCACCTCGATCGACGGTCTGAAGGACGAAGGAGGGGGGGGACGAAATTGGCGGTACCGCGTCGACGACCGCTACGGAGAGGAAAGTTTCTGCCTGGAGCCCATCGAGCCCGGAATGCGCCTCTTGTGGGAATTTGCCGCAGGCGATTACAATGGGGGCCGAAAATAAGGGCATTCAGCCACACTTGAAACGCATACGGGAGACTAGCATCGTGAACCGTGAAACCTTACGCGAACTGACCGTTTTTGGGCTCTTGTTGGCAATTGGCGTGTTGGGCCGTTGGGCTCAGCCCGATTGGAACTTCACGCCCATCGCTGCGGTGACGGCGCTGGGCGGTTTCTACTTTCGCCGCTTGTTGCCCGCCGTGCTGTTGCCGGTGAGCATACTGGCCATTTCCGACCTGTTGCTGACGGCCCACGATAGCTGGCTGGTGTTGGTGACGGTACACGCGATGATGATCGTGCCGCTCTTGCTGGGTCGTTCCACTCGCGGCACCTCCGGCTTGCAAAGTGCCTGGCGTTGGGGTCTGTGCGGCGTGGTGCCCGCGACGGCGTTCTACTTGGCAACGAATTTCTCCGTTTGGGCTTTCACCGGTCTCTACGAGAAGACATTCGCCGGCTTGGCGGCGTGCTACGTCGCGGCCGTGCCGTTCTATCGCACCATGCTGGCCGGCGACGTGTTCTACCTGGCCGTACTGCTCGGCTGCCTGGCGATTGCCCGGGCGACGTCGAAGACACCGGCAGTAGCCACGGCGCGCTAGAATTAATTCTGCAGAAGCTGAAGTCTTGTAAGCCGCGAGGCGCCAGCCGAGCGCCTCGCGGCTTACTTGCGTATTCAATGGGGCTACTGCCACTAAGAGGCTTCGTCCCCGACGGGCTTCGCGGGCGCTGCGACCTGCTTCCAGCTCTGAACCATTTGGTCGACGTCCCGGTCTGCCTGCAGTACCGCTTCGACAATATCCAGATCTACCATATTTTTGTCGGCAGCGGCAACGCGTGCGGGTTTCATCGCGTCGAGCAAGCTTTGCAGCCGGGCCTTGGTGGCATCGGGTGCTCCCTCGATCAGCGAATTGCCACCGTTGTAGATGGCTCGAAGCCGACTGAGCAACCGGCGACGTTCGAATTTTGGCCCGTCGTCGCCGCCTCGACGTCCATCGCCGCGGAACATGTTGCGTCGATTCATACCGCCGCCGCCGTTGCCGAGGATTTCCTGCTGATATTCGTCGGCCACTTCGGCTCCCGCCTTCATCACATCCCGCGACAGGCTGCCCAGCGCCGCCACGGTCGCCGCGGAATCCACACCATCGGCCTGGGTGTAGTCCAGCATTTTCATCAGCCCGACAACGAAGCAGCGGTCGTCTAAATCTAGCTTCTCGTTGATCATCAGAGCGTCGAGCGCGGTCTGCACTTCGGCGTCGGGTTTCTTTCGGTGCTGAGAGGCGAGCACACTGGCGGCCCGGCACCTCATCATGTGATGCACGTCGTTGGGGACCTCTTCCGGCGAATCCTCTTGGGCCATCACGTCGAGGGCCGCCTTGGTGACTCGCTCTGCGTGCTCGGGGGCGATGCCGAACCGTGCGTGGCGCTCCAAGCCCACCAGGGCGCCCAGTTGCACCGAAGGATGCACCTTCACGCCCTTGAAATCTTCTTGCTCCAACAGGCCCAACATCACCGCGGTTGCCGCGGGCAGCGGAATCGGGGGGGTCGGGTTCGCGCGCCCGCCAGCGATCTTCTGATCGAGATTGCCGAGAATCAGCACCGCGTTGTACCGCACGGCGGGATGGTAGCCGCCCTGCGAAATGGCCTCTACCACGTTCAGAGTCTGGTCTGTCAGGGTTGCTTGCGATTCTGCATTCGCCGCGACGCGGATGTATCGTCGAAATAGATCTTCCCGACGGTCGCCTAGTTCGGCGAGGCTGTCGGGATCTGTTTGGGTCATTTTCGGGAAATAGTATTTCTTGAAGTAATCTTCAACGGCGCCAGCGTTTGCGCCGAAACCTGCCCGGTCGCGTATCGCCTGGCCGACCGTACGATCCAGCGCTCTGGCTTGTCCGTCGGTCAGCTTGGGATCGATTTCCTTGTAGCGCTGCGCCCAGGCGGGCGTGGCGAGCAACATGATGGCCAGCGCCGCCAGTGTCGAGACTCGCGCGCAGCGCGAACCGAAGAAGACCCCCCAGAGGGAGTTACCGTTACCGAAAATCCTGCTCATCGCCCGTGCTCCTCTGCTCCCCATGTGCTTCTCTGTTTCCTCTGCTGCGTGGGGCCGATAGGATGACCCATAGTTGCATTGTACGCGGTCGCCGTCGGGCTGCAAAACGATCGCGGTTGACGGGGCAAAAAACGTGCCGAATTAGGCAGAAACGGCCGTTTCGTGCATCAGGCTTGCTAGGTTGGCAGCCTCCTACAGGCCCCGGTCCGAGTGACCTCCAGGAAGACTGCCGGACATGACGCTGCTGTACTACGACCCGCGATTTCTGGACCACGACACGGGCGACCATCCCGAGTGTGCCGAGCGGCTGCGGCAGATCATGGCGGAACTGAACGCACGCGGCTTGGCCGACCGCTGCCGTCGGCCCACGTGGCAGCCGGCCGATCGCGATCGGCTTGTCACCATGCATGATGCGGCGCACGTCGACGGGCTGCACCAACTCGCGGCGAGCGGCGGCGGTCGGGTCGATCCCGACACGGTGGTCTCGCCCCCTTCGGTCGAGATAGCCAGCTTGGCGGCCGGCGCGGTGTGCGACGCGGTTGATCGCGTACTTTCCGACGAAGCGAGTCAGGCACTCTGCCTAGTTCGGCCCCCGGGTCATCACGCCCTGCCGCAGCGGGCGATGGGTTTTTGTTTGTTTAACAACATCGCCTTGGGCGCCCAGGCGGCCCTTGATCGGGGCGTCTCTCGCGTGTTGATCGTCGATTGGGACGTCCATCACGGCAACGGCACGCAGGCCTGTTTTTACGACGACCCGCGCGTTGGCTATTTCTCGGTGCATCGTTGGCCCTTCTATCCGGGCACCGGCAACGCCGACGAGACCGGCACGAACGACGGCCTGGGCACAACACGCAATCTACCACTACCACACGGCACTACGCGCAGCGACTATCTGGCAGCCGTCGCCGGAGAGCTCGAGGACTTTGCCGAGCGCATCAAGCCGGAGCTCGTGCTGGTGAGCGCCGGCTTCGACAGCCACCGCGCCGATCCAGTCGGCTCGTTGGGGCTGGAAGTCGAGGATTTTCAAACGCTCAGCGCCTTGGTAACCGGAATCGCCAACACGCATGCCGCGGGCCGCGTCGTGAGCGTGCTGGAAGGCGGGTACAACCCGCCCGTGCTGGCGGAGTGTGTCGCCACGCACCTGGAGCACCTGCTGAGGTGCTCTTGATTCCGCCTCCCCGAGGGGAGAGCTTCCCAGAGGGGTTGAATCATCGGTCTGTGCATCCGGTCAACCAACGCTTGCATCGCATCAAGTGTGGCGCGATAGCCCCGTGGGCTCTTGATGCCTTCGGCGTGCGTCGCCGAAGCGGATTGGCAAGCTGTCGTTTCTGCCTTCGGTGTTTCACGCCGACGCGTCGCAGCGTCAGACTGTTTCTAACGGCGGTTGTGCACTCCGCGGCTAGGTAGCGCCATGATGCTTAAGGGTGCGATGGGGGCAGGAGTAGCCGCAGCGAGAGAAGATCGCGGTCACGAGTTCAACCCGCCCGTGGAGACGCATTCGCAACAGCTGCCACGCGATTAGGGGTTCTTGATCTATTTTATTGATGATTACGCGACAAATGCCCCATTGCCAGCATTTTTCTAGCGAAATCCGGGCTTCCGATGGGCGCCCTCGGTCCATTGGTGGCGTAAGGATCAATAATAATACTGCTTCTGCCAGAACTCAATCGCATTGGTCTGTACTGTCGCTTGCGGAGCAAGTCGGCTAGGATGGGGGCACACTTGTGGCGGAGCAGCCTGGAACTTTGTGTTCTCGGCATCGCCGCAGAAGCATTTTTTTGGGAAATGAACAAATGGCTGAAGGTACAATCAAGCGAATTACGGACAAGGGTTTTGGCTTTATT
This sequence comes from uncultured Granulosicoccus sp., assembly GCA_964195615.1. Classification (GTDB taxonomy): domain Bacteria; phylum Planctomycetota; class Planctomycetia; order Pirellulales; family Lacipirellulaceae; genus Bythopirellula. The sequence continues at coordinate 1,031 of CAXMSB010000269.1, read as the reverse complement.
GACGTTGGTAGAGACAAGGATCTGTTTTTTCACTCGTCCAGTGTCGAAGGCTGTAGCTTTGATGATCTGCGAGAAGGCCAGAAGGTTTCGTTCAACGAAGCGAAGGGTCAAAAAGGTCCCTGCGCTGAAAACGTTCAGGTTGCCTGATCTTCGCTTTTAGAAGACCACTTTTTCCAGCCTGGGGATACTATTGCTAGCCAAAACTCCGTGCCTCGGAAAAGGCCCCCGTTCTGGCCAGACACACAAAGCCGGAGTAAGGGGCATGCTATAAGGAGACGCCCATGTCAGTAACGTCGGCTCGCGCTCAAGCCATTGCCCAAATCCTTTGGGAACTCAAGAAAGCGGAAAAGCTTGCAACTTTAACATCCATTGCCAATCGCGCCGGATTCGCGCCGGGTGTAAACGGTCGGACAGTCAGCACTTCATTGAAGACTGTTCGTCGCGACTGGCCCCATTTGCAATGGTGGCGGGCCGTCGCTGACAACGGCCGGATCGATGAAGAGCAGGAATCCTGTTTGGCCGAGGCGGGCTTTGGATCGGAAACAGTCGATGACGGCGGTGTTGCAATCAAATCGTTCGAAGCGCAGCTGATGATATGGGAAGCATCGAGTGAAGTCGGAGATTGATGGAGGTACAACAAATTCTAAATGCATTCGACCATTCATACTCGAAAGTGAACCCTCCACTTAAGCGACTATCCGTACCGTCGCGAGCATCACTATCGGTTCATTTATTGATGATTGCGCGACGATTGGACCCCGCCGCCCAGTATTTGCTAGCGAAATCCGGGCTTCCGTTGGGCGCCCTGGGTTCATTGAGGGCGCAAGGATCAATAGAAAGGGTCTATTCATGACGTGTCTCGCGGCCAGAAGAATTCTAAAACTCTATGATGGGTTCCTCTATTAATTCCGCCGAAGCTTCCCGTTATTTTCGGGTATTTTCCCTGTGGTTTGTCGGCTACTTTGTAGCGAGCGAGTGGGAAACGAACTAACAGCCTGGGGAAGCGAGCATGCATCAGCACGGATTGTTCG
>CAXMSB010000268.1:0-2949 GCA_964195615.1 uncultured Granulosicoccus sp. | reverse complement strand
CGCGATCACCGGCACTACCACGCGTGGTGAGTTTCCTGCGGACCTCGATGGAATGCTATCCAATTCGGACTTGCTCCACGGCTTGATCGCAGCGGAGCTGCCCGGCGACAACGGCTGGCATTCCGTCAACACCAACCCGGCCGACCAATTGCCTGCCTTCACCGATGGTGCAGGGAGTGCTAATCAATTCACTGGTTTATTGAATGACTTTCCTAACGCTGTTGAGGATCATGGCGATCCGAACGAAGAGGACCCGACAAAGGTGCTTGAGTACGACCTGGGTGGTTCGTTTGATATCGATCGAATCGGCATCCTCACCGGCAATCTGACTAATTCTGACGGACGAATCTTCTCGACTTTCGTGATTCGCGTCTCCACGGACAACGGCGCCAACTTCTCGCCTCTGGGTGGACTCGTCCCCGACTTCGACCCTAACAACGGTGTGGCCGCCAACAGCAACGGCTACTATCAGTCGAACGCCTCTGGTTGGATCAACAACGAAACGGGGATCCCAGGAACTACCGAGGATCAGGCGAATTTCGCCGAAATCTTCGATGACGGCGTCGCGCCGATTGCCGCCGGAGTGACCCACATACAGTTTGACTTCTATTCCGTGGACAATACGCTCGGCGAGATGCGAGACCCGTTCGACGGCGTCAATCCATTTACCGGTGTGGACGACACACTGTCGGCCGCGTTTGTGTCGCCTTTGGTCTGGGAAATCGACGTCATTGGCCAAGCGGCTAGCGCCGCAGATGACGCCGACTTCGATGGCAGCAACGAAGTCAATGGCGAGGACATGCTAATTTGGCAACGTGGCTTTGGACTCGCCGGTCAGACCGACAATAGCAACGGCGATGCTGACCTGAGCGGAACCGTGGACAACGTCGACCTCGGGATTTGGGAAACCCAATACGGAGGCCCGCCACCGATTGGCAGCTTAGCAGCCGTACCAGAACCGACCAGTGTGGTTCTGACCGCGATCGCTTTGGCGTTTGCAGCGGCCACCAGAAGGCGGCGTGTTTGACTCCAAAGGGAACGCCCTCCGTGGCGTTCAGAATGTAACGACAAATTTGGAATGGCACGGAGGGGCATTCCTTGCAAGTAGATCGATTGGCTGACAAGAAAGGGGGGAGGCCTCTCGATACTGCGAGAATGAAGGAGAAGAGTACAACTGTTTCTGTTTGTTTCTTGTTCTAGCGTTTTTCGACACTTTTCAACTGGAGGTGGACTAATGAGAGTACTTGTATTTAGTTTGGTCGTCGCACTTGTGGCTGCGACTTCAGCCAACGCTGCGGTCGTCAGCACCACGGGTCACGGCGCGGCTGGCAACTCGCTAGACGGCAGTTTGGCGGCCAGCGACCTTATTTCGGGATTGATTGGCACTGAACTTGCTGGTGACCTGGGCTGGCATCCCGCCAATCCTGCTGCGGGGAACTCGCTCCTTCCGGAAGGTTTGCCTGCCTTCACCAACGATTCTGGCGAGAGTGGACTCGCTGGGCTCTTGAATGACTTTCCGCCAGTGGGCGCTCCCACGAAGAGAGTTCAGTACGATCTCGCCGCAGCTAGTGACGTCGGTCTTATCAAGATTCTGACGGGCAATGACGGGAAAGATGGCCGAGTGTTTTCCACCACGGTGATTAGCGCCTCGACGGACGGCGGATCTAATTTCGCGCAAGTCGGGTACTTCGAATCCGATCTTCCGGGCACGGTAAATGCTGGGCAGTGGGGTTCGACATTAGTGAGCGTGTTTGATGATTCTGGCGCACCGCTGGTGTCCGGAGCCACGAATCTGATTTTTGAGTTCTATGCCGTGGACAACACGGGCGGTGAGTATCGCGACCCATTTGATGGCGTGAACCCCTTCACGTCAATCGACGATGGCCTGAACGCGGCTATTGCTTCGCCTTTGGTCTGGGAAATTGACGTACAAGTTCCCGAGCCGACTTCGGCATTGCTGATGGGCCTCGGCGTCCTCGGTCTGCTGGGTCGTCGACGCAGCTAGCGAGAGGAATTCAGAGCTTGTCTCGGTCGGGTGGGCAGCGGCCGAGGCAAGACTTTTTTCTGGGAAAGAGAGTGTAACTCAACTTCAATCGAAACGGATTGGTTCGATTACTTTACGAGAGGCAAGAGGGACGGAACAGAGGATGATTTTTCTTCGCAATCGCAAAAACGATGCTTTCACACTCGTTGAGTTGTTGGTGGTGATCGCCATCATTGGCGTTCTGGTCGCCCTCTTGCTCCCGGCGGTGCAGGCGGCGCGCGAAGCCGCGCGCAGGGCCCAGTGCAAGAACCATCTCAAGCAACTGTCGCTGGCGATGCTACAGCATGAAAGCACGATGGGGTACCTGCCTGCCGGCGGCTGGCTCGGAGATTGGGTCGGCGACCCCGACTTGGGCCCGGACAGAAATCAGCCAGGCGGGTGGGTCTACAACATACTCCCGTTTATCGAGCAAAAAGCCATCCATCAGATCGGCCAAGGGATGACGGGAAAGACCAAGCGAAAGGAACTCGCTAAACGCGATGCCCTCGCGATTTCGTTTCTCAACTGTCCCACAAGACGACCCGCGAACGGATATCCCAATACGACGAACAAGGTCCCACGTAACAGTCGTTGGGCCGAAAACCACGGCCGGGCGGATTACGCCCAAAACGCCGGCGACGTCGAGTTGCTGGAAGAGTGGTGTTTCCTATGTGCGCCCCGATCAGAGACCGCGGGCTTGGCCGGCAACTGGTATCCTCCCCTCGAGGAACACAGTGGGATCGGCTTCTGTGGAACCGCGATCGAACTGAGACAGATCTCCGACGGTACCAGCAACACCTACGCCATTGGGGAACGATTCATTGAACCCCAACACTACCAGACGGGGGAGGCGCACGCCGACGATTGGCCCATGTACACCGGCTATCAGGACGATATCTATCGCTCTGTGTGGTACGACGTAGAAA
>CAXMSB010000267.1:0-1602 GCA_964195615.1 uncultured Granulosicoccus sp. | reverse complement strand
ATGGTGGGGATTACTTGTGCGGCAAGAGTGCCATTTTAGCCTGAGTCGCGATGATGCCCCAAGCTCAGTGGAAGGTGTTGGTGTTGGCTTGGGGGTGAGTTGACGTTAGCTGGCTTTCATGGTTTCGGCAAGTTGCTGGTCTTGTTGCGGTTCGTCGAGGGCGGCTTTGAGCATCCAGAGGTCGGCGTGGCCCATGATGCGTCGGAAGTTCTTCTCTGTCGCGGCGAAGGAAGCTGCCGTCCATCGCAGGGCCATATTGCCGTTGGTCCAGTGCTTGACGCGGCGTGTTCGTTCTCTCACGGCCGAGTGGCTGTTGTCGATCAGGTTGGTGGTCCCGAGGCAGCGGCGGAGCTTCGCGGGGAGACCCAGGCGGTTGATCGTGAACAGTTCGGCGAGTCCTTCGTGCAGTGAGGCTGAGGCACTCGGCCAGTCGCGCTGGAGCCAACTCGCGTACTGTTTCAGCTTGGCAATGCCGTCGTCGGCTTCGAGTTTGAAGGCCGCTTTCATGGTTGCCTTTGCCTGATCGTGTTGATCCTTTGGAAGATGACCGAGCACATTTCTCACCTTGTGATTGCGGCAGCGCTGGACCGGGTTGTCCGCTCCGAAGACCTGATCGATCGCCTTCCGCAGCGCCTTCGAGCCGTCGATGACGAACAGCCGCTTGCGGAAGGGGGACAAGCCACGACCGGCGAGGTCTTCGAGCAAAGCCGTGGCGACTTCGGCGTTCTCCGTCGCGCCCTCGCGGAAGCCGAGCACGTGCTTGTGGCCACCCGCATCGACACCGACCGCACAAATCACGTGGTATCCGCCGAATTGCAGGCCATCGACGTACACCACGAGGATGTCCGTCTCGGAGAAGTCGCGTTCGGCCAAGTCCTTCAGCAACCGCTCACCGGCCTCGATGAACTCGCGGGAGACCTGGCTCTTGGAGATGCCGCACTGCTCGGCCATCTGAGGCAACACCTCTTCGTAACGCCGCGTCGAGACGCCCGCCAGCATGATGTCAAGCATCCGATCGGCCAGCCGTCCGTTCTTTTGCAGCGCGGCGTACGCAGGCACCTCGACCTCGCCCGACTCGCCGTCGTCACGTTTTCGCTTTCTCAGCCGTGGCTTGGTGACGCCCAATTGCCGCTCCTTCAAGGCGACACGGCCTTTCTGTGTGCCGTGATACACAACGTCGCGGTCGGCCTTCCGGCCCTGCTGCTTCGGCCCGGCGAGTTGCTGGGCACTCATGCTCAGCACGGCCTCGATCGTGGCCCGGCCCATCACGTCAATCAGATCATCGATCGCACACTGGGCTTGCTCAACGAGGTCCAACAACGGCAGAATCAACTGCCCGTCCTTGGCCAACAGCCCAGCGATCTCCGTGGAGTCCGGCAGGCCATTCATGTCGTCCGTGGAAACAACTTGGTACGCTTCGCTCATCGGTGGTGGCTCCTGTCTGGAGGAAAGAATCACACCGGATGATACCCATCACCCGGCTCCCCCAGGACCACCACCGACCTCTTCAACCTTCCACTACCGACGGGACATCATCGGGATCGAGGTGCGAATTCTCCGTATTCGAGGCCCCGGGGCAGAGCCCAATTAATTCTGATCAGT
>CAXMSB010000266.1:0-1936 GCA_964195615.1 uncultured Granulosicoccus sp. | reverse complement strand
ATCATCGAGGCGGGTGAGAACGAGACGGACGAGCTCGCCAGAGCGGCACAGAACCCGGTCGCGAGCATGATCAGTGTTCCTTTCCAGAGCAACACGAACTTTAATTTTGGTCCGCAGGAAAAAACCCAGAACGTCTTGAATATTCAGCCCGTCATACCGTTTGAGTTGAGCGAAGACTGGAACCTGATCACGCGGACGATCGTGCCCGTTGTCTCGCAGCCGGCACTCACACCCGAGCAGGATCGAGAGTTTGGTTTAGGTGACACGCTTTTCAGTGCGTTCCTGTCACCAAAGGATTCTGGGCAATTGATTTGGGGGGTTGGCCCGGCGCTGCTGCTGCCCACATCGACCGACGATCAACTGGGTGCTGGAGAATGGGGAGCGGGCCCAAGCGCCGTCGTCTTGACCATACGCGGACCGTGGGTCGTCGGATCTCTATTCAGCAATGTCTGGTCGTTCACCGGCGACGAGCAGGTGAACCTGTTCACCTGGCAGCCCTTTGTAAACTACAATCTGGATGACGGCTGGTACCTGACCAGCGCGCCAGTCATCACCGCTGACTGGGAGGCGGACAGCGACAACACTTGGACAGTTCCATTTGGCGGTGGTTTCGGCAAAATTTTCCGAATTGGCAATCAACCGGTGAACGCTTCGCTTGCGACCTATTATAACGTTGAAAAGCCTGATTTCGGGGCGGACTGGCAAATTCGGGCGCAGCTGCAGTTCTTGTTTCCGAAGTAGAGCTTCCCAAACTGCTGAATGTCTCAAAAGGGTGTTGCGTCCACCCGTTGAGCCCACCAGCATATCCGGTCATAAATACCCCGGCGAACCGTCGTCTCGAACGCCATGATAAGATGGTATATCGCGGCGGCTGTCGCTGGCGTCGCCCAGATGGAACGAGCCATCATGATGGAGCGGCAGGCCATCGGCATCGAAGCGGCAAAGGCACAGGGGAAGTACGCGGGCCGTAAGCCCAAGGTTCGGCAACAAACGGCAAAGATCATACAATTCGCCAACGAGGGTCTCCCCAAGCGTGAGATCGCGGAGAAACTCGGATGCAGCATTCGGTCGGTATTTGCAGTCCTGGCCGATGCCAAGGCATAAAATGTTTCCGTCTTTGATAGGTGCGCAGGCCGACGATGGTGGTGACGTTCCGCACGTCCCAGCACTCCTTGAGCATCAGGACAGAGACGATCGCTTTGTAGGGGCTGCTCGCGTCGTCGATCTCGTTGGATAGGCCGACTATTACAAAACGACACTCGACTATCTGATCTTTGGGCGCGTCGCCGAAGGCGAATTGCATGCGGTCGTTGAACGGCTCCGGGCAGATCACGGACTGCCATTAGCTCAACTGGGGAACTTATGAATAGAATAGCTCGGCATATGTTCGTTCCACTAGCTGCTCTTGCAGCAGCCCTGACAGTAGTCGACGCACAGGCGGGACAGACCATTGTCGGCATTGCATCCATAATTGATGGCGATACCATCGAAATCCACGGCCAGCGCATTCGGCTCCACGGGATCGACACACCTGAGAGTAGCCAGCTGTGCGAACGCGACGGCAAACCTTATCGCTGTGGACAGGTCGCGGCACTCGCCCTCTCCGACAGAATTGGCCGAAGCACGGTCTCCTGTGAAGGGCGGGGCACAGATCGATATAAGCGGGTCATCGCTATTTGCACGCAGGCCGGAGAAGATCTCAACGGGTGGCTGGTTCGTCAGGGGTATGGCGTCGCCTATCGGAAGTACTCTCTCGACTATGTGCCCCAGGAAGAGGCGGCGCAGAAAGAGCAGCTTGGCTTGTGGTCTGGGCGATTTGTGATGCCGTGGCTTTGGCGCCGTGGTGAGCGTCTCTGACTATTTTCCGACATGGCAATGGCCCGCGCATAGACGCCGCCGAGCCCCCCTCACAGCCGCACTCTTGGTATGCGCATAC
>CAXMSB010000265.1:0-25506 GCA_964195615.1 uncultured Granulosicoccus sp. | reverse complement strand
CGCCCGAGGAAAAAGTGCCCCTGCCGCCTACGGAGCCGTGGCCCGCAAGCTTGTTCAGATTATCTATGGCGTGCTGAAAAATCAAACAAAATTTGATCCCACACTAAACTCCGCTTGACTTTCAACGGACAATCTCTGCGTAAGACCTTTCCCCTCCGCCGCACTGCCGGACAACATCCTCGCCTTGTATTGCGTGGCAATACGGCTGGTGGCCAAGAATCATCTCTGAACACCGGGCTGGTTCTGGTCAATAATAAACCGTGCGTAGAAGATCCGAGAATCAATCGCGTCAACCGCCGATTGCTGGCCACGCATGAACAGAGGCCCCGTCAACAAGAAAAATCAGCCGCCCACCGACCACATGGATCAGCCTAATGAAAAACCGGCTTGGTTCTGAACACCACAACGGCTTGGTGCCTTGACCCTGCGGGACCACCAGATATGGACAAGGTGAAGTGATTAGCGCGTCGAACAGAACATGCAAAGAAGCCCGGCTTTTCCAAAAAATCCGGGCTTCTGACGCAGTCTCATCAAAAGACCTGCCGCGAGAAAAAACAGAATCTTGGTTTTCAAAACCACCAACGTTTGTGGTCCGACCATGCGGGACCACAAGATATTGACCGGGAAAAATTTTGGGCTTTTTTCCCGTCGAGCCGTGTCTGCAGCGTGGGCGGCCGATAGACGCTGGAGCCTCTCGCCGGGTACAATGGAGGCTTTCCTGAATATTCGATGTCTATTGCCGAACCGACCATGACCGCTACCAAGATTACATCCCCCGACAGCCCGGCCCTGGACGAGCTATGCCAGTCGCTTGCCAAGTTGGCTCAGGAAGTCGACCTCACAGGCGAATGGCCCACTCGGCAGCTTGAGCTCTGCGGCAAGTCGGGCGTTTTTGAGTGGTTTCTCGAACCCCAATGGGGCGGCCAGGCCTGGGATGAAGAGGCGATCATTCGCGGTTACCTCGCTTTGAGCAGCGCTTGTCTCACCACGACTTTTGTCATCACGCAGCGGAGCGGCGCCTGTCGACGGATCGCCGGCTGCGATAACGACGAACTGAAAGAGCGCTTGCTGCCGGATCTGACACGGGGCGAATCGTTTGCCACGGTCGGCATCTCGCACCTCACCACAAGTCGGCGGCACTTAGCTCGGCCCGTGTTGCGAGCCACGCGCTCGGGCAGCGGCTACGTGTTGGACGGCTTCTCGCCCTGGGTAACCGGTGCCGACCATGCTCGGCACGTCGTGATTGGCGCCACGATGATGGACGGCGAAGAGCCGACCGACGAGCAATTGCTGGTGGCCTTGCCCACCGATCTGCCCGGCGTCACTGCGCCGGAACCGATCCAATTGGTGGGCGTCTCGGCCAGCCATACGGGCGAACTGCGGCTGGATAATGTGTCGGTCGACCCGCAGTGGGTCATCGCGGGGCCTGTCGAGAATGTCATGTCCCTGGGTAGCGGCGGAGGCACGGGCGGCCATCAAACCTCGACGCTGGCGTTGGGACTGTCGCGGGCCGCGATCAATTTCATCCAGGCCGAAGCCGCCTGCCGCGCCGATCTTCAGACGCCTCTGGAAGCTCTGCAGTGGGAATGCGAGAAGGTCACCGGCGACCTGCTGGCGTTGGTCCGTGGCGAGCAGTCGGCCTGCAGCCTCGAACAACTGCGAAAAGAGGCCAACAGCCTGGTGTTGCGCAGCACCCAGGCGGCGTTGGCGGCAGCAAAAGGCACCGGCTACGTGCGGGGGCACCCCACGGGGCGTTGGTGCCGCGAGGCGCTGTTTTTCCTCGTTTGGAGTTGCCCTCAATCGGTGGTTTCGGCCAACCTGTGCGAACTGGCAGGGATTATGAATGACGAATCAAACTGAATCCAGTGTTGCAGCATTAGCCCTCACCCACCCCAAGAACTAGAAATCACCATGAGCGAAGCGAACGATCCGATAGTTGTCTGGCACGAACACGCCGTCTCCCGCGACGACCGCGAAAGGCTCAATGGCCATCGGGGCTGTGTCGTTTGGTTTACCGGTCTGAGCGGCTGTGGCAAGAGCACGGTTGCCAACCTCGTGGACCACATGCTGCATCAGCGGGGGGTGCGCAGCTACGTGCTGGACGGCGACAACGTGCGGCACGGCCTCAACGCCACTCCGCAGTTGCTGGCAAAGCGCTACGGCGACGAATTCGCCGAGCGATTTGGACTGGGCTTTTCCCAACAAGATCGTGAGGAAAACATCCGCCGCGTCGGCGCCGTGGGCAAAATGCTCTGCGATGCGGGAATCGTGGCGCTGACCGCCTTCGTGAGCCCCTACCGCTCAGACCGGGATTCCGTGCGAGAAAACATGGCCCCAGGCGATTTCCTGGAGGTGTTTGTCGACGCACCGCTAGAAGTGTGCGAGGCTCGCGATCCCAAGGGGCTCTACAAGAAGGCTCGGGCCGGTGAAATCCAGCGGTTTACCGGCATCGACGCACCCTACGAACCGCCCGAGAAGCCGGAACTGGTGCTGGAGGCCGGCAATCAGACGCCCGAAGCACTCGCGGAACAGGTGATCGAGATGTTGTCCCAGAGTGGCAAGCTTAGCTAGCTTCGCTACCTCTTGAGGAGGCAGATTCTTCCCCCCTTTCGATCGATGGACATCAGTTCGTGTTGACCTCGCACGGCTCCTAGGAATAGATTGGGCAGCAGTTGGTCGTGTGGCTCGAACATTTCCCTCGTCGTTTGGAGCCACGTATTTGACGGGACACTTTTATTGGAGAAACGTGGATCCCGTCGCCTGGGAGAGAGTAGCCGCTTCTCGCTTGACTTTCTCTTGAGACGACCACGACTGCGAGTGTCGCATGCATGGAGGGGTCAAGATGATCAACTCGGTAAAAAGGAAGTGCCGCTCGAAGGTGAACTCTCCAGAGTTCCCAACAGAAGTCGCAGAGTTCTCTCTCGGCGAGATGGAAGCCCACCGCAGCCGGCTTGTTCGCCGAATTCTGCAACGCATCGAATCTCGTCTTCCCGGTCGCATTCGCCAGCTCTCTGTCTGCGCAGCCGAAAACGCGATCGTTCTCTCTGGACGTTGCAGCACCTACTACACAAAACAGGTTGCGCAGCACACAGCCATGGGCGTTCTGGAATACGAACGGTTGATCAACAACATCGACGTCTTCGCCCCCAAGTAACTCGGGGGCGGTTCTTCTACAGGTCCTCGTACGCCGCGGCTCGCTTCACGCGTCTGGCAACCTCGCTCGCGTAGCGGCGGCCGAGCGTCTCCCGGTTGCTCTGGGCCCAGTCGGTCAGCCTGGTTGGTGCGGTCGGAGGTGACGGCGAATCGAGCAGGCCACGCATTAGTCCCGTGATTTCCTCGCGGGTGATGATCACGTCTTTGACCAGCGGATTGAGGCAGCATCCAACCCAATAGCCCAGCCTCGGCGACACGCGCACAATCGGCCTCCGCACGCCGATGATCTGGCCAATCGTCTCAACAAGCTCGCGGTAGGTAAAGGTCTCTGGCCCAACAGCGTCGGCGACGAGATTTTCGGCCTTGCCCGCACAGTCCATCATCAGCGAAGCCATATCGTCGACGTACATCGGGCGGAGCCCGTACGCTCCGTCGCCAAAGACGCCGAAAATCGGCATGTGCCGAAGCACCCACGAGATATTGTTCACCAGGATGTCGCCCCGGCCGAACAGAACGCCCGGACGCACGATCGCATGCGAGAGCCCCGTGGCCTGGAGCGCCGTTTCGAGTTCGTGCTTGCCCTTGTAATAGCCCAAATCTTCGGCCTCGTCGGCATGCAGGATGCTGACGTGCACCACCCGGCGGACCCCGGCCGACTTGGCGGCGTCGAACAGCCGTTTCGTGTTGGCAACGGCCTGGTCGAACGTGAAGAGCCTGTGATTAAAGCGAACCCAGTAGGTGTTGAACAACGTATCGACGCCGGCGAGCGATCGGGCCAGCTCGCTCGGATCGTCAAACGCAAGCGGCATAATCTCGAGCTGGTCGCCGAACGGATTAGGGCGATGCGGCGAATTGGTCAGCGTCCGAACTCTCTGGCCCCGCGCGAGGAGCAACCTCGTGAGCGATTTGCCCGTGTAGCCAAGAGCCCCGGTGACGACATTTAGCTTGGTCATGGTAAATAGGATACACCAGCGGACCGTCGCCGGCGACCTGAGGCGCCACGGATCACACTTGAAGACGTAGAACGCTGACGTCGCGTTGTTTGCCCCGAAGTTGAAATTCGCCCTCAGGATGCAGAACGAACTCACCGGCCAGTTGATCTGCCGTGGCAGCGCTCAGCAATATGACGACTTCTGCACCCGTGTCGACCTGTTTGCCGAGCGACTCAAGCCGCTGGGCGACGTTGACCGTATCGCCGACGACCGTGTAGTTGATGCGGCCCGGGGCGCCGATGTTGCCTACGACCAACGGCCCGGTGTGAATGCCGATCCGCAATCGAATCGGCTGCTTGCCCGCGGCCACGCGCCGCTGGTTGTCGTCTTTAAGACGCTGCGCCATCAACACCGCGGCATGGCAGGCGGCAGCGGAAGTGTTTTCCATTCGCTGGGGCGCTCCCCAGAAGGCCATCAAAGCGTCGCCGATGTACTTGTCGATTGTGCCGCCGGTTCCTTCGACGCACTGGGCCAGCATCGTCAGGTGCTCGTTGATGAAGTCGGCGACTTCGACCGCGTTCATTCCCTCGGAGAGTGACGTAAAACCGGCGATGTCGGTAAACATCACGGTCAGTTCCCGCTCTTCGGAAGCAACGGAGGCGCCGACCACACCCTGCACGACCAGGTTGGCCAGCTTGTGCGGAACATAGGTCGAAAAGGCCCGCAGCGCCGCGAGCATACGATTAAACGACCTTGCCAGGTCGTCGACTTCCCTCAGAGGACTACTCGCCATTTCACCGACGTCGTTCAGATCGAGTTGACCGATCTGCGCCACGCCCGCCGAAACGCGGCGAATAGGCTTCGCGACCGCCCGGCTGAGCCACGCGGCGATTGCCAGAGCGACGGCGAGCACCACGAAACCGATCGCCCCGGCCGTGTAAAGCAGCCGCATCGGTGCGTGGACCAGCTCCGCGGAGCAATAGGCGCCGATGGCCAGCGGAGGCTCGCCGTAGTCGTGCAGCGACCTGACGAAGCCGGCATAGTCGTGCTTGTCATAAGTGAATTCGAAAGTCTCGACTTCCCCGAGGGCGTCAGCCGCGTCGTCTGGGTCGGCATCGCGGATGGTTACCGTGGCGTTTTGGTCATGTGAGTCGGTGAGTTGCTGAAACAGCCCGCTGGCCGATTCGGCTCGATCGTCATCTACTAGCGCTGGATGCGCGAGAATTCGCCCTCCGCCGAGCGTCAGATACGTCGATACGCCCAACACATCTTGAATGTTGGCGGCCACTCGAGACATTTCGCGCGTCGTCAAGCCGGCGGCCAGAAAGCCATGATACTCTCCGTCTCTTCGGAGGGGATAACTGACGTTCAGTAGCGTGCGATCAAGCGTCTCCACGGCAATCAATTCGCCCCATCGTGCCGCGTCGGCACTGCGCATCATCGCGTCCAGCGATTGGGCGGTTTCGCTACCGCTGCCGTCGTACCGGTCAATCGCAATCGAGTCGCCGTCCGCATCCCGTACAGCGGAAACGAACTGCAAACCGGAATCGCAATAGGTGAGCATTCGGACCTGCGGCGTTGAGGCCAGGGCTCCTCGGAGAACATCCGCCACTTGATCACGATTCGACAAGTCGAACTTGGGGGCACTCAACATGCGACCGACAGATTCGACCTGGAGCTGTGCCGGGTCGAGCTGGCCGCGAACGACAATTTCGACCACGTCCATCGTGCGCAGCAGCACCCGATTTCCGACTTTGAGCAACAAGTGTTCGCTCGTCGCTCGCAGCAACAGCAGCACCGAGCCACCGGCCAGCAGGACGAGCGATCCGACTGCTATCAACAACAGCCGCGAAATAGGTATCGAGCGGCGTTGAGCAGCTTGTCTGGTCATCAGACTTCTCAGGCCGCTCCTAAACCACAGGCTCCCGCGTGAGCGCAGAATAGATCACGTAGATCCAAGAGAAGAAACCCGCCAGGATGGCCCAGAGTACGGAGCGATTACGATCCCATGAGCACACGACAGCGATCGCTGAGCCGAGCCCGATCCCGGATTGTGCTGCCTGAGATGTGATTTCTGCGATGATCATGGTGGACCATTCTAGAGCGTATCCAGAATCGGAGTAGTAGGCACTTCCCGCACTAATCGCTGGGATTGCAATCTCTCGGCTTGGGGCGAGGATCTTGGTGAGCGCTGTTAATCCCAGCCAGAGCCGCTTCGAATTCGCTTTGCCCCTCAGAGAACTGCAGCTCGACGCCGACCGACCAGAGGGGAATGCCGCCGATTGTTGCGACCTGCAGCTTGACCAGGTCTTTGCGCGTGCAGAGGATTGCCTCGGCCCCGGCTGCCCAGGGGGCGAGCGATTCGACGTCGTCGCGGGTGTAGGCGTGATGATCGGGGAACTCTCGCCAGGCGATTACGTCGGCGCCCAGTGACTCGAGCGTATGGCGAAAGCCGGCCGGGTTGCCGATGGCGCAGCAAGCGGCCACGCGCTTTCCCGCGACGGAATCGAGCGAACTCGATTCGCCCCGAGCGTTGATCAATTCCCGGGGCGCGTGCCGAACTTCGCACCACACGGCCTGCGGCGCCAGCCGGGTGACCCGCTCGCGGATGGTCTGCCGTGCGTCGCTCGGGAGCATGTCAGCACGACTAAGCACGACGACGTCGGCACGATCGAGCCCCGCAAGCGGTTCGCGCAGCGTGCCACGGGGAAACACGTGTTCAAAACCAAACGGCTCGGTGGCATCCAGGAGCACGATGTCCAGATCGCGATTCAGTCGGCGATGCTGAAATCCGTCGTCGAGTAGAATCAGCTCGGTTTCCAATTCCTCGATAGCCGCCAGCGCGGCTTCGACCCGATTGGCGTTCTGTAGATGGGGCACATCAGGCAGCGCGAGTTGCAGCTCGAGTGCCTCGTCGTTTCGTCCCTCCTCGCCGGCAGCGTAGCCTCGGCTGACGATGGAAACTCTCACGCCGCGCTGACGAAAGAATCGGGCAACCCACTCGACCAGCGGCGTCTTGCCCGTACCGCCCAGCGTAAGATTGCCCACGCTGACGACCGGCACGTCGACCAGTCGGCACTCCGCCTGCCCCCGATCGTAACGACGATTGCGCACTCTCATCGCCCAGCTGTAGGGCGTCTCGCACACACGTAGCAAGCCCCGCAGCAACATCGCCATCGGGCCACGCTTGCGTCCGCTCACCAGGTCGCGAAATGTACTGGGGCTGATCATGGGGCTACTCGCTCAGGCGGGAAACCATTTCCGCTACTGTCATTCCGAGGTCCGCCGAGGAATCTCCGTGGCAGCATTTTTCGCCTGGGCCGTGGAGATCCTTCGGCGGACCTCAGGATGACACTCTCTCAAGCTGGTGAAAACCTTGCGGAATTCGTGATTTTCCGGAAAATGGGCCCTTCCACTAGCCCAGCTGGCACAAAATGCCCCCGAAGGTCGTCTTATTTTTCGGCGGCGACTCCTATAATAGAGGAAGCCGACTCCGCAGCCGACAACGCATCGCCCCCACCGCCCGACCCGACCGTTCCACTGAATCGCCCAACTCATGGCCAGCGTGACCGAAAACCTTCCTCCCGATTCCGCCCCGTTGGAGCCTGCACGCTCCGAAGAGCGGTACGTCGACGAACAGATCCGTCGTACGCGTCGGGCGCTGAAGATGGTCGACCTGACCGCCGGGATGCTGACGCTGGTGGTCGGCGTGTTGGTTTATCTGCTGGCGACGGCCGTGCTGGAGCATTGGGTCGTGCCCGGCGGTTGGAGCCCCACGGCACGGGCCATGCTGTTGATCGTGCTGGTGGGCGTCGTCGGCTGGTATAGCTGGCGGGTTTTCTGGCCGCTGCTCAGCAGACCGATCAATCCCGCGTTTGCCGCCCAGGCGATCGAGAAAAGCAGCCCGTCGCTGAAGAACAGTCTGCTCAATCTACTGTTGCTGAGAGATCGCCGTCGGCAGCTTTCTCGACAGGTTTACCAAGCCATCGAGCGACAAGCTGCCCAGCGACTTTCGGAGGTGCCCGTCGATTCGGTCGTCGACCGCGGGGCCATCTTGCGACTCGGTTATGTATTGGCGGCGGTCTTGGCGGTGTGTGCCCTCTATCAAATGCTGTCGCCCAAGGATCCGATCGACTCGGCGGGACGCTTGTTGATGCCCTGGTCAGACATTGCCGTTCCCAGTCGAGTGAAGATTCTCGACGTGCAACCGGGCCACACGTCGGCCGCCCGGGGCGAGCAACTCGCGGTCTCGGCCGAGATCACCGGTATCGACGAAGACGAGCCCGTTAGGCTGCGCTACTCGACCGTCGACGGACAAGTCGTCGACCAAGACGTCTTCATGTCGCCACAAGCGGGCGGACTGCTGTTCGAGTGCCGCGTTCCGGGAAAGATCGCGCCGGGAGGCAGCGGTGGCATTCAGAACGACTTGACGTATTGGATCGAGGCGGGAGACGCTGTGTCGCCGCGATATGAGATCTCCGTCTTCTCGCAACCGACGTTGGTCGTCGATCGGATCCGCTACGAATACCCAAAATACACGGGCTACTCGCCTCGCGAAGTAGAAAACACGGGTGACATCAGCGCGGTCGAAGGCACGATCGTCACGATCTGGGCCGTATCCAACCAACCGATTGACGCCGCGCACGTCGATTTCGAAGCCGACGGTCGGCACGATCTGTTGATGAAATCAGAAGATCGACAGGCAACGACAAGCTTCCCGTTGGAACTGCGCGACGATCGGCGTACCCCCCGCTACCAGAGCTATGTGCTTCGCTACTCGACGGTCGAGGGTCGCAAGAATCCTTCGCCGCCCAAGTACCGCATCGACGTCGAACGCGATTACGCACCGGAGATCGAACTGCTCGCCCCCGCCGAGGAAGTGCTCGACGTTGGGCTGCATGATGAGGTGGTCATCGAAGTCGAGGCGCGCGATCCCGACTATGCGGTTCACAACGTGGCAATTCTCGGCGAAGTAGCCGGTTCACAGGTGTTGAAAGAGTCGCTGCTGGGCCGGGACCACACGGGGCGATTCGTGGGCCAGCTTCGGCTGGTGCCCGCCGACTTGGGCCTCAAGACGGGCGACGTTCTGGAATACTGGGCCGCGGCAGCCGACAATCGTCGCCCCGAGCCGAACCTGGCGTTCACCGAGCACCAGAAGATTCGCGTCGTCGGCCCCGGCGAGTCGGGCGGCGAAGGAGACGGCGAGCAAGATGGTTCGCAAGGCGGCGAACAAGACCAACAGCAGGAAGAAGGCGAAGACGGCGAGGAAGGTGAAGAAGGCCAGCAAGGCCAAGACGGCCAGGCGGGCGGCGCGGGCGATGAAGACGGACAGGCCAATCCTGACGAACAACAAGAGGGCGAAGGCGGCATCGGCCAACAGAGCGATGACCCCGGCGAGAATGCCGACGGTCAGCAGGCCACGGGCGGAGAAGCCTCCGAAGGCGACGATCAATCG
This sequence comes from uncultured Granulosicoccus sp., assembly GCA_964195615.1. Lineage (GTDB taxonomy): Bacteria > Planctomycetota > Planctomycetia > Pirellulales > Lacipirellulaceae > Bythopirellula. Next base: position 15,966 of record CAXMSB010000265.1, on the reverse strand, counting down.
GAAGCCGAATCGGACGGCAGCGCCGGCGGCAACTCGCCCTCGGACAGCGGTGAAGATTCCCCCTCGCAAGAAAACTCCGATCCTTCCGACAGTCAATCGGGCGACGGCCCCTCCGATGGCGAACCCTCCGGCAGCAGAGAAAAAGTCTCTCCCGAAGGGGATGACGACGGCGAGGCCTTCGAACGCATAGCGGAACATTTCGACGAGCAAGAGGGCGACTCAGAAGGTGCTGAAGGTGAGGCGAGCGAAGGCGCAAGCGATGAGCAGGAGTCGACGCGCGAGCGCGACAGCGCCGACGGATCAGGCAAAGAGACCGGTGAGACCGACGACATGCAGCAAGGAGAAACAGACGACACGGCAGGCGACCAGAGCGAGCGCACCTCGGAAGACGCCGGAGCCGAAGGGGAAGATCCCCAGCAACAGCAGCCGGGCGACGGCGAGGAGGATCAATCTCAGGAAGACTCCACGGCACCCGACGGCGAAATGCAAGACAAGCAAGGCCCGGCCGGCGCAGGTGAGAATCCGGGCGAAGACCAAGGCGCCTCCGACCCGGCCGGCGAAAAGAAACCGAATGACAAGCCGTCAGACGATGCAGCGGGCGACGCGCCGAACGATCAGGAAACGCCCGCCCAAGGCGAAGGCGACCGCGAATCGGATTCCCAAAGCGGCCAAGGGGGCGATCGGACCGGCGGTGGTCAGGAAGGCGCCGGCCAGAAATCGGATACCGACGGCACCGGCGCGTCGGGCGAAAATCAGGCGGCCGACGATGGCAGCGGTCAAGCCGGCGAACAAGGCGAAGGCGAGTCCAGCGCCAAGCCTGGCGGCGATGAAAAGGCGGAGGGCGAGACGGGTGAGTCAAGCGGCGACCAACCGGGCCAAGGCAGCGAGCAAGGTGGCGAATCGGGCAGTCAGGCCGGCGGCGAACAAGAGCCTGCTGACGATCAACAGGCGAGCGACGACCAGAGCCAAGCAGACTCCTCCGCGGGCGGCCAGCCACAAGCCGGCGGCAGCGGCGGCAACAGTGGCGCACCTCCCCCCAGCGGTGAATTGGAGCCCGGCGATAAGGCCAATCTCGACTACGCTCGCGAGCAAACCAATCTAGTGATCGACAAACTCGACGAGCAGCTCCGCGAGCAGGAAGTGGACGAGGAACTGCTCGACAAGCTCGGTTGGACGGCTGACGAATTGCGCAGATTCGTCAATCGCTGGAAGAATCTCAAATCGCAGGCCGATGGAGCCGGCGCACAGGTCGAGCAGGCTCGCCAAGAACTCAACGATGCCCTGCGCAGCCTTGGTCTCAGCCCAGATCGTCGGTCCGGCTTCCAGTCCCAAACCGCCAAAGACAAACTTCGCGATCTGCAGGAAGCCTACCGCGGCCGCACGCCGCTGGAGTACCAGGAGCTGATGCGCAAGTACGTCAAGGGAACGGCGGGGGGAGAGAATGACGAATGACGAAATACCCAAGCACGAATGAAGTCCTAATGACGAATGCCAAATAGGTGTCATCCCGAGGTCTGCCGAGGGATCTCGCTTGCCACCTATCCTCGATTGGAACATAGATTCCTCGGCGGACCTCGGAATGACTCTGCTTCCTTCGTCATTGGGTACTTCGTCGTTCGTCATTATCACTCAAGGCCCTAGCATCCTGGCCCAAGTTCGGCGAAAATAGCGCCATGCCTTTCTCTGTTCCTCGTTATCTTGTCGCGTTTCAACCGAAGCGGATTCCGCATCACTTCGTCGACGTCTTGGTCGTCGGCGGTGGGATCGCCGGAATGCGTGCCATGATGGCCATCGACCCGCGGCTCTCGGCGTTGGTAGTCACCAAGGATCGGCTCCAGGAGTCGAGCAGCAGCTACGCCCAAGGCGGCATCGCGGGGGTAATCGGGCCTAAAGATCGCTTCGAAGACCACATCGCCGACACGCTCGCCGCTGGAGCGGACTTGTGCGATCCCGCGGTGGTTGAAATGGTGGTCCGCGAAGCGCCGACGCACATTAGCCAGTTGATCCAATGGGGCACGGACTTCGACCACCAAGGGGGCCAGCTCCTCTTGGGACGCGAAGGCGGGCACAGTCGCGATCGAGTGGTCCATGCCTTGGGCGACGCTACCGGCAAGGAAATCATGCGGGCGATGATCCACCGGGCGCGCACCGAGCTAGGCGCGCAGATTTGGCAAAACACCTTCACGATCGATCTGTTGACCCACGAAGGCCAATGCCGCGGCGCGCTGGTGTGGAACAAACATCACGGCAGAACTTTCGTTTGGGCCAAACAGACGATTCTCTGCACCGGCGGCGTGGGGCAGATCTACCGCGAATCGACCAACCCGCCAGTCGCCACCGGCGACGGCCACGCGATCGCCTATCGTGCGGGGGTGGAGCTGTTGGACATGGAGTTCATGCAGTTCCATCCCACCGTGCTCTACATTGCCGGCAGCGGTCGGACGCTTATCACCGAGGCAGTCCGCGGCGAGGGGGCCCTGCTGGTCGACTCGGCCGGTGTGCGATTCATGCCCGAGTACGACAAGCGGGCCGAGCTCGCCCCGCGCGATGTCGTGAGCCAGGCAATCGTCGATCGCATGCGCCAGACGCACCATCCCTGCGTTTATCTCGATCTCACAGAGCTGGGGCCTGAGATGATCAGGCAACGTTTTCCAGGGATCACAAAAAGCTGTGCCGAATTTGGCATCGACATCACCCGCGACCGTGTGCCGGTACGCCCCGGAGCGCATTACATGGTCGGCGGCGTGAGGGTCGACCAGGAGGGTCGCTCCTCGCTGAGGGGTCTGTGGGCCGCGGGCGAAGTCACCAGCAGCGGGCTGCACGGCGCCAACCGCCTCGCCTCCAACAGCCTGCTGGAGGGCCTGGTCTACGGCGCCCACGCCGGCGAGGCCGCTTCAGCGGCTGCGCTGGAATTGCCCGACACGTTTCAAGCCATCCCTCTGGAAAACCAAGAGATCGAGACCCCCAGCGAATCACTCGACCTGCAAGACATCCGCAACTCACTGAAAAGTCTGATGTGGCGTGCTGCCGGGGTCCGCCGCGACGGCCGGCAGTTGCGCGAGGCAGCCCAAAACATCGACCAATGGCAACATTATGTGCTCAATCGCCAGCTGCGCGACCCGACTGGCTGGGAACTGCAGAATATGCTCACCGTCTCCCGAGTGGTAATCGAGGCGGCCCTGCGGCGCGAGGAATCACGTGGCGTGCACCTGCGTAGCGATTTTCCGGAACAGAACGACGCCCGTTGGCAGCAGCGCTACGCAACCCAACGAGCAACGACCGTTTAGTGATTCTCCCGTCCCGGCGTGGCGGCCGGAATACCTCCAAAAAGCCCGGGGATCGCAATCCCCGGGCTCCAAGAAACGACCCGACGGGTTTTCTCGAAAAAATGCCCGTCACCGGCGAACCGGTCGGGGCTGGGCAGCGCAGCGTCGGGTATGGACAAGGGCTGGGTCAGGGGGGTAACCTCTAGGGCTGTTAAGAACGGTAAATCGTGAGTCCTGCCCAGTTTATCCTGCCCAATCGGCGTGACCCCAATGGCTGAATCGGCCCCTGCCAGTCGGTTCTCTGCGCACGAGCAATTGTCCCCACTGAGGGGAGACGTCTCCGCCAGCACGGCCCGCTGGGCGTAAGGGCCGACTCCCCCGACGTAGAAATCCCACCGAGAGAACATCTCCATGAGTGAAGTCTCGCAATCCGGCGACGTGCCCATGATCGAGTCCGAGGGACTCTCCAAGTTCTACGGCGCCTTTGCCGCGGCACGCGACGTGACGTTTTCGATCAAGCAAGGCGAGGTCGCCGCGTTTTTGGGCCCCAACGGAGCCGGCAAGAGCACCACGATGAAGCTGCTCACCGGCTACCTGGCCCCTTCGGAGGGCGTCGCCAAGATCGCCGGCTTCAACATGGCTACCGATCGAATCAAGGCCGCCGAGCGGTTGGGCTACCTGCCCGAAAACGGCCCCCTGTACGCCGACATGACGCCCCGAAGTTTGCTGACCTTCTTCGGCCATCTCCGCGGGCTGTCGCCGGTCGAACTCGACCGCCGCCTGGAAACGATCATCACTACGTGCCATCTGGAAGCGGTGATCGGCAAGCCGATCGGCAAGCTCTCCAAGGGCTATCGCCAACGCGTTGGCATGGCTCAAGCTCTGCTGCACGATCCCGAGGTTTTGGTGCTCGACGAGCCGACCGCGGGACTCGACCCCAACCAAATTCGCGAAGTCCGCAAGATGATTCGCGAGTTGGGTCAGTCGAAAACGATTCTGCTCTCGACGCACATTCTGCAAGAAGTCGAAGCCATGTGCAATCGAGTGATATTCATCAACGAGGGGCGAGTTGTGTTCGATGGCACGCCCGATGACCTGGTCCGCGACGAGCACGACCTCGACAAACGGTTCCACGATCTGACCGCCACCGTATAACTCCCAAGACAACGACTCACCAGACAACGGAAAGAATCAGCCATTATGAACTGGAACGTTCTCAAATCGATTTTCAAACGCGATTTCGTGAGCTATTTTTCCAGCCCGACCGGCTACGTATTTATTTGCGTCTTCGTGGTGCTCGGCGCGCTGGCCACTTTTTGGCCACCGGAATTTTTCGCCAGCAATCTGGCCAATCTCGACCAACTCAGCCGCTGGTTGCCCTTCATCATGCTGGTGTTCATCCCCGCGATCACGATGAGCATCTGGGCGGAAGAGCGTCGCCAGGGTACGGACGAACTGCTGCTAACAGTCCCCGCCAGCGATTTCGACGTCGTGCTCGGCAAGTACCTCGCGGGAGTGGCGATCTTTACCGTCTCGCTGATGTTCTCCGCGTTTTCCATCTTTCTGATGTTCAAGTACGGCCTGGGAGATCCCGACCCGGGGTTGTTCACCAGCACGTACATCGGCTATTGGTTCATCGGCTCGGCGATGATCGCGATCGGCATGGTGGCGTCGTTTCTAACCGACAATCTCACCGTCGGATTCATCCTGGGCACGCTGTTCAACTTGCCCCTGGCGCTGTTTGGCGTGGCCGATTGGTTCGTGAAAAACGCAACCGTCGCCCAGACGATCCGCCGCTGGGGAGCACTGGAACAGTTCCGCGACTTCGAACGTGGCGTCGTCAGCCTCGGTGGGGCAACCTACTTTGTGATGCTGGCCGTCGTGATGATCTACCTCTCGATGGTGCTCATCGGCCGGCGACACTGGCAAGCGCGCGACGAGGGCGGCGCGCTGCTCGGTCACTTCGTAGTCCGTACGCTGGCGCTGCTGGCGCTGGCCGTGGGCGTGACCGAATTGGCACAGAGCCACAACTGGCTACGAGCCGACATCAGCAGCGAGCAGATCAACACGCTCTCGCCCGACACCCGCCAATTGCTCGCCGACATCCGCGACAACAGCGATGCCAAAACCATCAAGATCGACGCCTACGTCAGCCCCGAGGTCCCCACCGAATACTCGGCCACCAAGCTGAACTTCCTCTCCACGCTCGCCGAACTCCAGGCCCTCAGCGGTGGAAAGGTGCAGGTCACCAAGCACGAAATCGACAACTACGGACCCGAGGCCCTGTTGGCCGAAACCACCTACGGCATCACGCCCCGAGAGATGCTGATCACCACGGGGCGGGAGCGCTCGCAGGAAGAATTCTTCCTCGCCGCGGCGATTACCTGCGGCCTGGGCAAGGTGGTCGTGCCGTTTCTCGACAAGGGCGTCCCCGTGGAATACGAACTGGTGCGTTCGATCTCCACGGTACTCAAAAGCGAGCGAGCGAAGGTGGGCATCGTGGACACGGGCCTTTCGTTCGTGAATCCGTCAAGCGATCGTCAGCGGGAGTGGCCCCTCATCGCGGAACTGCGGAAACAATACGACGTCGACGATCGACCGGTCGACCCTTCGCAGCCGATCAAGGATATCTACGACGTACTGCTGGTGATCCAGCCCTCGATGCTTGGGCCGCAGGAGATGGATCATCTGGTCGACGCGGTGCGCAGCGGCGTGCCGGTCGCCATCTTGGAAGACCCCCACCCCCACATCTATCCTGAAACGGTCCCCGGCACGGCCCAGCCGAAGCAGTCGCAGATGTCGATGTTCGGCGGAGCTCCTCCCGAGCCAAAGGGAGACATCAACCAGCTCTGGAGGGCCCTCGGTTTGCGGATGGACCCGATGGCGGTGGTCTGGCAAGACTATCAGCCTGAACAATCAGTGCAAGGGATGTCCGACTTGCAGTGGATCTTCGTCGACCACGGCAACGGCGCTCAGGAGCCTTTCAACGAAGACAATATCATCAGCTCGGGGCTCAATCAGTTGTTGTTCATCTACCCGGGCTACATCACGAAAGACGAAGACTCGAAACTCGAATTCGAGCAACTGGCCGTCACGGGGAGAGATCGCTCCGGGACGGTCGACACACCTGGCCTCAATCGGGGCGGGCCTAACCACCGGATCTTCAGTCGCCAGCAGACCACCAACTCCTACATCGTGGCGGCACAGATTCATGGCACGTATCTCGACGACGAGATAGGACTGGCCGGCAATCTGCTGGAGGGACTCCAAGACGCCCAGAAGGAAGCAGCCGAGAAAGAGGAGCCAGAAAGTGACGGCGAGGAAGATTCCGCGGAACCCGCCGACGAGGAGACGCCGGAGATTGACGAAGATGCCGTGCAGATCAGCGCCGTAGTGGTGGCCGACATCGACTGGATCATTCCCGATTTCTTCTACATCCGTCAGAGCGGCGAAGACTCGATCATTCCCGCCACGCAGAACGTGCCCTTCATCCTGAACATTATCGACGCCCTGGCCGGCGACGAGCGATTTATCAACATCCGCAAGCGGGCTCGTGAGCATCGCACACTCGCCAAGATCGACGAGGCCACGGAGAAGTACCGCGACAGGGCCCTTGAAGATCAGAAGACGTTTGTCGCTGATTTCGACACCCAGCTAAAGGAGGCACAAGCTCGGTTCGACGAAGAGCTGGCCAAGGTCGACAAACTGGAAGGTGTCAGCCGAATGGTCAAAGAACAGAAAAAGGAAGCCGTGCGGATCAAGGCGCAAGAGCGACTGACGGCACAAATGAAGGCTCTGGAAGCCAAACGCAAACGGAAGATCAAGCAAGTCGATTACAGCAAAGAGCAGGATATCCGTGCCGTGCAAGACCGTTACAAACTACTGGCGATCATCGTGCCGCCGATTCCACCGCTGCTGGTGGCACTCTACGTTTTCTTCCGACGTCGTGAAACCGAGCGCGAAGGCATCGCTAAATCGCGGTTACGATAGTCCGCGTTCCATTCTTCCTTCACTGGGCTGAATCGCAAACAGAACGAAAAGAGACTAATACTCATGTCTGAAATGGCTAAGACGTTCACGTTCGTTGCCCTGGCGGTGGTTTCGCTGGTGGCTGCTTTTATGCCTGGAACGGGCGACGATGGTTTCGACTTCCAGGCAGAAGTCGGTAAGCGGCTCAATGAGTTCGACGTCGAAGATGCGAAACGACTCAGAATCGTCACCTTCGATGCGGAGACCGCATCCACTCACGACTTTGAAGTTGCTGAAGAAGACGGGCTCTGGACGATTCCTTCTAAGCAAGGCTACCCGGCCGACGCGGTGCGCCAGATGGCCGAGGCTGCCACGTGTCTGATCGATCGCGAAGTGCTGCGTATCGCCGCCGAGAGTGCCGCTCAGCACATTGAGTTGGGCCTGATCGATCCCACCTCTTCGAACCTCAGCATCGAAGCCACCGGCGTCGGCACTCGCGTTTCCATGACTAACATCAACGGCGCCCCACTCGCCGACATGATTATCGGCAAGCAGGTACCCGACACCGAGGACCAACGCTACGTCCGCAATACCGACCAGGACGTCGCCTACGTCGTCAACCTTCAGACCGATGCGCTGACCACCCGCTTTGAAGACTGGATCGAGAAGGACCTGCTGAAACTCAATCCGCTCGACATTCGCCGCGTGCAAGTCAAGGATTACTCCGCTGAATTGGTTTACACGCGTCAAGGAATCGGAGTCAAGACGGACCTCCGCGGTGAAATGGAGCTCCACTACGATAATACCGAATCGAAATGGACAGCCCAGCGACTGCAGAAGTTCGATCCCGGGAAGAAAACCCTGGTCGACTACGCGCTCGGCGAAGATGAATCGCTCAACGAAGATGCGTTGCGTGAGTTACGCAATGGCCTCGACGATCTGGTTATCGTCGACGTCGAGAGAAAGCCGGCCGGATTGAGTGCCGATCTGAAAGTCGGCAGCGACTTCGCCAAGAACCAGGATGCGGTCTCCAGCTTGATCACTCGCGGCTTCGCCCCGACTTCTCCCAGTGGCGGAGGCGATCTGGAAATCCTATCCAGCGAAGGCGAGATCATCTGTACGCTGGAGAGCGGCGTCGAGTACGTGCTCCGCTTCGGTAATCTACAAATGCAAAGCGACAACGGCGCGGCAGAACCTCAGGATTCTGTCGAAGGGGCCGACGACGGCATCCATCGCTACCTGTTCGTCATGGCTCGCTTCAACGAGACAATGATCGAAGAGCCCGAGCTAACGGAATTGCCCGAACTGCCTGCGGAAAGCGAAGAGACGGCAGAGACCGAGACAGCGGCTGAAGAGAACGACGCTCCTGATGAGAGCACTGAAGAGCAAGTCCCCGAGGATGACGAAGAGACTGCGGAAGAGACAGACCCGGCCACCGGGGAAGAAGCCGAGCCCGAAGAGACCGAACTATCAAGACTCATCGCCGAGCGTCAGGCAATCGATAGCGAAAACCAATGTCTGCAGGCAGAGTACAAACAGAAGCTCGACTCCGCCCGCGAGGCCGTTCAAGAACTCAACGAGCGGTTCGGCGATTGGTACTACGTGATCGACAACAAGGTCTACCAGCAGATCCACCTCAGCCGCGACGACGTGATTCAGGCCAAAGAAAAGGAAGAAGCGGAAAGCGATTCAAACGAAGCCGTCCCCGGTCTGCCCGGCCTGCCCAATCTGCCGCTGGGTCAGTAGGCGGGGGATTGAACGCAGAGATCGCTAAGTAGCAGAGGGCCGCAGAGAAGGATGGATTTCAAATGAAATCCTCCTCTGCGGCCCTCCGCGATTTCTTGGCGATCTCTGCGTTTAATCAATTCTCATTCGGTTGTGGGTCGCCCCAGCTCGCGCAGCGTTTCCAGCGTAAAGATCCCCGTGTTGTGGCCGTCGCTGAAGTGGATTGAGTAGGCGTAGCGGCCCTGTGGTTCCATCTTGGTGATCCGCAACGGCTCGGTTTCCGCCGGGCTCAGAACCGTCAGATCCGTCGGCGGCGGGGGTGGGCTGCGACGTTTCTCTCGGCAAGAAGCACAGGGGCAATTCTCGCGGAGTTCGCGCACCGTGTACTGACGCACCTGGCCGTCGCCCCAATCGATCTGAAGAAGCTCCGGCGAAACCATTTTTAATTGGGTCGGCTGCAAACTCATCTACTTCCGCAAATCTACGAATCGCTGGCCCTTGCCTTCGAACCGCGGCAGAGACAACGGGGGGGATAACTGAACATCGACTTTCAGACCCAGCCGCAGCATCAGTTCCTCGGCAATGCGGTCAGGACTCTCCAAGTGGTCCTCCACCTCGACAAGCAACTCATCCAACTCGCCCTGCTTGCGAACCGTGAGACGATACTCCACGACCTCGGGAAAACTGTGCATGATCTGCTCGATCGAGCTGGGGAAAATGTTCACGCCGCGCACAATCATCATGTCGTCGGCCCGGCCCACGACGCCGTCTTCTAACAACACAAACCGGTTGGGACCGGTCGCAGGCCACGTCGGCCGGACCAGGTCGCCCGTACGGTAACGAATGATGGGCATGCCGTGGCGCCCGAGCGAAGTGAGCACTAGGTGCGACAGCTCGCCTGCTGAAGCAGGCTCGCCGGTTCTCACGTCGAGAAACTCAGGGATGAACTCGCTTTCCAACACGTGCAGCCCGCGTTGATCGAGGTCGCCGTAGCCCCAGGGGCCAACTTCGCTGGCGCCGCCGTGATCGGTTACCCGGGCGTTCCACGCCTTCTCGATCCTCGCTCGGGTAGCCGGCACGGAACCGCCCGTTTCGCCCGCCACCACTATTTTTCGCACGTGGAACTGGGCCAGGTTGATCTTGTGTTCTTGAGCTACTTCGACCAGATGCAAGGCATAAGTCGGCGTGCAGAACAACGCCGTGGCGTCGGTGCGGCTGATCAGATCGAGCCGTGCCAGCGTGTTCATCCCACCGCCAGGAATCGCCAACCCGCCCCGAGCGACCACGGCATCGTGGGCGCTCCAGAAGCCGATGAACGGACCAAACGAAAACGCCAACATTACGCGGTCTTCCGCGGTGATCTGGGCCGCGTCGAGCACATACTGCCAACCGTCGATCCACCACTGCCAATCCTCGGCCGTGTCGAACACCGACAGCGGCCGGCCATGGGTACCAGACGTCTGATGATAGTGTACGTAGGCGTCGACGGGCCAGGTGAGATTCTTGGGAAGCGAGAGCGGGCCGGCAGGGGCGATGAGTTCTTCCTTGGTGGTCATCGGCAACACGGACAGTTGGTCGAGACTCTCCAATTGCTCGGGGCAATGAGCCAGTTTCTCCGCGTAGAACTTGTTGAAGGGCAAGATTGCCGCCAGCAGTTCGTTCAATCGCGTCAATTGATACTCGGCCAGCGCAGAGCGATCCAGCGATTCCATGCGTCGACGCTGTTCGGCGGAACTGGTGGTCATGGCCTGTTAACTCCTGCGCACCCAACGAATCGAGGGGCGACCAGGGGAGCGATACGCCGCCCTGCCCTATCGAGTCAGCGCTCGATGCCGTAAATCTCAGTTTTTCGATACAAAGTTGCCCGGCAGATGCCCACAGGTAGTTTGAAGGTTCGAGGCAATCGTTGCAAGCCTCTTGTCGTCGTGCAATCGCTACTCCGAGACGATCGCGGCTGCCCGCTCCGATATTGGTAAGCTATGTAGGCTGGATTGGCACGGGTGTTGACCGCTCAGAACACCGACCGGCGAGTCGGTCAAATCCAGCGTGGCAATACCAGGCGATGGCGATGCTCGTACCGACGCACAATGCCACCTCAAAGAGAGTCATCGCCGTTTCGAACGACATCAAGGGTTGAGGCATGATCCCCGATGACCTTCCGCTGGCCAGTTCAAGGGCCGACCAAACCAGGAACTGGGCCAACATCGCTACTAGAACAAGCAAGAACGAAGCTACGATGAACAGAATCTTCCCGATCAGCCAGAGGGCCAAGGCAAGTGTGATGGCCCGACCTGTTGTCGACGCGAAAAGAGAGCTCCAAACACCGGCAGCCGACATGAAACCTACATAGGCCACGGTTAGCGTTGCCAGCGACACAAAATCATGGAAGTCAATCTCCTCTAACATAGCACCAAGTAACCACACGATCAGTGTGCCAGCGAGAAACCAGCGCAGCGAGTAGAAGCTCTCGACCATCTTCGCCCTGACGATCTGACTACCGGCAAGTGGCGTCATCATCAGTGCGTCCCAGGTGCCCTGTTCTTTCTCGGCAGCGATGCCGGCAGCGGCGCGGATTCCCACGGCCCACTGAACCAGCCAACCCATCGGAATGGAGATCGTCGCTATCCACTCGGCAGCTGTCCTGAGCAGGTACTCCACGATTTCGGGAGTCTGCCTGGACCAGAAAGACCAGATGAACAGCGTCAGCAAGAGCGCGCTGCCTCCCAGCATGAGCAGCAATACGAGCTGACCTATGATTCGGGCGAGACGGCCGAAGTCTTTGTCAGTCTCGATGTAAAGTTCCTTCCAGCGGATGGGACAATCGCCCAATGGCGGTACGTGCCCTCGGCGCGGGGCGACACCGACTTTTCCGCCCATCCGCCGCAAGTAGGCGGGCCGGAGCAAGCAACTTGCAATGAGAATTCCGACCGGGGCCATCGCGGACCAAACCACAATCGACCGCCAAGCAGGTCCGAGTTGGCTATTTTCTATCAACGGGGCAAGGCACCAAAATGGATTCAACGCCTCACACCAGGGCGCCATCGCCGAGGGTATCCACTGCCACCCCAACACGGGCAGCAACAACAGCAACAGGCCGACCGCGTAGGCGCCGATCAGCGCGTCGCGGGCGCGGTTAAACAAGACCGAGATACTCAGAGCAAGGCCCGCACTTCCACTGGCCACCGCGGTCGTCAGCAGCAACAGCACGGCCAGAGATTTCACGTCAATTCCGCTGTATGCCGCTAACAAACATACGCCAGGCAGGCCCGAAGCTGCTACCACGCCAACTTGGCAAAGACGGCTCACGAAGCGAGACAAAACAATTTCGCCAGCGGAAACCTGCGTACTGAGCAGCAGGCCGAGCGAGCCCCGCGCAGGATCGCCCGCAAAGGCGCCGGCCAACACGGCGGGAGCTAACAAGAGCACTAACGTCAAAGTCAAGCCAACCACAATCGTCAGCGAGACACAGAGCACCGAACCGGGCAGAAAGGTTGGGTCAAGCTGATGCATAAACCAGCAATACCAACTGGCCACCAACACCACGCCAAGAATCACCAGTGCGGAGACCCAGCGCAGCACAAACACCCAAAGCCTAGCCACGGCCCACCGACATTCAGGCCCAGCCAGCGGCGTCAACGCGAGCATGGCGAATCTCCGCTACCCAATCGGTGTTATCTCGACGTCTGGCTGGCAAGCAACCTTTACACCCGGTCGGCTGAGAAACCACCATGTCAATGCTGGGTAGATGCATCCGACGACCAACACCACCACTGCCCATGCCGTAAACATCACACCTTGCATCCCAGCCATTTCGGTCGTGGCTACCCCCTGGCCGCCCAAATCCATTTGCTCATACATTGCTTGCGTGTGCTTCGTCTTGATCGGAATAATGAACAACATATTCACGGTCTCGAGACCAATCAATCGAATTATTTTCAGGCCTGCAGTCCAGATCGCCAGCTTCCTCGCCCATTCTTTGCGAACTAACAGCCCGATGCCTGAGATAAACATCAGCAGGTTGAAGAAAAGGCCTGTAGAGCCATCGACCATCCCGTAGAAGCTCACTTTGGGATCAGTCATGGCCGCGAAGGGATTCGCGATCTCGTCGTTCGACTCTGACTGCAATTCCTCAATCTCGGAGCGAATATCTGCCTTCTCCTCTTCCGTGGTCGCAGCCGTTTCCTTCTCTTCAAGAGTCTTGGTCTCCGTAGCGGTTGATTCCTGAACCGATATTCTAACTTCCTCCATCGACTTGGCCATGACCGGCATGAATACTGCCATCGCTAACGCGTAGGCAGCGACACACGCTCCCAGTAGCGAGAAGAGAATGTTCAATATCCCAAATACGCGCGGCGTCGTAGTATCCGCAGCCACTGCGATAGGGGCCATTTCCGAATCCAAGTAGTCGTGTTCCACGGTCGTCCTCCACAGATAGAAAGTTGAATGGGGAAACAAGATCAGGATCTAGGCTCACTGGCGGTGCCAGGATCAAAAGGAATCAGCGCTCGATATTGTAAATCTCGATCTTTCGATACAAGGTTGCCCGACCGATGCCCAACAGCTTGGCCGCTTCGGGGACGTTGCCACCCACGCGTTTCAGAGCTTCGGCAATGAGCTTGCGCTCCCATTGCTCGATTTTCAAAGAGTCGAGTTGATCGCCGCCGCTGTCGCGGAGCCCCAAATCGCACGGGCGAATCTCATCCTCTTCGGCCAGGACGACCGCACTGTCGATCACATTGCGGAGCTGGCGGACGTTGCCGGGCCAACGGTATTCTAGCAACTGCGACCGGGCCGCGTCGCCCAATTTCAACGGCAACCGTCCCCGCTCCTTCCGGTAATGGTCCAGGAAGAAGCCGATCAGCAGTTCGACGTCGTCGCCCCGATCTCTGAGCGGCGGCAGATGCAAGTCGAACACGCTGAGCCGATAGTACAGATCCTCACGAAATTTCTTCTTCTGAACGTAGACCTGCAGATCCTGGTTTGTCGCGGCGATCACTCGCACTTCGACTTGCACTTCTTCGGTAGCGCCGACGGGCAGGAACGGATGCCCCTCCAAAATCCGCAGCAGCTTTGCTTGCCCCTCCAGCGTGAGCTCGCCGATCTCGTCCAAGAACAGCGTGCCCAAGTCGGCCTGTTGAAAAAAACCGCTGTGGTCGCGATCCGCCCCGGTGAACGATCCCGCCTTGTGACCAAAGAGCTGGCTCTCCATCAGGTCCTTGGGAATCGCAGCGCAATTGACCGAGATCATCGGACTATCCGCCCGTGAACTGCCCTGATGGATGGCCCGGGCGACCAGTTCTTTGCCCGTGCCACTTTCCCCCCGCACGAGCACGCATCCCGGCGCCGTGCTCACCCGAGCGATCTTGCTCTTGAGTTCCCGCATCCCTTTGCTGTCGCCGATCAGCTCGTCGTAGCCCGGCGAGGCCTGAACCAGCCGATCGAAGTGGCTCCGCAGACTCACTTCGGAACGTGCCCGCACCAAGGAGATCACCGCCAGATTTGCCACGCCAATGATAAAGTCAAAATCCGACTGACGAAATCGACCGTCTTCCAGGTAGACGTGAATCGCGCCCAGCGTGCGGCGCTCGCCGTCAGCCTCCTTTCTCACCAGTGGAGCGCACACTGCATCGGCAAACGTCACCGAATCGGTCGGCTTGACCGCCGCGGTCTGATTGGCAACCCACACCGCATGGCCCTGGCTCAACACCAACTCGGTGAGCGACTTGCTCAGCTTCACGCGATCGACCGCCTCTTGAGGAATCACCAGCTTCGGTCGCAGCTGCGCTTCTTCGTCGGCCCACAGAAATCCAACCACGGCCGCCTTGGTCCGTTCCTTCAGCAAACCCAACGCGATGCGCATCACCTCTTCGGGATCCTCGCATCCAAGTAGATGAATGCTCAGCTGATAGAGCAATAACAGTTCCTGCACCTGCTCGGGATTCGGCAATGCGGCGAGGACTTCCTGATTGCTCTGCTGCACGGCAATCGGCATGTCCTGGACGATCGTTTGCGTAAGCGACACACCGTCGTCGGTATCGGCCGTCGGCGGCTCGTCGGAGAGATGAATCTCAAACTCGTTGGAGCCAATCCGTACCACGTGCCCGTCGTCGAGCGTCGCCTCGCCGACCTTCTGGCCGTTGACCTGCATGCCGTTGCGACTCTCCTGGTCGCGAATCACCCAGCTCTCGTCTTCGCAACGAACAATCGCATGGACCCGCGAACACATCGGGTCGGGAACCGAAATATGACAATCGCTCCCTCGACCAAGCAGCGTGTCGCGGCTGGGGTCTAGCGGAAAATTCGTGCCTGAGCGATTGCCAGTGAGAATGGTGAGATAAGCGTACACGTCGCCGCGCGATGGTGGTGTCCAAGATCGTAGCGTTTTCTGCACTCAATCCTAACGGACTCCGGCTCGCTTGAAAACGGAGCGAATCTCAAACCCCGGGCCTCGGGACGCCGCCCGCCCCGGTCGTCGACCACCAGCTTGCCCCGCCAGTGCCGCTGCCTTGCCGGCGCACCTCTGCTCTGTTAGACTTTTCGGTTGGCTCCGGCTTGCCGGCAGCCATTTCGTCGGGCTGTAGCTCAGCTTGGTAGAGCGCTGCGTTCGGGACGCGACGGATGAATGATATCTAAGTCTTTATGGTGTAAGGATCTTGTTGCGTCTGAGTGTTTCCATATTTTCTACGTAGACACTACGCTTGTAATGGGCTTTCAGCGTAACTCTGCATTAAACTCTGCATCAGGCAGACACGATGTCTGCCGCACTTGAGCAGGATGCTCTAGGCTGGGGCCGGCTTGCTTCGGCGTTCTTAAGTCCACGGAGCACAGTGGTTCATTCCGTGGAGGAAGAATACGCGAAACAATCGTCGGCGAAGAACCGGACGGCGTTGGAAACATCCGCTGAAGATTTGCCGTTACGAATCAAAGGAACCGCAACGGCCCTCAGTACAGACTGGTAGACAATAGATCTATCTGAGGGTGTCCGGGAATTCATAATGACTCGATG
>CAXMSB010000264.1:0-5603 GCA_964195615.1 uncultured Granulosicoccus sp. | reverse complement strand
CGGCGACGACTCGTCGTTGACATTCACCGAGAGACCAACATCCGTCGACCAGTCGGTGCGTGAGTTTCTGCTGAATGTCTCCCCCGCTAATGTCGTCGCAGCCAGCGTCGTTTCGTTCGATGTCGCAGCCGAAGGTTGCAGAAGATCTTGGAACTGCGTCGCCACACTTCCTGGCCGTTCGGCAATCGGCTGGGCCAAAACTATCTGTGGGATCGTCTGAAGCGCAGGCGCACCACTGGGCTCGACCTGGGGCTGGACGCTAACGGTTTCGACCACGGCAGACTGGCTCTCGCCATTGACGACGACGTCGGTCGTCGGCGTTTCGACGCTGACCTCTGCAGAAGGCTCGCCGGCAATGTCGTTAAATCTGGCGACGAGAGACAACAATGATGAGCGAACAGATAAAATATCAACCGAATTCGTTCCGGTCATATCGATGGTCTGGCCCACAAAGACGATCGGCTGATTCGCAAAGGGAGTGACTTCGCCCACCGAGACCAACTGCCAAGCCGTGATGACGCCAGGATCAGCGGCAGTTCCTTCGGAATTTCTGATCCAAGAGTCGAGGCTCAGTGATTGTCCCTCTGCAGAATCGAAAGTGGTGCCACTGTTGAAACGAGAAAGAATCCCGGTAGAGTCTCCGGCAAAATCGTTGGAAGCAGTCGAAAGAAAGTCACCCGCGTCAAGCGAGATGAACCCGCCATCCGAAGCGGCATCGACCGGCGCAACCGATGCGCCCGACAGCGTCAGCCGTTCTTCGCAACGCTCGAACGTCAACCGCCGATGGCGACCGTCGATTCGGCGTTGAACAGAATTTCCTCGGAGCTGCTTTTTCATGACTGAACTCTGCAGTTTCGTCTGGCGGTGCTCGTTACTGAATATACCCTGATCTTGTTTCGGGCTCAAACTCCAAAGGAGTCTACCCGCGAATCACGCGGATGGACGCGAAATAGACGTAAATCTAGGGATCAAGCTGACTCTCCGCCGAATTTCTTTGTGCCTTTTCGTGTTTCTTGTGGCTATCATTCGCCTCGATAAATCCAGGTTCGTTGCGTAGGTGCTCAAAGCGTGGGTCGGCGGTCAGATCGCTCTGCGGTTGGTAGCCCTCTTCCAGTGACTCGCGCAACGTCGCCACCGCCGCGGCGCGGAGCGACGGTTCTTTCGGTTCTCCGCTGCTCCGCAGAATCTGGGCTAACTCGACCGCCACGCCAAACAGCCGCTCGCCGTTGCCCTGCCACAACTGGCGACGGGTCAGCGCCAGCTCGACAGCTTCGTCGAATCGGCCCACCGCCTGCAAGGCCCGGCTATAGTTGTAAATCATTCGGCTCAGCGTCAGTCGCAGCGCCGGCGAATGGCCAAGCTGGTCGACCACCTGCTGCTGTATGTCGACGGCTTGGCGGTAGGCCTCGATCGCGTCGTCGTAACGCCCGATCTTGGCCAGGGCCAGGGCTTGGTTGTTCAGCAGCGCGGCCCAACCGCTGGCGTAGGCCATCTGGTCGGGGTAGTCGGCCAGCAAGGCCGCGAACAACCGATTGGCATGGCCAAACGCCCCGGCGGCGGCAGGGACGTCACCCCGGCGGATTTCCAGTAGCGCCAGATTATTCAGACTGGCCGCCAGTTCGCTCCGATGCCGAACGATGCTGGGCGACTTGCGCACCAGCGACTCACGCAACGACACGGCCTCTTGATACGAGTCGATCGCCTCGTCCGTGCGACCCTCCTCGCTCTGGATGGCTGCCAGGTTCGAGTAGCAGAGCGCCAGATCGGCCCGGCACTCGTCCGAGGCATCCGGGGCTTCCGTAAAACGCTGGAGAATCGCGACCGCCCGCAGAGCCGACTTTTCCGCCAACTCGGCATCCAACTGGCGTTGGACGAAGCTGAGGTTGTTGTAAGCAATGGCCAGATTGCGGGCTTGGCGGGGATCGTCCGGGGCGGCGGAACTCGTCTCGTGCAAAATCGTGATGGCGTGCGTCAACGACTGAACCGCGGCGTCGGTTTGTCCGATTTGCCCCAGGAGCGTGCCCCGATTGACGTGGCTCTCCGCCAAATGGCCGGCGTAGTTTTCCTCGTCAGGATGCGTCGCCACCAGATGCTGCTGCGCGGCGATCGCCTGTTCGTATTCCGCTAACGCTTCTGCCGAATGCCCCTGAGCAACAAGCAACAACGCCAGATTGTTTCGCGACAGCGCCAAATGAGACTTTAGCTGGTGATCCTGCGGACTGTCGACGATCAATTGCTGAAGAATCCTCTGTGCCGTGCGGTACTCGTCGATCGCTTTGCCCGTGGCGCCCAGCTTGGCGGTCACGACGCCCGCTTTCAAGTGGGTCATCGCCAACTGGTCGCGGAAGCCGGCGTCCGCGCCGATCTGGTCGAGAAAGCCGTGGTAGTAGTTCAATGTTTCCATCAACAATTGCTGCCGCAGCCGCTCGGTGCCGGGCGTGTCTTGCAACTGGTCGGCTAGCTGGATGCCAAATCGGTCGACGACTTGACGGGCCTGCTGATAATGTTGTTGCGACTGGACCAGGGCGGCCTCCTTCTCGGCCTTTTCCCGGGCCAGCAGAATTGCGGCCACCGAAGAAACGGTCGTGAGCAACACGAGCACCAGCGCCGCCGCCGCAGCCGCCACGCGATGCCGACGGAACCACTTGGCCGTGCGGTCCGCGAGCGTCGGCCGCCGCGCCAGCGTCGGTTTGCCTTCGAGGAATCGGTTCAAGTCCTCGGCCAATGCCTCGGCCGTGGCGTAACGTCCGTCGCGCGATTTGGCCATCGCCTGTAGGACGATTGTCTCCAAGTCGACGGGTATGTCGGCATTGAGAGAACGCGGGGCCGTTGGCTGCTGGGCTTCGATCGCCCGCAGCACTTGATGTCGATCCTCGCCGGGGAAGGCCGGCCGCAGCGTCAATAGCTCGTACAGCGTGGCGCCCAAGCCGTAAACGTCGGTGCGCAGGTCGACCAGCGCGTGATTGCCGGCCGCCTGTTCGGGGCTCATGTAGCGGAGTGTACCGACCACGTCGCCAGAGACGGTGATGCCCGGGCTGTTCTGTACTCGGGCCAAACCAAAATCGGTGATCCACAGTTTACCGTGATGGTCGACCATCAGGTTCGACGGCTTGACGTCGCGGTGTACGACGCCGTACTCATGGGCATGGTGCAAGGCCTGGGCCGCTTGGACCCCCAGCTTGGCCACCGCCCGGCAATACGCGGTGCGGCCCGCCGAGTACTGCTGCGAGAAGGTACTCGTAGGCTGCGGGGCATAGTCGGTGGTGGCGGCCAGCATTGTCTCGCCGCTTGCCGCGTGTTCGGCTTCCTGCCGCAGTTCGCGCACCGCCTCGTCGAGCGACTGGCCGGCGATGAACTGCATGGCATAAAAATGCACGCCCCGGTCTTGACCCACCGCGAACACCGGCACGATGTTTGGATGCTGCAATTGGGCAGCGGCTTGGGC
This sequence comes from uncultured Granulosicoccus sp., assembly GCA_964195615.1. GTDB lineage: Bacteria > Planctomycetota > Planctomycetia > Pirellulales > Lacipirellulaceae > Bythopirellula. The sequence goes on along the minus strand of CAXMSB010000264.1, from coordinate 2,158 downwards.
TTCGTTGCGGAAGCGGGCAATCTGCTTCTGATCCCACACCGCGGCAAACGGCAACACCTTCAGCGCGACCTTGCGATCGAGCGAGATCTGCCGCGCTTCGTAAACGACGCCCATGCCGCCGCGGCCAATCTCGGGGCCGATCTCGAAATCGCCCAACCGCTTGGCCGCAGTCGACTGCTCGTCATTCTCGCCGGGCTGGTCGGTGCGAAAATTCGCCGTGGCGTGGTGCAACGCGTCAAGACTCTCGGCAAAAGTGCGAATGTCCACGGCCAGGTCGGGGTAGTCGGCCACGAGACGTTCCAAGTCGAGCGGCGCGCCGCTTTCCAACGCCGCCAGATACCTGTCGAGAACTTGGGCCAGTAGCTCGTCCCGCGACGAAGCCTCGCCGGCGGTCGGGTTCTTGATGCGCGTGGTATTGTCGATCATCCGCTAACCTCAAGACTGCATCTTTTCACGCAAGGTTTGAATCGCCCGCAGCCACAACATCCGCGCCGCCCCCACCGAACGCTCCATCCGCTCGGCCACTTGCTCGAACGGCAGCGCCTCGATGTGCCGCAGCACGATCACTTCCCGGTAATCGGCCGGCAGCTCGGCGAGCCTGTCGGCCAGCACCACCTCCATCTCGAACTGCTGGACGTTGCCGCTGGGCGACGTGCCGGGATCGGGCAAAATACTCTCCAGGCGCGCCGTCGATTGCTCCAGCGAACTGGCCAACGCTTCGAGAGAAACCTCACGCCGCACGTCCCGCTTCTTAGCCAACACGTGTTGCTCGACCACCCGATGCAAGTTGTTGACCAGAATCTGTCGGAGCCAGGCGCAGAACTCTCGACTGGAGGAACCGCGGAAATTCGCGAAATCGCGATTCGCATCCAGGAACGTCTCCTGCACCACGTCCGACGGACTGACCCGCGTCTGGAGTTTCCGCTCTAGCTGGCTCGTCACCAACAGCCTCAAGTAGTTGCGATAAACGTGCAGCAAACGGCCAAAACACTCCTGCGAACCCGCAAGAGCTTGCGACAACAGGAGTTCCGCATTCGTCGTGGAGCTGCTCGTCATAGAATCACCTGGAACCGTCCTAATTGAGCCAAAGCCTGTAAGCCGCGAGGCGCCAGCCGAGCGCTCGGGCTTACTTTTTCAGACCACCTCTCCCCTTGGGGCCGCTTCCACGGGAGTTCGTCACGCGCTTTTTCTCAAGAAAGCCGAGAAAAGGTTCCTTGAGGATAACCGGCAAGCCACGCAGGGGCAAATCCTTGCCCGGCTCGGTGCTCGCGGAGCGGCATTGAGGGAGAATCCGGGGATGGCTCAGAGCTGCTCGCTCAGGCGACTGTGAAGCATGTGCAGAACCGCAAGCAGCGGATGCCTCAGCATCATACGCGGACCGGCGAAACGCATCACTTCTCGAATTTGATCACGCATGGCCGGTTTGTAACAGTGAACCGTGCAGTCGGCACAGGGGACCTTGTACGCTTCGAACGGGCAGCAGTCGATGCGGGCCAATGCGTAGTCGAGCAGCTCGGCGCATTCCCCGCAGGTCGTTTGCGACTTGCCGTGATGGGCCCGGCAGTAGATGCGAATCACCCTTCGAATGGTGAATTTCTCGCGAGGGATACTGTAAGGTAATTTCATCACACCAACCCACGCCTTGCCCGTCGGTCGGCGTTACGGCCCAGAATGAACTGGGCGTCGAAACCGACCGCCGCCAACTCAGAGAATCGACAGGTGGGCTGGACCAAAAAGAGCGGAAGCCAGCCAGGCCAGCTTGGAAGGTTTGGGGCGCGAGGCCCCACGTTCTCTTGTGAGCTACTCAAATCTCACCGCAAGTGGAGGATACCGGGCTCGAACCGGTGACCTTTTGGCTGCCAGGAGAATCTGGCGAATCGCCTTTGCACTGCCAATGTAGTGTCTCCGCTGATTTTACAGCCAAAGGGTTAACACTAGGAACCCCTAAATCGCCCTAAAGTTAACCCGAAAGTTAACCCGATCAGATGAGCCCGACACGAGCGATCCGCTTGCGGACCTTGCTCGGCAGCACGTCGAGTTCCTGCAGTAGCCAGTCATCAACCGGCACACCTCGACCCTTCGTCGGAGTGTTGGTGCACTCCGGCGGCCTGCTTTTATTGTGGCGTTGCCTGCTTGATTGTCAACGGAGTGGGGTGGT
>CAXMSB010000263.1:0-3242 GCA_964195615.1 uncultured Granulosicoccus sp. | reverse complement strand
TTGATCCCACACTAAACTCCGCTTGACTTTCAACGGACAATCTCTGCGTGAAACCTTTCCCCGCAGCGCCTTGTATTGCGTGGCATTACGGCTGGGGGGCGTAAGGAACGTCCGGCTAATCCACCGGCGTGCCGAGCTCGCGCATCAGCAGCTTCATGTCGTCCCAGGTGTGCTTCTTGGCCGACGGGTTGCGCAGCAGGTAGGCCGGGTGGTAGGTGCAGACGACGTTGATGCCGCGGTACTCGTGGACCTTGCCCCGCAGCTTGCCGATCGCCTCGGTCGTCGCCAACAGGTTCTGCGCCGCCACGGCGCCCAGGCAGCAGATGAACTCGGGATCGATCAGCTCCAACTGACGGTCGAGATGACGTCGGCAATGGGCTGATTCCTCGGTGGTGGGATTGCGATTCTCCGGCGGTCGGCACTTGAGCACGTTGAGGATGTAAACCGTGTCGCGGCTCAGTCCGCAAGCTTCGAAAATCTTGTCGAGCAATTTGCCGGAGCGTCCGACAAACGGCTCGCCCAATCGATCCTCTTCCGCCCCGGGCGCTTCCCCCAGCAGGCACAGCCGTGCCTTCGGGTCGCCGACGCCGAAAACGGTCTGCGTTCGAGTCGCGGCCAGCTCGTCGCAGAGCGAGCACTGGGCCACTTCGTCTCGCAACACGTCGAGCGTCGGGGCGGTGGAAATGGGCGAGTCGGTGGGATCATCCATGTTGCTGGGGACCTTCGGTTCTGGGGGGGATTGGCGGGTTGGCTTGGGAATCTGCCCGATTCCCGCGCCGGAGAGGCTCTCCAGCGACTGCAGCGCCAGCCTGTGCAGATCGGTTTCTTGCCGGTCGGACATGCCTGGACCTTGGGGGGTGCGGGGCGAAGGGACGCGCCAGTGGGTTGCTGGCGCGAACATTTCGCCCCGAGGCAACGTCTAAGAGACCTCAGTTTACGGTTTGCGACGGTTGAAGGAAGGGGGCCGAGGAACGGGGCCGAAGGAACGGGGGCGGGGCAGATCGCCGCTACCAACGCGGTCGTCGCTCGATTATCATAATATGTTCACGAATAGACCGCTGGGTTCTCTGAGAGTGTTCGATGGCTGTGCCCCGAGTTGTAATTGTTGGCCGCCCCAATGTGGGCAAAAGTAGTCTGCTGAATTGGCTGGCCGGTTTGCGCCTGGCGATCGTCGAGGATCGGCCCGGCGTGACCCGCGATCGGGTCGACTATCTGATGTCTCACGAAGAGAGGTATTTCGAGCTGGTCGACACGGGCGGCATCGGCATTCAAGACGAAGACAATCTGACTCAGCACATCGAAGACCAGATCCAGATGGCGATCGACTCCGCCTCAGTGATCCTGTTCGTCGTCGACACCCGGGCCGGGCTCGTGCCGCTGGACGAAGAGGTGGCCCGCCGGCTACGGCACGTCGACGTGCCGGTGATCTGCGTCGCCAACAAGTCGGATGCCCCGAAATTCGATGACGAGGCTGCCGACTTCTACCGACTTGGCCGGGGGAAGATCATTCCCGTCAGCACCCAGCAGAATCGCAATCGGGGGCTGCTCTTGAACCTCGTACTCGAGCGATTGCCTGCCGAGCAGTCCACCGAACAGGAGGAAGCCGAGGCCGACGCCGCACCGGAGATGAAGGTGGCGATCGTTGGCCGACGCAACGTGGGCAAGAGCACGTTCGTCAACACACTGGCCCAGGCCCAGCGGATGATTGTCAGCGAAGTGCCAGGCACGACGCGCGACAGCGTCGACGTGCGGTTCGAACTCGACGACAAGGCGTTCGTCGCGATCGACACGCCCGGCATCCGCCGTCCCCGTAGCCGCAACGCGCCGATCGATTTCTACGGCACCCATCGTGCCCAGCGCAGTATCCGCCGGGCCGACGTCGTGTTTCTGTTTCTCGACGCGACGCAGCGGCTCAGCAAGGTCGACAAACAACTATGCGACTACATCAGCCAGCAATACAAGCCCTGTGTGCTGGTTGTGAATAAATGGGACCTGCTCAACAAGTCGATGCCCACCGAAAAGTGGGTCCGCTATCTGCACGACACGTTCCGCACGATGCGCTACGCTCCGATCGCATTTATCACCGGCGAATCGGGCAAGAACGTCAAGGCGTTGTTGAACCACGGACAGATGCTGTTCAAACAATCGCGGCAGCGGATCACCACGGGCCAGTTCAATCGGCTGCTGCGCGACGCGATTCACCGTTCGCCGCCGCCCATGCACCAGAACCGACGCCCGAAGGTCTACTACGCCACCCAGGTCGGCATCCAGCCGCCGACGCTGGTGCTCTTCTGCAACGATCCCAAGGCGATTTCTTTGCCGTATCAGCGCTATCTGCTGGGCGCGGTTCGCGATCAGCTTCATTTCGAGGAAGTGCCGATCAAGCTCTATCTGCGCAAACGTCAGAGAAGCGACCAGCGCGACGAGATCGCGGCCGAATTGGCCGAGGTTGCTCAGGAAGAGAATCCATCAAGTAGCTGACCGCACTACTCAAAGGTGCTGAGCGATTCCGAGAAACTGCTGCCGGCCGCGACGTTGTCTCGAGCGGCGTCGTTGTTGCGGCCTTGATAGTCGTTCAGCGCGGCAACGATGGCTAGCATCCATGCCACGGCAAACGCCGCCAGTTCACCTAACGTGAAAATGTCTCGCCTGTCTTGCCTCATCGAACAAGCCTACCTGGTCTCGATTCATCCATGCTCAAGCGCCGGTCCGATCCACCAATTACTCCCGGTCGGGCTGAAGCAGTTGTTCTCCCCAGCGGTCGAATAGAGCGAAATACCCACAGGCTGGCAACCACGATTGGGAGGCTTTTTGAGGAAATCCGCCCCCCCGGCCGTGGTGATAGCAGACAGCCGGGGAGTCGAGGGTCCAGGGTCGAGGGTCTAGAGCCAGAGGTCGAAAACGCTGCGATCCGGCTCTGAACCCAGGTCCCCCGGACTCTCGACTCCGCAGTTCTCCTGCCCCGCCCCTCTCCAGGCCTACCACGAGGCTGATCTGAATGCTAGACTCGCGGGTCTTATGCATGGTCCCAACAATTCGCCGGGAGCCATGGCCAGGGCGATTAGCTCAGTTGGTTAGAGCACTAGCTCGACAAGCTAGGGGTCACTGGTTCGAGTCCAGTATCGCCCACTGAATGTAAACCTTGCCGAAACAAGAGTTTCTGTTACCTGTCGATGGTCGGCAGCGCGGCGTTTCCTAAGGCTCAAAAACGGTACATACCGTTTCTGAGCAAAGAAAGGAGC
>CAXMSB010000262.1:0-60930 GCA_964195615.1 uncultured Granulosicoccus sp. | reverse complement strand
CATCGCGCAACAAGTCGACCAGCTGCTCTCCTGAGACCAACCGTTGCCACCTCGCCTTTTTCAACTGGGACAGACGCGAATCGTCGACCTCAGCAGCTTGCCGGGTAGGAGGCAAGCGGACCTGCATGTCCTCGGGCAAATGCAGCCGCCAGATGCGTCCCAGGCCGTGGACGGGGTAGCTACGGCTGACCCAATCGGCGAACCAGAGCGAGCCGTCCGCCGCGACGGCCATTCCCGTCGGTCGAAAATCTTCGTCGCCTTGCACAACAACCGTCAATTCGGCCGTATACGAGCCGTCTTCCGTGGGCGAAAGCTGATAGCGCTCGATGCGGTGGTCGCCCCAGCTGGTAACCCACAGATAGCCCCGATGAAACACCACCGCGGTCGGTGCTTCACCCGTGCCGCAAACCATCGGCAAAGTCCCGGGCAGCTCGCCGTCCCAGGCTTGCAGCGGATGCACGCCGGGGCGGCAGTATTCGTAACGATATCCGTAGTCGCCCTCTTCCACGACGTCGATCAAGCGACACGGCGGACTGGCGTCGGGGTCGTTGTCCACACAGAACAGCCGCTCGCCGGCAAGACACAGGCTGAAGGGATTCCAAAAACCACTGGCGTAGCGCCTTGGATCCGAGCCGTCAGCGCTACAGGTAAAGACCATGCCAGCCCCACCGGAGTCGACGATCTCCCGACCATCACTACCGACCAGATGGTACGAAAAAGCATGGTTCTGACCGAGTGCGAGAAAGAATCGGTCCCCGTCCCAGGCAAAGCCACTCAGCCCGCTATGCGGGTAATCGTCCTCCGTCTCCAAGCGAACCAGCATTTCGTCCTCTTCGGCAACTCCATCGTTGTCCGAGTCACGGAGCAAATGCACTTCGCCGCGCGTAATCAAATAGACGCCGCCGTCCGGACGCACGGCCACGTTCATCGCGTGGCGAAATCCCTCGGCAAAGGTGCTCCAACGGTCGGGACGACCGTCGCCATCGGAGTCAGAGAACATGCGGAGCCGATCGCTTTTGGGACCAGCGTAATCTTCGGTTCGTTTGTGGGTGTGCGACTCGACGACTACTAGTCGGTCTTGGCGGTCGAACGCGATACCGATTGGCGTGACGATGTCTGGCTCATGGGCAATCTGTTCCAGGTGGCAATCGTCGACGAGCACGCGAGGCTCGGCGGCGAAACCGACAAGCGGAAGGAGCGTTAGTAGGAGGGTACTGATTAGCCTCATAGTGCAGGCCCCGCGGGCCAAGTGGCGGCGAAGATGACGCCCGTGATCAGGCCGTACGCGACGCCGTCGAGGATATCGCCAACTAGCTTGCGGGAAAACCAGATGCCGTTGAGCAGCGTGCCCGCGGCATAGGTGAGAATCCCCGCAGTGCCAACGAATCGAAATACCGTCATGAACTCGTCGCCCACTTCTAACGCCAGCGTTGCCAGATACGCAAGGCAAAAACTGACTGCCAAGAACATCAGAAACGTACAGATCATGTTCTTGCCCATGTTGCACGGACCGGGCCAAACTTGCAACAAGCCGATCGGGCCCTGCTTCTGGCGTTCGATAAACTCAGGGCTCTTCATCCCTTCAGCAGTTGCACAGTGGGGAAACATGTAGTTGCCCGTCGGCACGTTCAAATCGCCCAAGGCCTTGCCGAAGCCGGCCTCGTCGGGCAACCCGATCCAGTCTTGTTTGTGATGCGGCAGCACCATCCACGCCAGGAAACTGGCAAAGAACAAAGCCACTCCGGAAAGAACAATCGGCAACCAGAGACTTGTGAGTTCTACCATGACACGACTCCTATTGAAGAAAAATCACGAAGAGACCTCGACAGCGTGCGCTTGCAGGTCTTCCAGATCAACAAACTCCAAGGCCAGGATATGCGTTGCCTCCAGCACGATGGGCGGGGCCACGCCCATCTCCAGCGCCTGTTTCCAGCGCTGAGCACACAAGCACCAGCGGTCGCCCGCCTGGAGACCAGCGAACGAGTACTCGGGAATCGGCGTGGTCAGATCGTTGCCCACTTCCTGCGAGAACTTCAAAAACTCGGCAGTGGCTTGGATGCAAACCACGTGCAGGCCCATGTCGTCGCGACCCATGCGGCAACAGCCGTCGCGATAAAAACCGGTCATCGGATCGACAGAGCAAGGTTGTAGTTCGCTGCCAAGAACGTTTTTTGGCTGGGCCATAGCTTGCCTCGATTGGTGCCTTACGTTTTGGGTTTAACGAAACTCATGTGCAGCTCCGCGTGGCGAAGACTGAATCGGTTTGATTCTAGCAGAAACCCAGGCTTCGTCTCTAGCCAGCAGCCTGCCGAGAAGAGACTGCTTACCTTCGTACTTATGAGTGATCCGCTCCCGTAGAGAGGGACCGCGCATAACAGAATTAAGTTGAGATAATGCGACTTTTATTGCTGCTCAACCATCAACTCGCGCCGGAGTTGCGTGAGCCGGGCGGCTGCGTGGAGCACCTCCAGGTTGTAGAGCCCCAACTGACGTCGGCTGGTGCGCATTAGAGCGATCTGATCGTCACGGAGCTGCCGCAGGCGGCCTTCGGCGGCCAACAGCGAGAGTCGATGGCTCTCGGCCGCGGTGCGGACCGGCGAGTACTCACCCACTCTCAGGAACGGGTGGTAGGCGCGGAGTCGACCTCTGAGAATCTGAATCTCCGCCTGCGCGAGTCGCTTCTGGTGATCGAGCGCACGTCGGGCCGCGGGCAAGGTGACGAATTGGTAGTCGCGCGCCTGACGTCGAGCCGATACCAATGCGTAATGAGCTTCTACCAACTCGGGCGCAATAACCGACCGGTCCTCAGCATCTTCTTCGGCACGCACGGTGGCGGAACTGCTGAGAAGCAACAATAGGCACAGACTCGCGATCGACTGACGCATGACTAGGTACTCCGGAAGCGAAGGAGAGGAGGTCGCTAGCTTCCAGAGTAATTGGGGGCGGCGGGGATTGCGAGGAATTGTGCGGGGAGGCGACCGTACGCCGTGGTCGGGGACGACACGGCTCGCTGTCGGAGCGAGCCGGCTCGTCCCCGAGCCCGGCGAAACCGCTACAACACGATCAGGTTGTTCCTGTGAACAACTTCCTGATAAGGACAGTGCCCCAGCACCTGGGCGATCTGTTCGGTCGATTGTCCGGCAATCGATTGCATCTCGTCCGATCCGTAGTTGATCAGCCCCCGCGCGAATTCCCGGCCAGCATCGTCGCAGAGTGCCACGACGTCGCCTTTGACAAAACGACCTTCGACGGCCGTCACGCCAACGGCCAGCAAGCTGCGACCGTTCGACTCGATTGCCGAGCGGGCGCCGCCATCGAGCATGAGCTTGCCGTGTGCGTGGGCGCTCCAGCCGATCCACCGCCGTCGTGAATCAATCGCCCGCCCCTCGGCCAAAATGAGCGTGCCGACGTCGTCGCCGGTAAGAATCTTCTCCAGCACGTCGTCGTCACGACCGTTGGCAATCACGACATTTTCTCCCGCAGTGGTGGCAATGCGCGCCGCCTGCAGCTTGCTCGCCATGCCGCCCCTGCTGAGTTGGACTGAGCCTTGGTCACCACGGTCGCTGATCGTACACTGGATCGCGGCCTCGACGTCGGTCACAACCGAAATGACCTTCGACTGCGGATCGCTCGGGGCGCCTTCGTAGAGCCCGTCGATGTCGGAGAGCAGCACCAACAGCGGCGCACGAATGAGATTAGTCACTAGGGCCGCCAGTCGGTCGTTGTCGCCGAAGCTGCGTTGCAGCTCGTCGACGCTCACGGTATCGTTTTCGTTGATGATCGGCACAGCGCCGCATTGAAACAAAGCGAACAACGTGTTGCGGACGTTCAGATAACGCGTGCGGTCCTGCAGGTCTTCCGCGGACAGGAGAATCTGTGCGGCGTGCAGCTGGTGCGGCTCGAGGGCCCGGTTGTACGATTCGATCAACAAACTCTGCCCAATCGCCGCGGCGGCCTGCAGCTGAGCCACGCCAGTGGGCCGTCGCTTGAGTTCCAGCCGACCTAAGCCAGCCCCCACCGCTCCGCTACTGACCAGCACCACACGCCGCCCCGCCTGCCACAGCCGGGCCAATTGTCCGGAGACGCTCGCCACCCGATCGTCGTCGAGCGTACCGTCCGCGTGAGTCAGCACCCGGGTGCCCACCTTCACAACGACCAGATCGGCCGCGGTCATGATTTCCTGGCGAACTAGCTCTGACATCTGATTTTTGCGGGGAATTGCTTGCCGTTGGACCCATCACTACCGCGAGCTACTGCCTCACGGCTAGGACGCCTCTCACTATAACTGCTGACCCGGCGTCGGCCTATGTGGGGCAGGCTCCCGCTCGACGCACTTTATCTATTGTCCCAGCTCAACCATCCGCTCGAAAAGAGCCCGAATCGAGAATACTGTACAAATGCACTTGAGGTGTGTACGCCCGTATATTAGCATGGCAGTAGTTCCTCCAGCGGGGACGACTAGCCGGTCACTTACCACCGAGGAAGCCATGAGCATCGATCAACTCACCCGTCGGCAGAAGGAAGTTCTCGATTTCATCCGCGATAAAATCGAGAACCGCGGCTACGGGCCGACGGTTCGCGAAATCGGCGAGAATTTTGACATCAGCTCGCCCAACGGCGTGATGTGTCACCTAAAAGCCCTGGAGAAAAAGGGGCTGATCACACGCGAGCCGAACATGTCTCGGGCGATCCAGCTAACCGAGGCGGCCTGCGCAGACCGCGGCATGCCATTGGTCGGCCAAATCGCCGCCGGCAGTCTCACCGAGGCGATCGAACAGGCCGATCGGTTTGAGTTCACCGATTGGTTCAGCCAGAAGAATCTGTATGCCCTGCGGGTGAAAGGCGATTCGATGATCGAGGCAGCCATCGCCGACGGCGACTTGGTGATCTGCCGCAGGGCCCGCACCGCCGATCGGGGCGACATCGTCGTGGCGCTCACCGACGACGGCGAAGCCACGCTCAAGTACTGGTACCCCGAAGCCAACCGAGTACGCCTGCAACCGGCTAATTCAGACATGAAACCGATCTACAGCCGCAACGTGAAAGTGCTCGGCGTGGTCACGGGTGTGGTGCGTAAGGTTTGACGAAATCGCCGTAAGCCGCGAGGCGCCAGCCGAGCGCTCGGCTAACGCCTCGCGGCTTACACTGTGAGTGTCGTCTCGTTCAGAAACTCCTACGCCGTCTGCTCCAGGTTATTCGCCTGATTGAGCTTGTTGTAGAGCGTCTTGAGGCTTACCCCGAGTTGCTCGGCAGCTAAGGGCTTGTTGCCGTCGGTCCGCTCCAACGCTTCGTGGATCGCTTCCATCTCCATCTCTCGTAGAGAGATCGCCCCGTGGCGATTGCGGGCCGAGCCCTGCAGTTGCCGGCTGTTGAAATGTTTCGGCAAGTGCTCGTACCGGATCGGGCCGCTGTCGCAAAGAATCGTGGCGTGCTCGATCACATTGGCCAACTCGCGGACGTTCCCCGGCCAGACGTGGCCGCGGAGGGCTTCGATCGCGTCGGGCGCCAGCTCGGCTTTGCCGTCTCGTCGATGACGTGAGAGCAAGTAGCGAGCCAAGCCGGGCACATCTTCGATCCGTTCACGTAGCGGCGGCAGGTCGATCTCGAACGTGTTGATGCGATACATCAGATCTTCGCGGAATTCCTCGGCAGCAACCATCTCGGGCAAATCACGGTGCGTGGCGCAGACTAGCCGGACGTCGACGGTTGTGGACTTGTTCTCGCCGACGCGGCGGATCTCGCCGCTTTCCAGCACGCGTAACAGTTTAGCTTGCATCGCTTTGGGCAGTTCGCCGATTTCATCGAGGAAGATCGTCCCACCGTGGGCTACCTCAAACAGGCCGACCCGGTGTTCGTCGGCGCCGGTGAAGGCGCCCTTCCTGTGGCCGAACAGTTCGCTTTCGATGAGCGTCTCGGGCAATGCGCCGCAGTTGATCGCAACAAACGGATTGTCGGCCCGGGTGCTGTGGTCGTGCAGGCCGCGAGCGACCAGTTCCTTGCCGGTGCCGGTCTCACCGAGAATCAGGACGGCGGAGTTAGTAGGCGCGACCTTTTCGATCAAGAGCCGCACTTTCTGCATGGCAGGTGTGTCGCCGATTAGGCGCGGCGTACCCTCCAAGCGTTTCACCTGATGGGAGAGCGCGCGGCACTTCTGGGTGAGCTGCCTCTTTTCGGCGACTCGCTTCAGCAGGGCTTGGATCTCGATCAGCTTGCAGGGCTTGGTGAGGTAGTCGAACGCCCCATGGCGCAACGCGGCAATGGCGGTGTCCATGGAACTCTTACCGGTGAGCACCACCGCCTCGGTCTCGGGCGAGTGCTCCTTGCAATGGGCGATCACGCCGATGCCGTCTTTGCCGGGCATGTCCAGGTCGACGATGATGCAATCGTAGGTGTTCCGCTCTAGTGCGGCGACTGCGGTGAGTCCGTCGGGACAGACCGTGACCCGATGGCCCAGCCGCGGCAGTTCAAGCTTCATCAGTTCTTGCAACGATTGCTCGTCGTCGGCAAACAACAGGGTCAATCCTTGACCGTTAGGCTGCTTGGTAGCGATGATCTGTCTCCTTCGCTGAATAGTTGGCCGGCAGCGTAACGACGAATCGCGACCCGCGTCCGACGCCTTCGCTGGTGGCCTCGATGCTGCCCTCGTGCTCTTCCACAATTCGATAAGTGATCGAGAGGCCCAAGCCGGTGCCCTGCCCACTGCGGCGGCGGGTGAAAAAGGGCTCGAAAAGATGCTTGAGAACCTCGTCGGTCATGCCGGTGCCATTGTCTTCGACCACCAACCGCACCTTGTCACCGTCGCGATCGACCGCCACCCGCACCGTGCCGCCAGAGTCGACGCTCTCCAAACCGTTGGTGATCAGATTGAGTACAACCTGCTTGATTTCCTGCGCGCTCAACTCGACGATCACCGGACTGCCGGGCGTTAGTTCCAGGTTCTTGTCCTGGTACTTGCCAAGATGCTGAACCATTTCGATCACCCCTGCCGCGAGTTCTCGTAGATCGGTGCTGTGCCGTTCGGAATCGCCCATGCGAGCAAAGTCGAGCAACTTTTCGGTGATCTGTTTACAGCGGAACGCTTCGCGTTGGATCATCTGCAGGTAGTCGTGTACAACTTTCACGTCCTCGGCTTGCGACTCGTCGGCTTGGTCCAAGAGTTCGGCAAGGCGGCTTTCGAGCGACTCGCTGCAGAGGGCGATCGACGCCAGCGGATTGTTGATTTCGTGCGAGACGCCGGCGGCTAGGAAACCGACGCTGGCGAGCTGCTCGCTGCGGACTACCTGATTGGTCCGCAGTCGCACCTGGCCATCGAGGTCGTCGCGAACCTCTTGGAAACGGGCCGTCATCTCGTTCATCGCCTCGGCCAGTTCGCCCAGTTCGTCTTGGGTGCCAAGCTCGATGCGATGGCCGAAATTGCCGCGGGCCACCTCTCGGGAACCTTCCACGAGCGTTTCCAACGGCTTGGCGAACCATCTGTAGAACAACCGAATCGAGGAAATCAACAGCAGCAGCGCCACGCCGGCGTTCACCCATGCGGTGATGATGGCGGTGCGATACTGCGCGCGGACGTCAAGGGCCAGCTCTTGCAGGCGGTTGTGCAGATGGCTCGGCAACTCGGCGGCCAGATGCCCCAGTTGCTCCACCTCGTCCTTGAGGATATCGATTTGGGAAGGGTCGAGCAGCCAGTTCTCTTCCAATTCGCCATGGTGCCCTTGGGCGCCGATCCGCCCGAGTACTTCGAAAATCTGGCCGAGCGTCTGTCGTTCGTGCGTATCGTCTCCCAGCCGGGGGTCGCTCTCGACGCCGTGATGGTCAAGTTGCCTGCTGTATTGGTCGACTGCGTCGACGAGGGCAAAGAGTTCTTCGCGATAGCGCTCGCGAAGCCATTGGGCATCCCAAGGGTAGGCGACCGCGGACTCGTGTTTGTTGGTGGCGCTGGAGAAGGCTTCCACGGCAGCGGGGAATTCAAGCCGTTCGTTCGCCTGACTGAGAATCACTCGCACATCGCTGACGTGCTGACGAATCTGGCTGGCCAACGGCAACTCGGCCGAACGCGCGCTAAGGCCCTTCACCAGACTGCGATAGTTGTACAGCCCGTAATACGCGCTGCCAAACAGCGCAAGGACAGTCACCAACAGCAGCCCCAAGCCGAGCTTGAGCTTTGTCCGGATGGGCCAGTGGGAGAGCACCGACGACCTCCTTGTCGCACGCGGTTGCTTCCAGAACTACAAGAACGGGCATCTTCCTGAGGCCCGACGGGATGCGGAGTGTATCACTCGTGGCGGCAGCGGGACAAGAACAGTTACGTGCTAGCTGATGGGGATGGACGGGGTGCCGTGGTCGGGGACGACACGGCTCGCCTGGGTGCTCGCGAGCCGCTAATACTTGATGACGCGCCGCATGAGCCACACTCCCCAAGCTGCTAGCATGAAGTTGCCAAGCCACACGACTTGCGGGGGGAGGATGCCTTCTTTCGCGTAGTCGACCGTGCCGACAAGCATTGGATAGTACACTAGCAGAATCGGCAGAAAACAGGCGAAGAAGCTGCCCCAAAATTCGCCATGGCGGCGGCGAATCGCCATCGGTGCCCCGATCATCACAAACCACAGACAGCTAAACCCGTTGGCCCAACGACGGTGGGGTTCCGTGTAGAGCCGATGGAGCGTCTCCTGGGCGCCGTAGAGCTTCCGTTCTCGCTCTTTCCAAACGCTTTGTGTCAGGTCGACCGACCGTCCCGTCATCAGGGCGAAGGCGGCATCGGAGGTCATCTCCTGCTTCAAGCGTTCGATCGTTTCACGCTGGCGAGTTTTTGAGGGTCCGATCTCACGAAGCGAATAGCTGGAAGGACTACGCGATCGGCCGTTGTGACCGCTGAAATCGCCCAACGACAACGTCAACTGCCACTCGCCCGGGTGCGAGGCGCTGGCCTTGCCGCCGAAGTCGACTTCGGCGTTCACCAGCGTAATTTGAACGTTTTCGGCCGCCGCGTCGGCGCGAATCTGGGCCTCGGCAGCGGTAACTGTCCAGGTCGACTTATCCCCCGAGGCATGGAACAAGAAAGTGGGTTGGATGAGCCGTTTTCCCTGCACGCGTCGGACGCTCACTCGAAGTTGATCGTTGCTGTAAGAACGCGTGGTCTTCAGGCGGCCGTAGACGATTTCTTCCAGCGATTCGAGGATCACGCGCTGCACGCCGCCCCGGCCCCAGGAAACGGCCACGTCGTTGAGCACCACCGCGCTGAAACTCACCAGCGTGGCCAGAATGAGCGTCGGCAGAACCATGACCATGGGCGAGATGCCGAGCGACTTGACGGCAACGATCTCGTTGGACGAAGCGATGCGGCCGTAGACGCTCGTGGTGGCCAGCAACATCGTGCCGGGCACGGCAAACTGCATCGCCTGCGGCAGCATGTAGGGCACCATCCGCAAGATGGGCACCAACCCGAGCCCGTTTTCCACCGCCGCTTTGCCAATCAGCCCCAAGAAGACAAACACCGTCATGCTCAACAGCGTAAGCAGGAAGACCTTCAACAGGTCGAACACAATGTAGCGGGTCAGAATGCGCATAGGCGGCTCAAGCGGGGACGGGCGAGCTCTACTCTAGCAAGCAAGCCAACAGCGTGAAACGACACTTCCCGCCGAGGTTGCTAGCAGACCTCGGTTACTGATCGAAATCGAGCGACGAATCGCTCGGACCCGAGTTGCGAGTCTCTCGCAGGGCCTTCATCAGTCGGCGCACCGCACTGCAATAGGCCACCATGGCGGCGTGAAAATCGCCGCGAGAAATGGCCTCGTGGGCCTGGCCTCGGTCGCGGTGGATGAGCTCCCAGTCGAAGTCCCAGTCTCGCTGGCCTTCGAGATCCTCCAGCTGCCTGACGATGTCGGTCAGCGTTTCGATATTGCCGGCGCTGGGCGTGCAATTGTGGCGGCGATAGGGCGCTTTGCCGCTCAGGCCGGCTTCCTGCAGAAGCAGCTCGCCGCTTTGGTCCGTGGAAGAGAACTGCATCCACGAAATGACCGTGGCGATGATTAGGCCCACACCACTGACAATGGCAGGAATCACCAGCCCCAACGCAGCGAAGCAGCCTAACAAGATGGCACACAGCGCGAGGGCTGCCCAGCAGAACGGATGAACTCGGCTGGCGCGCGACATCGGTATCGTCACCGTGCTCTGCGAGAGATCATCGGGCGCAGTCTCTCCAAGGCTGGACGTGTCGAGCACCTCGACAACGATTGAGGTAATGTTGTCGGGACCGCCCAGCAGATTGGCCAGATCCGCCAGAGTTTGAGCCGCTTCGGTCGGGGGCAGCGAGCCAATCACCATGCCGATGAGTTCCGGTTTCAACGGTCCGGTTAAACCATCGCTGCACAAGATGAAGCGGTCGCCGGAGCGCAAGTCGAACGGCCCTTCCACGTCGACGGCCACCGTGGGGTGGGGACCGAGCGAGCGGGTGATGACATTCTTGGGCACATAGGCAGGGACTTCCTCCTCGCTGGCGTGTCCCGCAGCGGCCATTTCCCAGACCAGGCTATGGTCGAAGGTGAGTTGCTCCAAGATGTCGCCACGGAGTCGATAAACGCGACTGTCGCCGACGTGGGCCACCAGCGCGCCGCAGGGCAGCAACACGAGACAACTGCAGGTGGTGCCCATCCCCTGAAAGTCGACGCTGTCCTGTCCTTTGGTGTAGATCTTGTTATTGGCCTGCCGAACCGCTTCGACAATCGCTTCGCTAGGCGAGAGGTCGCTGAGCTTGTGATAGCTGTGCGGAATGTTATCGGCGGCCAATGCGCTCGCCAGTTCGCCGGCAGCGTGGGCGCCCATGCCGTCGGCCACCACAAACAAATGACCGTGACTCTGGTAGACCTGAGTCGAATTGGCCAGGGAAATCGCGAGCGAATCTTGATTGCTTGCGCGACGCATGCCGACGTCGCTGACCGCCGCACACCGCAGGCCTCCGGTGAGCTGTTCCAACTTCAGATTGGGACTGGACATGCGACAGATTCAAGCGGGAGGGGCGTGGGGAGTTCGGGCTGGCAGGTCAGTCCCCGCGGCAGCAGTTGCCTGCACAATCTGGAGGTAGCTGACAAGCTAGCTATTCTATCCTCTTATGCAGGCCGGTGGTAGGCGTACGAGCGGGGATATCACAGGCTTAGAAGACCAGTGCGGGAGCAACTCCAAGTCGGCATGGCCAGGGAAATGCGATCTCTTTATACTCCCGCGACTTTTCCCGATGCCCGTCTGGCCTGAGGTGGGCCTCCACCTACGTTTTTCCGAAAAATGTTTCGCCCAGCCACCAAATCGATTTCGCTCCGGGCCGCCCTCTGCCTGACGCTCGCCGTCTGCACGCTGCTGCCTGGCTGCCTGCGTCGTCGGTTGATGGTGCGCAGCAATCCGCCTGGGGCGATGGTTTACGTCGACAACCAACCGGTCGGCACCACGCCGTGTGCCACCGACTTTGTGTATTACGGAACGCGAGAAATCCGGCTGGTAAAACCGGGCTTCGAGACGCTCACCGTCAATCAGCCGATCCCCGCGCCGTGGTACGAAATTCCGCCGCTCGACTTTGTTACCGAGAACGTCGTGCCGCGAAAGATTCAGGACTATCGCACGGTGTCGTACAACATGGTGCCACAGGTGATTGTGCCCACCGAGCAACTGCTGAGCCGGGCGGAAGGTTTGCGGCAGAGTACACTGCAAGGCACCGTGCTGCCCACGGCGGCGACTAGCTTGCCGGGAATCACCACGCCGGTGCTCCCCGCCGTGCCGACGCCCGAACCGATCTTCCGCGGTCCGGAACTCGTCCCCACGCCGGCAGGTACGCTACCGCCGGGCGGTCAACCGCTGCAAGCGCTGCCGGAACCGGCACGTTAAGTGAGCAACAATGAAAAAAGCCCACGGGTTGCAACCCGTGGACTTTTTTTGTTTTTTGAAGGTTTCGTTGAGGGTTTGCTCACCACGTGAACCCGGTGCCGACCGACAGACCGACAAAGTCGACGATCAGGCCAGGAGCCCAGGAACCGGTCGTGACCTGGTAGTTGTCACCGCCGTTTACAGCACCAGCGAACGATCCGGAATCCGTGGAACCTGTGGAGCCATCCCAGTATTGATATTCGAACGCGGTGCGGAAGAACGCCTTGGCCGGCAGGCAACGCAAGGCGAAGTCCCATTCGATACCAACTTGAACTTCGCCGATAAACAGATCGTCTGACACGGCGACTGAAGCCCCGTCAATGGTCCCTGCGGCACCCACAGTCGCGGGAGCACCAACCGTGACGTCCGCCCAAGACTCCACTTCACTGAGATTGGGACCCCAAAGAACGGATGTGCGTGCACTGAAGAACCAATGTGCACAGGAATTGCAGAACAGCGGCTTACGACCGTTGATTCCCATGGTCAGCCCCGTACCGTGAGCTTCGCGATTGCGTCGAGCTCCACCCTGAAGCAGAGCTGATCCGCCGGCGGCCGAGGATCGACCGTAAATCGACTCGTCGTGCGAAATCAGAGCATACCGGCACCCAAAGGCGAACTGACTCTTGCAGCCGTGCAGGCAGAAATTTCGGGTCAACTCAATGTCAGTGTAATAAGCTTCGAGGATATTGTTCATGTCGAAGCTGTGATTCGCGAATTGGCCCGCTGGTACGAACGGGTCGTGGGCGTGCTCAGCGGCACGCATGTGGTAGTACCGACCGATGACTCCCCAGCAAGGGCCCTGCCAGCCGGCTGAGATTCGAGGAGCCGCGTAGAAATTGTCCAGGGTGCCAGTATCATATGTCGGGCCGAATTGCAGAGTGTCAGTGACAGCACCGGTAGAATCGAACTGAAAGAAAGCCGGCACCCCGTTGGCCGTGGGGCTCAAGAAGACCGCTTCGGTGCTGACGACGATAATCGCCGGACGGCAGCAGCGTTTGCAGCCAGTGCTGCAGCACGAGTCGCAGCAGCCGCCCCCGACGACAGGTGTTCCCCACTGAGCTGCTCCCTCTTCCTGAATGTATTGACCTTCAGCTTGCGACGCTTGCTCGATCGCATTGTCCGCGGCAAAAGCGCGTGAGGCGTAAGCAATTCGGTCGTTCGATTGGCTACTCGCCAGGAAGGTCGAGGACAAACCGACCGACTCGACCGAGGGCAATAGCACGAGTTCGGAATCACGGCTGGATTCCGCTGCCGTCTCCGGCTGACGCCAGATGGTTTTCTGCTCGGAAACCTTCGTCGGGTTGATGGCCACGTCCACGACTTGTGATTCTGTGTCTGAAGCAGCTTCCTGCGTCTGTGCCGTGGCATCCGCCTCAGCCCGCTTGTCTGAGAGGGGAGGAAAGACTGTTAGGTCTTGACCACTGCCCAGGCCGAGCAGACGCATGGTTGTGCCGTCGGTCATCGATGCGGCTGTCTGTTCGGAGGATTCCCGCAATTCGTTCACGGGCGTGAACGCACTCTTCGCTTCGAGCCAAGCTTCCGACTGTTCGGCGGGTTCTTGCCCCGTTGTTGCCATCAAGGGGGCAGTCGAATTCCAGGCAGCCATCCCCACAAGGGTGGCGGCGATCAGATATTTGGTGGTATTCATGACAACACGGCCTCCACAATGCCGCAAAACGACCGCCTCAAAAACTCTCCGCTTGTCGAACAACCGCTAACGGTGCGCGGCATGTGACAAACCTTGATTACAGAGCGGCACTCTATTTCCTGGAAGGTGTTAAAACTACGAATTCATTGGTCGCTGGCACATGCCGACGCGACCTGCTTGCACTTTCGGCGAACGACCGTCGAGTCGTCCGGTTCGGGCGAGTGGACCGGAAACTAGTGTCCGGCCCGCAACCGCTCCACTTGGTGTCTTGGTGCCACGAGTCAGAGATGCCCCGATCCCGGTTCGTGGATTAACACACAGAAGGCGATCGACCCGCAGTTCCCGATCAATCGAGGAAATCGGTCCTCAGCCACACGACTGGAAGATTCGTTAAAGTCGACCAACACCGCTGCGGGCAGCAAAAAAAAGATTTTTTAGAAGTGCGCAAACCCCTGCGGGGAAAGCGTTTGGGGGCGGATTCCCGCTACCCCCACGTAGAATTCGACCTGCCGCCGCCCAGCTCCCTTCAAGTGTAGTCACCCGAATAGTCGATTCCAGCCGTACTGCCGGTAAATTGCGTACATCGCGTTTATCGGTGCCCACCAGACAAGCTTCGCCCAGTGTACCCACCCAGAATCCCCGCGATTGCAGTCACACCCGGTACGATTCCCTCAATCGCTTCCCCCGCAGGATTGAGTCGTGTTGCGTGTAGTGCGCCGGGCCTGGGAAGACGCTGACCGAGCCCCCTGCATCATATAAGACCCTCGATATGACAGAATCCGGTCCACCACGATCGTCCGCAACAACTCGGCGGCAACAGCGCCGACGCCCGCCGGCCAAGTACTGCTGTGCGCTAGCCTGCGGTGTGATGATGCTCGTGGGAGGGCAACTGGCTGAGAGCCAATGCTTGGCCGACGATGGCGAACCGTCGTGGATGAAGCCGCTGATGTGGACGAATCCCGAATCGTCGAACACCGATACAGCCCCCCCGGCGCTCCCCCAGGTGAAGTCGCCGTATCTCAAACCGTTGCGCATGCGGGCCGATGTTAAGGTGCCGCAGCAAGAGGCCGACTTCACAGCCAAAGAGCTCGACTTTGAAACGATTTCGCGCCCGTTCCGCTGGGCCAACCCCCAGGACGATGCCAGCGCAGTCGCCCAGCGGCCGCTAACCGATGCCGAACAGATCGAATTCGAAAAGCAACACTTCGCTTGGATTCGTCCCTTCTACTGGAACAACAGCCAAGAAGCGGAGGAAATGGTTCCGCTCGAGCTTGAGTACATTGGCACGAGAGGCCAACGGCTTTCCGGCAGATTGCTGAAACCGTTCCTGTGGACTAACACGACGCGGCCCCGCTCTGTCGCCAAACAATCCCCAGCCAAGCGAACCGCTCCGGCGGCGAACGACGACTGGTGGCTGGCGAAGAGTTCAGCCGAGCTTTATCGGCTGCCGCCCGTGGATGGAAGCAAGACCCGTTCCACCAGCCCGGTGTCGGAGCCGCGTACCGTGGCTTTCATGTTCCAGGAAGGTTCGCTGGCCACGCCGACCGAGGACCAAGGCGCGCCCGTCGGGCATCCCGAGGCCGATTCCGACGCCGAGGATCTGACAGGCGGTCTACCGTTTGAGAATCTGCAGGGAGGCGAAGAACTCATCGGGGAAGGCTTCGCGGAAGGCGAAGGCGGGGGCGTGATCGCCGACGCGGAGACCTTGGGTTCCGAGCCCGAAGACAATTACACGTTGCAGTTCCTACGCGCCGACACCGTGCTCTTGAAACCAGGCGAGATGCAGTTCGACTACGGCGTCACCTACACGCTTTTTGATATCACGGTTCCCGCGATCAACGGCTCCAACGAACTGGAGCATGCCCGCTTCCGACAACGTGAACTGCTGACGCCCTTGGAAATCCGTTATGGTTTAACCCGGCGGTTGCAGCTGTTCGTCAATGTTCCCTTCGGCTGGTCGAATATCGAATTTACGCTCAGCGACTTCGAACTATTCGAGAACGACGGCGGACTGGGCGACATTGTGTTCGGCGGCACGTTCCTGCTCAGAGAAGGAGACGAGAACTGCTCCGACATCGTGATGACCTTGGCAGCCAGCGCCCCCACCGGCCTCGACCCACTGGTCGTGCCAGCTGGTCAACCCGGCGTGCCCTCCTTGGGCAACGGCACCTGGTCGATGTCCGCCAGCTTGCTTCACATTCGCACCTACGATCCGATGGTCGTCTTCTACGGCTTCGGAACTCGCCAGCACTTCACACGCGACCTGAACGGACAGAGCTACCGTCCGGGCCAAGAGTATAGCTACCAAATGGGCGTCGGCTTTGCCGTGAACAGCAAGATGACGCTCAGCACACGATTCAGTGGAGCTTACGTCACCGAACCGCGTCTGGATGGACAGCGATTCCTCGGCACGATTCGTGAACCGATGACCATCGGGCTGGCAGTGACCATCGCCCAGTGCCAAGGGCTGATCGAGCCGTTTGTCGACTTCGGCCTGACCGACGAAGCAATCGAATCACGGTTCGGTGTCATCTGGACCCGCTTCTAGAAGACGGTCAGTCCAAAAGCAGATCGCCTCGAAGAACGGTGATCGCCTGGCCGCCAAGGACAACGCGATCTTCGTCGAGTCGCATTCGAACCACGCCCCCTCGGGCGGAAGCTTGAAACGCCGTCAGCGAGGTCTTCCCCAGGCGTTCTCCCCAGTAGGGCCCCAAGCTGCAGTGGGCAGAGCCGGTGACGGGGTCTTCGTCGATACCCGATTGAGGGGCGAAGAAACGCGACACGAAGTCGAACGCTTGATCGGTGCTGATGCTGGAAACCATCACGCCTCGACAGTCCACTGCGGCCAGTTTTCTAAAGTCGGGCGACAGCTCGCGGACGACGCGTTCCGATTCGACCACCACAAACATGTCATAATCCGACTGGCCAACAAAGGTAGGGGCCACGTCGAGAGCTTCGAGGAGTCCCGCGGGAGGATCCGTTTCCATGACCGGCGCAGCGGGAAAGTCGAGTTCGATCATCGCGCCGTCGAGCGTCGCCGTTAGCAGGCCACTGAGAGTATGAAACCGAATCGACTCGTCACGAGGCACCTTGCCCTCAAGCCACAGCACATGCGATGAAGCCAGCGTGGCATGGCCGCAGAGCGGCACTTCGATAGTCGGCGTGAACCAGCGCAACTGGAAACCATCGTTCCACGCCACCAGAAAGGCGGTTTCCGAAAGATTCATCTCGGCCGCCACGCGCTGCATCCAGTCCGCCTCGGCCTCCTGGTCCAACAGGCAAACGGCGGCGGGGTTGCCGGAGAAGGGGCGATCCGTGAAGGCGTCGACCTGAAACACTGGATTTTTGGACACAGGAACCCACCCCAGAGAAAGAAAACTACGGCACCCAAACAGCGAGCCGTGTCGTCCCCGACCACGGCGCCGCCGCGTCACTTAATCGGCGTCTCACGATTCTTCGGTATGATCCCACGAGCAATCCGGGCCGGATCGCGGGCGATTTTGTCGGTGAACACCCGCACGTCGTCGAGAATCGGCCGTAGGCGTCGGCTCATCATCTCGATGTTCACCACCATCTGGTTGACGCGCTGCATGGTCATCAGCATCTGGTCGTACAGCTCGCGGTCGCTGGTGAGTTTGCCGATCGTGCCCTCGCTATTGTTGAGGCTCTTGGCCAACAGGGCGGCTTCGCCCAGCAATTCGCTCAGACTGCCGACGCCGTTCTCGATCGATTCGACAATCGCCGGCCCACGTTCGCCCAACGGGCCGGTGAAGCCCTGCAGGTTCTTCAGGTTGTCGTCAGCCGAACCCAAAGCGACTTCGAGTGCCTCCATGATTACTCGCGCGTCGGCCACCACCGAAGGCAGCTCCGCCAAACCTTCCTTGAGTTGCTGCTTGAACGCTTCGTCGCCGATGATGTCGTTGATGTTGCCCGACGCCTCGGCAAAACTGTTCATTGCGATTTCAGTCGAATTTGCCAACCGGTTGAGCCGGTCGAGGTCGTCGCCGCCCAGCACCTGATTCATGCGCTGAGCCAGCATGGCCACTTCATCGCCCGCGCGACCCAACGAGACAATCGTTTCCTTCAAGTCGCCCTGCAGATTGGCGATCAGGTCCAACGGCGTGGGATTGTAGGTCCCGCGGACCACGGAATCGGGGGCCACAGGCTGTGCTCCCTCGGACGGGGCGACCGGCGCAAACTCGATCACGGCGTCGCCGATCAGCGAAGTCTGAATCCGTGCCGTCTCATTGGTTTTGATCTGCTTGCCCTCGTTGACATTCATGGTGATCAGCGCGCCTTCGTCGGTGTCCTGCACCTCGGCAACACGGCCAATGAGCACACCCCGACGGCGGACCGGTGTGTCGGGCGCAACGCCGGGAGCCTGATCGACCAGCAGTTGCAGTTGGTACTGGTTGCGGAACGGCGACCACGAGAAGTCGCTGTTTCCCAGGATCAGCAGCACGCCGGCGATCATCGTGCCAAACACTACGACGCCGACCTTGAATTGTTTTGTGCGGTCTTCCATGACTATTCCGGGGCGTTGGTTGGTTGTTGTAAGGTTCTGCCACTGTCATCCCGAGGTCCGCCAAGGGATCTCGTTGGCACTAGTTTCATTCCAGGGTTCAGATTCCTCGGCGGACCTCGGAATGACACCCGTTTCACTGGTCGTCATTTCACAATCTTCTGATCGCTCATCTCCATCAGGCGGTCGCCGGCCTCGCCGCGGACAAATTGCGACACTCGGCGATCACTCGACCCCTCGATATCGTCCGGCGAACCGTCGAAAATCAGTTGCGGCTCGTCTTTCTCCAAGCGCGACAAGGGGTAAAGCATCACGACACGGTCAGCCACTTTTTGGGCCGTTTTCATGTCGTGGGTGACGATGATACTGGTGACCGGGTAGCTGCTGCGGGTGCGGATCATCAGTTCGTTAATCACGTCGCTGACGATCGGATCGAGCCCGGTCGTCGGTTCGTCGTAGAGCAGCACTTCCGGGTGCATCACCAGCGCCCGCGCCAATCCAACCCGTTTGCGCATGCCGCCCGACAACTCCGCCGGACGCTTGCCGAGCACGCTTCTCGGCAAGCCCACTTCGGTCAGCCGGGAGAGCATTTCCTGCTCGTGCGAAGATTGCTCACTTGCCCGATGCTGCCTGAGCGGGAACAGCACGTTCTCGGCAACCGTCATGCTGTCGAACAACGCCGAGTTCTGAAAGACAAAGCCGAATCGCGTTCGCTCATTCGCCAACTCTTGTTCGGAAAGCCGGTCGACCCGCTTGTCGTCGAAGGTGACGTGGCCTTTGGTCGGACGAATCAGGCCGATAATGGTCTTCAGCAGGACGGTCTTGCCGCAACCGCTCTCGCCGATGATGGCCAAGGCTTGCCCCGGCGAAACCGTTAGGTTGATGTCGCGCAGCACCTGCTGGCGCCCAAAACGGACGTCGAGATGATTGACTTCGATAATAGGTTGTGCGGCGACCATCAGGAAAACAACATGGGGCTGGTAGGCCAAATGGCCATGTAAACTTCGTCCAGGAAAATACTCAGGAACAAGTCCAACATAATAATCACGACAAACGACTGCACGAACGCCGTGGTGGCGGCGCTGCCGACGCCCTCGGCGCCAGGCTCGCAATGGAAACCCCGATAGCAGCTCACCAGTCCGATCGTCGCGCCGAAGAAGACGCTTTTTACTACGCCATAAAAGAGATCCCAGTTTTCGACAAACTGGCGCGCATTGCTGGTGTAATGTTGCATGTCGATGTTCAGAATAAACACGCAGTAGCCCGCTCCGCCGACGACGCCCATGAACACCGCCATGATCGTCAGCGACGGAATCAGCAGCAGGCAACTCAAGAAACGGGGCACGACCAGATACTGAATCGGATTGGCGCCCATGCTCGCCAGGGCGTCGATCTGCTCGGTGACGCGCATCGTGCCCAGCTCGGCCGCCATCGCACTGCCGACGCGTCCGGCCAGCATCGTCGCCGCCAGCACGGGGCCCAACTCGCGGAACATCGATTTATTGATCACGCCCCCCAATTGGGTCTCCAAACCAAAGGCCCGGAACTGCGTGTACGATTGCACCGCCAGCACCATGCCGATGAACGTGCCGGTCAGCGCCACGACCGGCAAACTCAGCACGCCAATCTGATACATGTTCGCGAACAGCGTCTCTCGCCGCGGCAGGCGCGTAATCATCCACATCAGCGTCCGCCAGGCGAACATTGTCATGTCGCCCAACGTCTCAAAGCCGTTGAGGACGAACCCGCCCAGGTCGGCGATAGACTCGAAGAGTCCGCCGAAGAGCCCCCTTCGGGGTCGTCCGCTGTAGGCGTAATCGGTGCCTGATGCCATGATATCGTTTGCTCGAGGGCGCCGTGCGATGCATGGCATCGCGGCTGGGGGGCGCGGAGTTTGCGCGCAAGTTGACTCGATTCTTGGTTTCGACGCCCTGGACGCTGACGCTTGAGCAAAGTCAACGGGTCGTAACGATTTGTGCGATTGGGTAAACTGCGTAACATGGCAGTGCCATCGCCGTTTCGCGAGAATTTCCGGGGATTTCCTTTGACATCATCCCGCTCGGTACGTCTTTCACTAATAGCATTGCCGGACGACCTTCGCTGGCACGCTGACCAAGCCGAGGACGGCACTCGCTCGCAGATGAGGTCGGACCAAGCAGTGAACGAACCTTGGGAAGAGCACCTGGATGTCGTCTACCGCTACGCCCTCCGGCTGGCCCGCCGTGCAAACGGTTGAGGCGGAGAGTTTTGCGCCTGAGCAGTAAACAAGGCTGGTCACGCGATCGACTGTGGATCCCGTCTTGCCTCAAGCAACGGCCAGGCAAACCAGATTACCGCCAGACCGCCGAGCATGGAGATCAGCGCGCCGCCGACAAACCCATAGTACTCCCAGTCGCCAGAGACGAGTCCCAAGTGCGCCGTCCACACCATGTTGGCGGTGCCAATTTCGATCATGCCTAACCCACCGACGAAGACGGCCCACCGCCTGATTTCTCCTATCTGGCGCGAAGACCACTGCCAACTGAGAACTAGCAAGCCGTACCCCACAACGACAAAAGCAGCGGCTGTTTTGACGTAGGTAAAAAGGGCCGTCGGCTCGCTCATGAGCGAAAACACAACGTGCAAGCCAGCGTAGATTGACGTCAGCGCGGCTAGAACTGTCATGGAACGACGAAACATGGTCTCCTCCTCGCAAGGTAAAGGGGGCTGCTGACGAAACTGCTCGGCAAGTTCAGCGGGAGTGCCGAAGCGGGCCAGTGATTCCCGCACTGCTTCCGATGGATCCGAGCCTGCTGAACAAAGTTCTTCGATGTGCTGGCGGAGATGATCCTCGATCTCCCGTAAAATTCGTACCGGAGATTGATTGTTCGACGACAAATGCTCCGCCAGTTCGGCTAGATACTCTCGAATCGGATCAGAACTTTTCATGCTTGTGCTCCCACAACGGCGATCACCGCTCGAGAAAATTCGTTCCATTGCCCCGTCTGGCGGGCAAGAGCCGTGGTGCCCGAGCGCGTGAGCCGATAGACGCGTCGCCGCCGACCACTGGCGTTCGACCACCGACTGGCCAGCAGCCGCGACTTCTCCAGACGATGCAAGACAGGGTAGACGGTCCCCTCGGGCAAATCAAAGAACCCGCCGCTACGGTCCCGCAGTTGTTCGATGACCGCGTAACCATGCTTCGGTCCCTCCTCTAGCGAGGCAAGGACTAACAGATCGAGATGGCCTTTGAGTGGTTCGTTTCCCATACCTAGTAATACTAGGTATTTAGCCTGCGTAAGTCAAGACCGTGGTGCAGGTCCCTCTGTGGACTGGGATCTTAGGCTGCGCACACGCAAAGCCCGGGGATTGCAATCCCCGGGCTTTGCGTATTCTCTGTGAGTTTTGAAAACTCGTTAGGCTTCGCCTTCGTCGTCGCCGGTGTCGTCGCCGCCTTCGGCGATCGCGCCGACTGGCTCCGGCGGGGCCTCTTTCAGCGTGAGCCCCTCGAAGGTGAGCTGGTTCTTGCCGCCGACCTTCTTCCTGGAGACGCGGATTGTGTCCTTGCCGTTGAACTCGCCCTTGAGGAGCTCCTCGGCCAAGGGGTCTTCGATAAACGATTCGATGGCCCGTCGTAGAGGTCGCGCGCCGTAATCGGTATTGGCGCCCTTCTTGATGAGGAAGTCCTTGCTCTCGTCGGACAATTCGAGCGTCAAGCCGCGCTCTTCGAGCCGTTCGCGAACTTTCCCCAGCTCCAGTTCGACAACTTCCTTCAAGTCTTCGGTCCTCAGATGACGGAAGACGATGATGTCGTTCACGCGGTTGATGAACTCGGGACGGAACACCTTTTCAATTTCCTCGACCACACGCGTCTTCATGCTTTCGTAGGAGGCGTCCTCGTCCGGCTTCTGGAAACCGAAGGCCGCTTCGTTCTTAATCGCGTCGGCGCCGGCGTTGGTGGTCATAATCAAAATTACGTTGCGGAAGTCGACGTTGCGACCAAAGCTGTCGGTCAGCCGGCCTTCTTCCATCAACTGCAGCAGTACGTTGAACACCTCAGGATGGGCCTTCTCGATTTCGTCCAGCAAGACGACCGCGTAAGGCCGACGGCGGATCTGCTCGGTGAGCTGGCCACCTTCCTCGTAACCAACGTAGCCGGGAGGCGCACCGATCAGTCGGCTGACGTTGTGCTTCTCCATGTATTCGCTCATGTCGATCTGGATCAGCGCCTCGTCGTCGCCGAACATGAATTCGGCCAGCGCCTTGGCCAACAGCGTCTTGCCGACGCCCGTGGGGCCGGCGAACACAAAGCAACCGGTCGGACGCTTGGGATCCTGTAGACCGCTGCGGCTGCGACGCACCGCCTTGGCGATCGCTTTGATGGCTTCGTCCTGGCTGATCACCCGCTCGTGCAACTCGTTCTCCATGTTCATCAGCCGGAGCGTGTCTTCGGTCGACATACGTGTGAGCGGGATGCCGGTCATTTTGGAGACAACTTCGGCGATCACCTCTTCGTCGACCACGCCGCCGTTTTCGCGCGACTTTTCACGCCAATCCTTGGTGATCTGCTGTTTCTTCTTCTTGAGTTTGTCAGCCCGATCGCGGAGCGAGGCGGCCTTCTCGAAGTCTTGATTAGCGACCGCTTCCTCTTTCTCGCGGTTGAGCTGCTCGATCTCGTCGTCGATCTCTTTGAGATTGGGCGGCTTCGACATCGTCTTCAGTCGCACGCGGGCGCCCGATTCGTCGATGACATCGATCGCCTTGTCGGGCAGGCAGCGGCCCGTGATGTAGCGGTCAGAAAGCTCGACGGCGGCATCGACCGCATCGTCGGTAATCTGCACCCGATGGTGCTCTTCGTAACGATCCCGCAAACCTTTGAGAATCGCCACGGTGTCTTTCACACTGGTCGGTTCGACCAACACCTCCTGGAAGCGACGCGCCAGAGCGGAGTCTTTTTCGATGTACTTGCGATATTCGTCGAGCGTGGTGGCTCCGATGCACTGAATTTCGCCGCGAGCCAGGGCCGGCTTGAGCACGTTGGAAGCGTCGATCGCGCCCTCGGCGCCGCCCGCTCCGACCAAAGTGTGCAGTTCGTCGATGAACAAGATCGTGTTCTTGGCCCGTCGGACTTCGTTCATCACGGCCTTGATTCGCTCTTCGAATTGGCCACGGTACTTGGTGCCGGCAACCATCATCGCGAGGTCCAGCACAACGATGCGCCGTTCGAGCAGAAGCTCGGGAACGTCGCCCTCAATCACGCGCTGAGCAAATCCTTCGACGATGGCCGTCTTGCCAACGCCCGCCTCGCCCAACAGGACGGGATTGTTCTTGGTGCGGCGGCAGAGAACCTGGATCGCACGTTCTATTTCCTTTTCGCGGCCGATTACTGGATCGAGCTTGCCTTGCTTGGCCAACTCGGTCAGGTCGCGACCGAAGCTGTCGAGGGCGGGCGTCTTGCTTTTGCTGCCCTTGCGGCTCTCGCGTTCTTCGCCGCTATCGCCGCCGCGTCCGCCGCGGGCGGGCTCGTCGCCTTCCAGGCCGTGGCCCAACAGGTTGAGCACTTCCTCGCGGACGTCCTCCAGCTTCAGGCCCAAATTCATCAACACCTGTGCGGCGACGCCTTCTTGCTCTCGCAACAGACCCAGCAGAATGTGTTCGGTGCCAACGTAGTTGTGGTTCAGATGCCGAGCCTCTTCCATCGAGTACTCGATCACCTTCTTGGCCCGGGGAGTCTGAGGCAGCTTGCCCATGGTGACCATGTCGGGCCCGCTCTGCACGAGCTTCTCGACTTCGAGGCGAATCTTGCGAAGATCGACGTCGAGATTCTTCAGCACGTTGGCCGCCACGCCACTCCCTTCCTTGATCAGCCCCAGCAGGACGTGCTCGGTGCCGATGTATTCGTGGTTGAAGCGCTGCGCCTCTTGATTGGCAAGCTGCAGCACTTTTCGGGCACGGTCAGTGAAACGTTCGTACATAGCCTTTACTCCCGTTGCGGAATCTACAATCGACGGCACTGACGGCGGCAAGGTGTCTGCAGGGAGCAATCACTCATGCCGACAGGCGTCTGTTGCAATCTTCGTTCGGTGTTCCAATTGTTTTGGTTTCAACTCGCTCGGGCAGAGCGAAAGTAGTCGGTTTGAGTTGTTCCCTCTCGGCGGCGATTTCGTGCCGCCACTTGTCGGCGGCTTCCAGTCGCTCGAGTCGATCGAGTTGCCGGAGCGCCTGCTCGCGTCGTCCTTGATGCCGCCACAACGTGGCCAGCATCAAACGTCCTTCGATGTCGCGAGCATCGTGTTTCAACAATTTGAGAAGCAACTTTTCCGTTGCGACCCAATCGCTTTCGAGATAGCGCTGTTGCGCTTCCCGAAACATCTGGTCAAGCTGGCTCCGCCTCTCTTCCGACGGGGCCGGCTCCGACGACTCGTCGGCAGCCGCCTCGGCGATCGATCCGCGACGCACAGCGAGACTTTGCCACAATGCCAACAGCCACGTCACCGCTAGGGCGGAGTAGCCGATCCACAGTGCGTCGCCCGTGATCCACTGGCGATACACGAGACTCGCTAGGAGCATCGTGTTGGCTAGCGCTGTAAATCCTACCGCCACTGCCAGTCCTGCCCAAGACCCCCGTATCCACAAGTGGGGTAGTCCAGGCCACAAGTAGGCGGTCCAATGCATTTTTGGCGTAGGCACAATTGGCTTCCCTGCACGAGTGCCGACCACACCCCACGGAGGACTGTTTCCCTCGTGCGAAGTGGCTTGAAAAGTTTAGCCTGTAGTACTGCAGAATCAAGGCAACCGGATATAGGGACTGACTTTACGGCTACCGAACTCGTTTAATTGTTCGCCCTTACCGGCACCTGGCACCGGCCCCACGCCTCAGATCCGCTCCAGCGGACATTTCCCCGTATGGGAAGCCGGAAGATAACGATAATAAGGCCTGCGGACGAGGTCGGTTTCCGTTTTCGCATCGCTCAGGTGGCTACGTAATTTCCGGTTCTGGCTGTCCTGATTCTGCCCGAACAAGCTAAAACGGCGGATTGGATCGCCGTGCTAGCAAGGTATTCCTCCAAGGCAGACCGATAGATGACTGAGTCTCACGACCCCAGCGAGGGCCCGACGGTTTCCGAAAACGGGTCCCTGCGCGTGCTCGACGCCGCGGCCAATCGCGCGAGCGAAGGGCTGCGCGTGGTGGAAGACTTTGCCCGGTTCGTACTCGACGACCCACATCTCACGCGGCTGGTGAAAGAACTCCGGCACGATCTGGCCTCGTCATGCGGGGCCCTCCCCTCCCACGAACGTCATGCCGCCAGAGAGACGCAACGCGACGTCGGCACGACCGTGAGCACCCCGGCCGAAGGCCAGCGAGCCGATGCTTGGGCCGTCTGCTCCGCGAGTTTCGAGCGAACCAAGCAGTCGCTGCGCAGCTTGGAAGAATATGGCAAAGTGGCGTTGCCGAAGATCTCGCCGCAGTTCGAACAGCTCCGCTATCGCCTCTACACGATCGAGAAGGCGATTGGAATCACTCACGACGGTCTGCAGCGGCTCGGCGACGTGCGACTGTGCGTTCTAGTCGACGGGCGTGAAACAATTGATGAGCTTGGCCAGCTGGTTGATGCCCTGGTCTCCGCAGGAGTCGGGATGATTCAGTTGCGAGACAAACGGCCTGGAGATGCGGAGCTTGTTGAGCGGGGCCGCTGTCTGGTGGATTGGGCTAAGCGTTCCCGGAATTCCAATCCCTCCCCTAGCCCCTCCCTTCAAGGGAGGGGGACTCCGGTCGTTATCATCAACGACCGAGCCGACGTTGCCGCGGCAGTGGATGCCGATGGAGTGCATCTGGGGCAGGACGACCTGACAGTAAAAGACGCCCGGGCGATTTTGGGACCAAGGAAGCTGATTGGCGTATCGACGCACAGTATCGAGCAGGCCCGGACCGCGGTGTTAGATGGCGCCAACTACATCGGAGCCGGGCCGACGTTTCCTTCGTCGACCAAGGCGTTCGACACCTATCCCGGGCCAGACCTTCTGCGACAAGTGGCTGCCGAGATTCGTCTGCCAACCTTTGCCATCGGCGGCATTGGGCCGGAGAACCTGAAGAAAGTGCTCGACACGGGCGTCCAGCGAATTGCGGTCGGCGGGGCGGTTCTCGACGCCTCGGATCCGGCAGAAGCGGTTTCGGCGCTGGTCGACCGTCTTTTCTGAACCGCCGGCTCCCGCTGGCGGCTAACTCTGAGTCGGGTATGATGGGGGTTCCCAACTGGCCCCCCTCGCCCTCCCCTGATTCCGCAATCCGAAATCCGCATTCCCAAATCAAGAATCCCTCCCCATGCTTCACGCCGTCATCATGGCGGGCGGCACCGGTACCCGGTTTTGGCCGGCCAGCCGGGCCGCTTCGCCCAAACAACTGCTCCCGCTGGTTGGCAAGTCGACGATGATCCGCCAGACGGCTGAGCGGATTGAGGGGCTGATCCCGCTCGATAGGACCCTGGTAGTCACTAACGAGCAATTGGTCGATCCCATTCGGCAAGAGCTTCCCGAGTTGCCGGCAACTTCGATCGTGGGCGAACCGTGCAAACGCGACACGGCCCCCTGCATCGGCCTGGCCGCGATGTTGATCAGCCGCGACGATCCCGAAGCGACGCTAGTGGTGATGCCAGCCGATCACGTGATTCGCTCTTCGGATCGTTTTCAGGGCGCCGTGCGTCAGGCGGCGGAGATGGTCGAGGAGCAACCGGGGCAAATCGTGACATTCGGTATTCGCCCGAACTACGCGGCGGAGATTTTTGGCTACATCCAACGTGGAGCAAAAATTGAGTTCTCCGGCGGTTCGCCGACCTACGTCGTCAAGAGTTTCCGCGAGAAACCCGACGCCGCGACCGCGACCCAATACATCGCCTCCGGCGACTACTACTGGAACTCCGGCATTTTTATCTGGAAGGCCAAGACAATCCTCGACGCCCTGGCCAAGCGGCAACCCGAGATGCTTGAGCACCTGGAAAAGATCGTGGCCGCCTGGGGCACCGACAGCGCAGGCGAGGTTTTCACCAAAGAGTTCACCGCCATCGACGGCATCTCGATCGACTACGCCGTGATGGAGCACGCCAAGAACGTGGCGGTGATCGAGTCGCCCTACGACTGGGACGACCTGGGCAGTTGGCTTTCGCTCGCGCGGCTGTTGGGCACCGACAGAAACGAAAACACCATCGTCGGTCGACACCTCAGCATGCGTACGACCGATTCGATCATCCGCTCCAACGACGAACATCTGGTCGTGACCGTCGGTCTCAAGAACTGTCTGATAGTCCACACGCCCGATGCCACGCTCGTAGCCAACAAGAACGACGAAGAATCAATCCGCCAGGTCGTAAAAGAACTAGAAAACCGAGGCTGGACCGAATTCCTCTAACCCGGCGAGGTGTGCTTCAGCACGCCGGCGCCACCTCGAACGCCCAAAGTGACCACCCCCAAAAAAGGCCGCATCGCCGGCATCGACTATGGCACCGTGCGGATCGGCATCGCGCTGGCCGATCTGGAAGTCGGCATCGCCGGGCCGTACGAAAACTACACCCGTCGCGGCGAAGCAAGAGACGCCGAGTACTTCCAGCTACTCGCCCGAGAAGAACGATTGATACGACTGGTGGTGGGGCTGCCCGTGCATCTGGATGGCCGGGAGAGCCAAAAATCGCGGGAAGCGCGTGAGTTCGGCGCCTGGCTCGCCAAACTCACCGGGCTGACCGTAGAATACTTTGACGAGCGGTTCACCTCGTCCGAGGCGGAAGCGATCCTCGGAGACGCTCAGCTTACAAAGAAAAAACGCAAGGCACGGCTCGATCAGTTGGCCGCGCAGATCATGCTCACCGCCTACCTGGAGTCGGGCGCCCGCGGACAAGAGTCGCCCGGCGACATCGAATGAACCGTCTGATCTTTGGCTGCGGGTATCTGGGGGGTCGCGTTGCCGAGCGGTGGCGCGACGAGGGCGACTCGGTGTACGTCGTCACTCGCTCTGCCGAGCGTGCCCGACAACTAGCAGACGATGGCCTTCTGCCTCTGGTAGCCGACGTCACTCGGCCCGAAACGCTCGTTGATCTGCCAGCGGCAGAGACCATCCTCTTCGCAGTCGGATACGACCGAACGGCGAGCGACTCAATCGCCGAGGTGTACGCCGGCGGCGTCAAGAATGTGCTCGCCGCCTTGCCGACGGCTGCTGGTAACTTCATTTACACCAGCACGATCGGGGTCTACGGTTCCGCCGGCGGCGATTGGGTCGACGAACGGACTTCGCCGCGCCCGCTGCGCGAGGGCGGTCGCGCTTCGTTGGCCGCCGAGCAGGAGTTGGCCACCCATCCCTTGGGAAAGGGATCGGTCGTTCTGAGACTGGCCGGCCTCTACGGCCCGGGACGAATTCCGCATCTCGACAAACTGCGCAACGGCGAGCCGATTGCGGCTCCGAGTGCGGGCTGGCTGAATCTGATTCACGTCGACGACGCAGCGACGGCGGTGTTGGCCGCGGAAACGTGGCTCGGCCAGCCCCAGGAAGACGGCCCCCACCTATTCTGCGTGACGGGCGACGAGCCGGTGGTGCGGGCAAACTACTATCGCGAGGTAGCCCGGCGCATCGGCGCGGAGCCGCCCCAGTTCGTCGCGCCTGATCCGGCCTCTCCCGCTGCCGCGCGAGCGCGGGCCAACCGACGTGTTTCAAACGAAAAAATGCAGAAGCAACTGGGCGTTCAACTCGCCTACCCCTCGCATCGCGAGGGCCTGGCGGCGATCCTTCCACGGTAAACCCGCCTCAGGTTGTTGAGATTGAATATCGATTTGCTGGCGATTCTCGCCCTTAGTGTCATTCCGAGGTCTGCCGAGGAATGACAGTGGGAGCAATCGTTTCTCCCAAGCCGACCGTTGCACAGCCTGGGGTACCGCCCTTAGAATTGCTGACCGATACACACCACTGCACACACCAAGACGGCCCTGGACGATGTTAAAACGGACGCCCCTGTTTCCACACGTTATTGAACTCAACCACCAAGCACGCCAGCGGATCACCTGCAGCGTGTACCTCGTTTACGACGACAACGAGTGGACTCTGTTCGACATCGGCTACGAAGACGCGGTGGACGAGTGCATCGAACTGATCCGTCAGCTTGATTTCCCCTTCAGCAAGTGCAAGACGTTGCTCGCTTCGCACGCCGACGTCGATCACATCCAGGGTCTGGCCAAAGCCAAACAGATTCTCAAAACCACGGTCACCGGCCATCCGCTGGCGGCTAAGTATCTCGAAGCAGGCGACAAGCTGGCGACTTTTGCCGAAATCACCGCGCAAGACATCCATCTGGAGATGCCGCCAGTGACTGTGGAACATCTGGTCAACGACGGAGATCGAATCCAGGTGGGCAATCTGGAGCTGGAAGTCTGGCACACTCCCGGCCACACCGACGGCCAGCTCTCACTGCGAATGGGCAATCTGCTCTTCTCCGGCGATAACATCTTCCGCGACGGCTGCGTGGGCGCCATCGACGCCCACCATGGCAGCAGCATCCCCGACTTCATCACGTCGCTCAAGCGAATCCAGTCAAGCGACGTCGAATGGCTCTTGCCCAGCCACGGCCCCGTGTTCCGCAAGGACAACGGGATGATCCAGCAGACGATCGACCGCTTGGAAGGCTATCTGCACATGGCCGACTTCGGCACGTGCGCCATCGATTGGCCGTTGATGGACCAGTGGGAAAGCGAGCTCGTTCAGGGTAGACTACCTGAATGACGTAGAATCCTCGCTGAGGCTCGCCTGAGCGAATCTGCTACTGCTCCTCTCACTGCACAGTGGCGATATGAAAACCTCGACTTCGCGTACATTCTCGGCGACGGCTACCCGAACCAGGGAGATTCTACGGCGCCATATCTGGTTGTGGCCCCTGTTGACCATCGTAGCGCTCAGCGTCGTCGGTTGGTGGATCCAACAGCGCGTCGAGAGTTCCATCAAAACGCATCTAGCCTCCAGTCTGGAAACGCTGCTCGATGCGGATCTGGCCGCGCTGAAAATGTGGTTTCAGACGAGTGAGCAAACCACCGACGCACTGGCCCTGGCCCCGGCCACTCGGCCCAGCGTCGAAGGACAACTCGAACTGGCGTCTCAGAAGGAGAACGACGCGGTTTCGCTGATCCGCTCTCCCCACCTGGAGAAAATGCGAAGTCTGCTGCAGCGGTTCGTGCTGATGCTGGGTTTCGAGCAATTCGTGATCATCAGCCCGCAGCGGGTCGTCATAGCCGCCACCGTCGACGACCCCATCGGCAAGCCGGCGTTCGCCCCCTGGCGAGAGATGATCGACGCCGCCTTGGCAGGCGAGACGACCATCTCGCGACCCTTCCCCAGCGCGATGCTCCTGCCCGATGCCGAGGGAAACCTCAGCGCGGGGCGTCCAACCATGTTCGCGGTGGCGCCGATCCGCCGCGAAGACGGCGAGATCATCGCCGTGATGGCCCTGCGCACCGATCCTAGCCTCGATTTCACCAGGCTCCTGCAGCTGGCCCGAGCGGGCGAGAGTGGCGAGACCTATGCCTTCGATGCTAACGGGCTGCTTGTATCGCAGAGCCGATTCGACGAGCAGCTCAAGCAGATCGGCTTGCTGCCCAGCCGCGCAGACGCTCACTCCATCATGAACATTCAGATTCGCGACCCGGGCGTTGACATCAGCCAAGGCAAGCGACCCACTCTACCCCTCGAAGAGCGACCGCTGACTCGCATGGCGAAGGCGGCCGTCGCGGGAGAAAGGGGTGTCGACGTCGAAACCTATCGGGATTATCGCGGAGTGCCTGTCATCGGTGCCTGGGCCTGGCTGCCGAAGTACCGTATCGGGGTGGCCACCGAAGTCGACGCCGCCGAGGCCTTCCAAACCCTGCACATCCTGCAAGCCACGTTCTGGGGGCTCTTCGCTTTACTGGCCCTGGCTTCACTGGCGGCGTTGGTATTCATGCTGCTCAACGAACGACTCCAACTGCGAACCCGCAAGGCAACGCTCAAGGCAAAACAACTGGGACAGTATCACCTGGACGAAAAGCTGGGCGAGGGCGGCATGGGCGCCGTCTACCGAGCGCATCACGCCATGATGCAACGGCCCACCGCAGTCAAAACCCTACATGCCGATCAGATCACCGACGCTTCGATCGCCCGCTTCGAACGCGAGGTGCAGCTCTGCAGCAAGCTGAATCACCCGAACACAATCGCCATCTACGACTATGGCCGCACCCCGGACGGGCTCTTCTACTACGCCATGGAGTACCTCGACGGGCTGCCCTTGGACGAGTTCGTCGAAAAATTCGGCCCCCTTCCCACGGGGCGAGCCATCTACCTGCTCAGGCAAATCTGTGGCTCGCTGGCCGAAGCGCATCAGATGGGCCTGATCCATCGCGACATCAAGCCGGCCAACATCATGGTTAACCGGCGTGGCGGGCAAGCCGACGTGGTGAAGGTGCTCGATTTCGGCCTGGTGAAATCGGCTGGCGGGGAAGATGACGTCTCGCTGACGCGGGCGGGCACGATGACGGGTACGCCGACCTACATTTCGCCGGAAGCTATCGACCGTCCCGGCGAGATCGATCTGCGCAGCGATCTCTATGCCGTCGGCGCCGTCGGCTATTTCTTGATCACAGGCACGCCGCCCTTCCAGGGCAACAGCATCATTGAGCTCTGCCTGCAGCACACCCAGCAACCGCCCCAGCCTCCCTCGGAACGCCTGGGCAGCGTTATCGCAGACGACTTCGAGAGCCTCCTACTAAAATGCCTGGCCAAGAAGCCTGAGGACCGCCCTAAAACGGCACTCGCACTGCAGCGCCTGATGGAGGCGTGCGCCGACAGCCCGTCCTGGAACCAGGAGGCTTCGCTTCAGTGGTGGTCAGAGCACGTCCCCCAGAACAACGACCCGATCGCCCGAGAAGCCGCCAAGCCCTCGGCTGCTAGTTCCACAAGAGATACAGGGCTCGACGAAACGGCCATGTTCGAGTCTTAATCTCAAATCGCAGGCCGGCAACAAGTCCGCGCAGTTCCGGCAGCCTACGGAAAAAGCTCTCGCAGGTGGCAGTGCATGCCCCTCCGCTCGGAAACCCACCGAGGCACGTTGCCTGCGATTCCCCTCCGCGCCTTGTGTTGCGTGGCAACACGGCTGGGGCCGCTAGCAGTGAAAGCCCGGCTGAGCCGGTTATGCCGAATATTCTCTCAATCTCAAGTTTGCCGGCGGCCGATCTATAACCTGGAAACACTACCCGCAATGTCCGCGCTGCGGACGCTAGAGAAACCTTCGAGGGGGGAATTCGATGGTCCGCAGGATCTTTTTCGCGGCTTGCTGCGCCGGGGCACTGGCGTGCTGCCTGTCCCAGGCCGAGACCGCTGATGCTCAGCAGGCCTACGGTCGGGCTTGGGGGCAGACGTACTCGACTCAAGACTGGAACCGCTTCTACCACTATCCGTACGTGTACTATCCCCAAAACTTCTGGGGCAACGAGTACTATCGCAGCGCCGACAGTCTCTACTACCGCTATCCACCGGAAATGCGGATTCCGGTCTACAACCGTAAGTGGCACAACTACTACCCGAACCGTCGGAAGTATCACAGCGGGCACCATTTTGCTCTGGACGTCTTTTAAGCCGACCAAGAGCAAGTGTTAGACGGGCTCTTCGCAGGCCAAACGGCAGAAGATGTCCACCGCGCTGGATAGCTGGGCGACGTCGATCCATTCGTCGTCGGTATGGGCTTGGTCGATTGAACCAGGGCCGAACACGACGGTCGGAATACCACAGCCGGCAATCGCCGGGGCATCGGTGGCGTAAGGAACTCCGACCAGTTCGCTGATGCCACACGTGGAGCGGGCTGCTGCCGCCACTCGCTGGCCCCACTCCCGATTGTGCCGGTCATCCAGTCCGGCACTTTCGAGCCACGGCTGCTCGTGCTCCATCGTCGCTTGGCCGCAGTCGGCGTGCTCGGCCACGTAATCGATCAGTTCCTGATGGGCTACCTGTGGCTGATCGCCAGGAGCAACTCGGTAGTCGATGTCGATCGACACTTCGTCGGGCACCGTGTTGACTCCAGTCCCCCCGCGGATCGTGCTCACACAGACGGTCGGACCGCCGCACAACGGATGCCCCTCGCGCTGCAACAGAACCTCGCGTCCAAACTGCTCGATCGAACGGACCACCTCGGCCATGGCGTAGATCGCATTCACACCCTGCCCGGGCTGCGAGGAATGGGAGGCGCGCCCGCGCACGCGACATCGCCAACGGACTACTCCTTTGTGAGCAACAACAACATTCAATAGCGTCGGCTCGGCTACGATTGCTTGCCGCGGACGCAACGATCGGAGTTCCTCCAAAGTGAGCGGACCGGTAGTTTCACCCAGGACTTCCAATTTCGGTGTGTCTGGAGACCAAAGCCGATCCAAAGCCTTGGCCCCAGTAAAACCGTTCTCTTCGTTGACTGAGAGCGCGAGAACGATTGTGTGGCCCTGGCGAGTGGGGTCCTGCTGGACTCTGGTCAGAGCGGTCAGCATGGCTGACATGCCGCCCTTCACGTCGCAGGCGCCGCGGCCCCAGATGCGTCCGTCGGCAGCTTCCGCAGCAAAGGGGTCGATCCGCATCCCCTCGACGCCCACCGTATCCTGGTGTACCTCCCACAGCATGACCTCGGAATCGGCCCGGGAAGAGCTGCCCCTCACCACGGCAAAGAGATTGTCTCGGCCGGGATGGACGGCCTGCCGGAGCCATGGCCAATGGTTCTGCTGCGAAAAATCGACCAAGAATTCGGTCAATTCAGCCTCCCCACCATTTTGGGGAAAATCGCCGGACAGCGCCGGGTTCACGCTGGAAGTGCGGATTAGCCTCTGCAGTAAGTCCTGTTCACTTAGTGACATACGTCGTCTGCTCCAAGCTGTAGGGGGCGGCCAGCGACTGGAAATACCCAGATAGAGGTGGATACTACCTAGTTTTTTGCGATAGTTCGAAACTAATCGTTTGCATTGTGAGGGAAGTCACGTTACACTCGCAATTGCGTGGGATTCCTGCGCATTTTTACCCTCTGTGGGTCGCTGCCCCACCCACAGAGGGATTTTTTATGCCGTTACCTTTTCCACAGGGGTGTTGGGAAGGGTGATTTCCACCGTATCTCGCAGCTGCCCGGCCAGTCTTTTCTCAGACCTTGTTCGGCTTCTGGGCGACTCGCGGTCGGCCCCCGCTTCGTATTGGCGGTCCAACTCTGAGCTCTCCAATCCTCCTCAGAGAAACTCGCCACGCCTTGGCAAGCGGCCGCAGACCGATATGGTAGAGGATATCATGCGCTCTCTGCACGACAACTTCGCAGCGCTTTCCCGCCTATCCAATCCGCCCGCAACCGGCCTGCATCTGCGGCCGTGCCGCCTGAGGAGAAATTGATGTCTGACAGTCTAGTCGATTCTGCCGTCGTCGACGGTGTTCTCGATAAATTCGCCGATCCCGAGACCGGCCGCAACCTGAAACAAATGCAGCAGGTTATCGACGTCTCTATCGACGGCAATAAGTTGCAAGTAACGATCGGGCTAACCAGCTATTCCGCACCGCTCTGGGAAGAGACTCGCCAGCGGCTGGTAGACCAATTGCGGGCCCAACTCCCGAGCAATCCAGAGGTCACGGTAGAAATCGTCGAGCACCAGCGGCCTGCTGAACCGATCGGCGGCATCGGACTAACCGCCAAGAATGTTGTGGCTGTCGGGTCCGGAAAAGGAGGCGTCGGCAAGAGCACCATCGCGGCGTCGTTAGCTATTGGTCTCAAGAACGCGGGCTGCAAGGTAGGGCTGATGGACGCCGACGTCTATGGCCCAAGCATTCCCCACTTGCTCGGCGTCAACGAACGTCCCGCCGCCGTCGAGAACCGATTGCAGCCCATTGAGGCCGACGGCTTGCGTGTGATGAGCATGGGCTTTCTCGTCCCGCCAGACGAAGCGATCGTGTGGCGAGGGCCGATGCTGCATGGAGCGATTACGCAATTCTTGCGCGACACCGATTGGGGCGATCTCGATTACCTCCTGATCGACATGCCCCCAGGCACGGGAGACATCGCTCTGACCCTGTCGCAGTTGCTGCCGCTCACCGGCGCTGTGGTGGTTTGCACGCCGCAAGATGTGGCCCTGCTAGACGCCGTAAAGGCGGTGGCCATGTTCCGAAAGGTAAATATCCCCCTGTTGGGCATGGTCGAGAATATGAGCTACTTTCTCTGCCCGGACAACGGCAAGAGGTACGACATCTTCGGATCAGGAGGAGCGCGGCGGAAAGCCGAGGAGCTGAACGTGCCTTTCTTGGGCGAGGTACCCATCGAAATAGCGATCCGCGAACGGGGCGACGCGGGCGATACGGCGGGCAACTTTTCTGACCGGCAGTCCGCGCCGCACTTCGAACGAATTTGTTTCAACCTGGCAAAGAACATCGCCACGGGTCGCGCCGCGGAGCCGCCGATGCCCAGTCTATCGGTGCTCTGATTCTACTGAGGCGGTCACCCCCGCGCCGGTGGAAAAAGTGTCGGTAAGCCCCCGACCGTGGACCTCATGGGTCCAGGCTGAGGCAGTATTCTGCGAGCGGCTTACAGCTAGCAGTTTCGGGGCAGAGGATCGGTACGAAAAAAGGCCGCCCGGCTGAAAACCGAGGCGGCCCTCTTTCGACTTGGGGTCGTTCCGAGAAACGACCGCCGACGTCATCTCGAAAGACTACTTCTTCTTTCTACGCTTCTTCCTCTTGGCGCCCTTCTTCTTGGCACCCTTCTTCTTCTTGGCACCCTTCTTCTTTTTCTTGGCGCCCTTCTTCTTCTTGGCGGCCTTCTTCTTCTTTTTCTTGGCACCCTTCTTCTTCTTGGCGCCCTTCTTCTTGGCGGCCTTCTTTTTCTTGGCGCCCTTTTTCTTGGCGCCCTTCTTCTTGGCGCTCTTCTTTCTCGTCTTCTTCTTGGCGGCCTTCTTCTTGGCTGCCTTCTTTCGCTTCTTAGCCACGGTCAATCCTCCATAAAGGGTTCGCGGTGACTCGTTCAAAAAAACCGAAATCGTCGGAACGAAAATCACCCCTAAGAAAACATGTCACCAATCCAGAGCGACACGACGTTTCGCTGAAAATAAGAAATTAAAATCCGTTTCGGTCAATTCCATTCTGATCCAAAGTTGCGAAACCAGGAACGACGGCAACATGAAAAAGGTAACTCATAAACCATTCTTCACGAGCCATAGGTCGTATTTGTACGAATTCATCACGATTGTGCAACACATTTTTGGCAAAAAAATTCGCTTTCGAGAAGAATTATTTGCGCGATCGACTCGTTGAAGTCGTTCTCAAGCCACTTTTGCGCACCGAGAATCATTTTTTTTGCCGATTAGTAAAGAGCCACGGTCGCGCCGTTCCACAGACGGCCGTTGGGTTGATTGGCGCTTCGCGAAACAGAAAAGTGGGACCAACTTTCCGGTTGCAACAGCCGCAGATAACTCCTCAGCCACCAGGAGTCGTCGGCGAGACGCACATCGTTGGCATGACTAGCAAACAGGCCAAACAATTCTCGCCACATGGCGAGGTGATGCCTGCGGCGCGGGTGAATGGGATCCCATCCATACCAGGCGTTCGGTGCGGTAAAAATAGGGACATTTCTCGTCTTCCCCAGTTCCTGTAGGGCTGTGCTCAGCGCCGCTGCGCGGACCAAAAGTTCGTCGCGTTGCAATCGACTCGCGGGGAACAAAAGAGGGCGAAGCAGGTGAAACTTCCGCTCGCTGACCCCGCATAACGTCGCGATTGGCAGGTTGCTGAGAGCGACTCTCGCGTCGAGTTCCTGCAGCCGATCGACACAACCAGAAACCCACTCGAGAATGGTCTCCACGGGGACTTCATACGCCAGATCATTGCCAATATCGGTAATCCAAGCCGTGATTGGCACAGTTTTTTCTTGTTGTAAAGTCGACCAAATGCCCGAGAAAAAAATTCCTGGAATTTTTTTCCCGAAACACCCCGATTCACGCCCATACGACCTTCCCAGTCCTTTAGCCGCAAGAATGGAGAGCTGACCATCAAAAACACTCCGAGCAAGAGAGACAACCGTCGGAAACGCGATAGAGAGGTTACTTGCGCCTAAGAACACGAGTCGTTCGCGCGGCAGAACCGTCTCATGTTGAGACCATACATCTAGTCGAAAGTCGTTATTCAATGCGAATGATCACTAGATGTTGTGCTTTTTAGTGCGACCTGCTGTTCATGCCTATCTTAACATGCTGACAATGCCGTGGCATTAGTCGTCGACTACCACAAGTTAGCTCGGTAAGCATTGAGAGTGCGGTAACTCGAATAAGCGAGGTAACCAAAGAACAGTGGCACGAACAGTGATTTCCACGAAAGCCCTACGAAGACCATCGCCCCGGCCGCGAACATAGAAATTTGCAGCGAAAGGATCATTCCCCGCTGGGGTTGGCCCATTATGCAGACCTCACGTGACACTTGGCCGCCGTCCAAGGGGTAAATCGGCAGAAGATTTACCACTCCCCACAAGCCGTTAATAAAAATCAGATCGCTAATCATGTGGTTAATTCCGTCAGAGAAGAAACCATCCCAGTAGACCGTCAGCCCCAGAATTCTCATGCCTTTCCCGTTTTCCAGTCCCAGAAGCTCCCATTGCACCTCAGGATCGAACTGGACGCCGGCCTGATGCCCAACCGCCCGGATGGCAATTAACACGAGCGCCGCAAACGCGAAACCGGCAAAGGGCCCAGCCAGCGATATGAGTATCTGGGCCCGGCTGGAGCGGTCGCAGTCGTCGCAGGCTGCCAGGCCTCCCATCCCGTAGAGGGTGATGCGCGGATGTCCGCCGTAGTGGCGTTGTGCAAAGGCGTGCCCGAACTCGTGGATCAGAATCGAGACAAACACGGCGACAATCCATCCGATTACTTCCGCGGGCGGGGTTGATCCTCCGCCGCTGATCCCCAGGATCACGGTCATGATCCAGAAGTAGGGATGAATCCGCACCGGAGTGCCCCACACTCGAAAGTGGATGTCGCCTTGGGTCGGGGGCGGTTCTGCCAAGATCACAGTGCTGCTCAGCTAGGGAGGATTGACGATGGCCAGGGATCAAGCGGATCGGCGGTGAAGCTGCTCGCCGGTAGTGCGGTCGACCAGCGCCGTCATATACTCCGCGGCACGCTGCGAGGCTCCGCCCTGCCCGACCTTCTCTTTGAGCTCCGCCAGACTCTGCCGAACGGCCGAGTACTGCTGCTCGTCGGTCAGCCAGGTGACGACATGTTCGGCCAAATCGGCGGATCGATCTTTACAGGTCAGGTACTCGGGCATCAACACGTGCGCGTCGCGGGGGTCTTTGGGATGGTAGATTCCCGCGGTGCGTTCGGCAAACGGCTCCTCGGCCGTCAGCAGGTTCACCAGCGTAATGTAACGCACTTTGCGGAACACACTTTGCACGAAGTACGCAAATCGCGAAATCTGGTACAGAATCACCGCCGGACGGGTGTGGTACAGCAGCTCCAGAGACACCGAACCCGAGCAAGCCATGCAGCAGCGGGCCGCGTGAATCAGCTCGGCTGTGCGACCGACATGCACCTCGACGTCCAAACCGCTGTCCTCAACCATGCAGCGTACGGCCTCCAGCTGCGACTCTTTGTATGCCGCCACGGCAAACCGCGCGGTCGGCACATGCTCGCGG
Organism: uncultured Granulosicoccus sp.; assembly: GCA_964195615.1. Classification (GTDB taxonomy): domain Bacteria; phylum Planctomycetota; class Planctomycetia; order Pirellulales; family Lacipirellulaceae; genus Bythopirellula. Next base: position 22,190 of record CAXMSB010000262.1, on the reverse strand, counting down.
ACTCGCTCAGCAGCCTTCAGAAGGGCCGGCAGGTTGAGGCGGACTTCCTGGTTGCGAGAGCCGGGCAGGATCGTCACCAATGGGCGTTCGGCGTCGTCCTGGCCGTTGAGAAACTCCGTGTCCAACTGCTGGGCCCGCAGTTCGTCGAAATAGGGATGGCCAACGAAGGTCGCGTGGCACCCACGTTGGCGGAACCAGGTCTCTTCAAACGGCAACTTGCAGAGCACGTGATCCACGAGTCGCTGCATCTTCTTCACTCGCCAACTCGCCCAGGCCCACAGTTGCGGCGTGCCGTAGTAAACCACCGGGATGCCCTGAGCCTTCGCCTTACGGGCGATCCACCAGTTGAAGCCGGGATAATCGATCAAGATGACTAAATCGGGCCTCTCTTCGCGAAAGTAGCGGTCGGCTTGCTGCAGCAGGCGGTAAAACTTGCGAAAGTTCCAAATCGCCTGGGCCAGCCACATCACGGCCAGTTGCGTGAGATCGGCATGCAATCGGCACCCGGCCGCCGCCATCTTCGGTCCGCCGTAGCCGACGAACTCCCAATCGGCGCGACGCCCCCGAAGGGCGCGAATAAGATTCGCCCCATGCAGGTCGCCACTCGGTTCGCCCACGGAAAAAAAGACTCGCATACCGGCCTCGCAGGAACTTGGAATCAAAACGGGGGCGAAGTATGGCAGAATGGGCAATTGGGCGCAAGTTCAATTGCCGGCGGGTTTGCTGCTCTAGCTACCACTAGGGATTGTAGCCCAAGGGTCTCGGACCACCAGATCCTGTGGGTTTTGAAATGAAAGAGTCGGTTTTTTTCTGACGCGAGGCCTTGGGAAGGCGGAGGGGAGTGGAAATCGCCGCTGGCCAAGAATGGTTCTTGACCGATGCCTGGGCCGACGGGAAATGACGGGGGAGTGCGCGCCTGAGATAGAACCATCCTTCGATTCTACCCGAGGGACTGCGGGCTGTTCAGTCTCGGGAAACGGTCAGAAGATTTGGGATTTGGGAAAGAGAGACCACGAATGGGGAAGGCGGAAGAGGAACCACGAAAGTGAAGAACTGGTTCGACTATGCAGATATGTGATCTGAACCGAAGGGAGTATACTGCCGACCACTCGCTTCAGTGCCGTGGAACTCTGGTGTGCAATTCGCCTATCAACATTTGGCTACAGGAGGAGCACCATGGACGATCGCTTCGTCCCCCCGCAAGAGGACAACCCTTATCGGTCGTTTACTGATCCTGAAGAGTTGCCTGGGGGAATTCCGCCAGCATCTCCAGAGAGTTCGGGGCCGGACCCCCTCCGCACGATCTGGAGTAGTCCGCGCGAAACGATTCGACGGATTGTGGAAACCGATCCGGATTTGCACGTGACTCTGTTGATCTGTTTGGCGGGCATCAGCGAATCGCTAGATCGCGCATCCACCAGAAATGCTGGCGATGATATGTCGTTAAAGACAATCCTGATCCTGGCCTGCATCCTCGGCCCGCTGGGCGGACTCTTCAGCGTGTGGATCTTCTCCCACCTGATCCGTTTCACCGGCATATGGCTGAATGGTCACGGAGCCCACGACGAAATCCAATCTGCGATGGCTTGGGCTTCGGTTCCCAACGTGGCCGGACTGGCGCTCTGGATTGCTCTGCTGTCCTTGTTGGGAGAAGAGATGTTTACGAAAAAAACTCCCTTTCTCGACACCCACCCCACGTCGGCCTGGATCGTATTGGCGATCTCTCTGGCGCAATTAATCTTGGGGATCTGGTCCCTGGTGCTGCTGTGCAACACCGTAGCCGAGGTGCAAGGTTACCAGTCGGCCTGGCGTGGTTTGGGCAACCTCTTCTTGGCAGGCGCCGCAGTAATGATCCCAATATTGCTCGTGGTCCTGGGTTTTTCCTTTTTGCTTGCGGCCTGAGCAACGGTCAATGGGTGGCGGAGTTCGCTAGGCGGAACGCAAGACCGCCGCGGTCTGTTTCCCTTCCTGAGCCCCAACGGGGCGGCCCTATGCGAGCCCAGGGCAAGTCCGCACCTGGCGGACGCCGCCCTGGGTTATTTTCGGGCCGCCCCGTTGGGGCTCTTTTCTTTTTTGGCTTGCTGGAATGTGCGGGGAGCGCTCGGCTGGCGCCTCGCGGCTTACGGTGGGAGTTCGAGGTAGAACTCCGAGGCGTGCCACTCACCGCCGACGGGCGTTGGAATCGCCGCCCAAGAGGGCCTGTTTTAGTTTGGCGTCGGCGGGGCGGTCGCTGAGCCAGATGCCGAAGAGGGCCCGTTTGAATGGCAGGCTTGCGGCGGTCCCTTTTCTTTTGCCACCCTTGAAAACAACAACGCCTTGGTCCGGCAAATAGACGAGATCAAAAACGTCGCCCCGGGCGATTTCTTCGGCGAAGCATTTGCGGAACTCTTGTATCTCGACGCGGATCGGTTCGACGTTGCCCCGGGTGGACTTTTGGAATCCTTCCTGCAACGACGCAAGAAACTTCTCCTGACTCACCAGTTTCGAGGTGATCACGATGCGGATCGCCATCGGGGCGTCGGCGTCGATGACGGTCTTCGACTGGTTATTCGGCTCGGTCAGGTAAAGCCCGGCGACGTACAGATCGAGAAAATACTTTTGCCGCTCACCGGCGCCATTGAGCACCAGATTCTGGTCTCCCACTTTGAGTGTGGGAGGGAGTTCGACGGCCCGCCCGATCGCGGGCGACAGGAGCGTCAGCAGGACGACGGCACTAGCTAGGGCGTGGCGGTACACTTTGATCTCCTGATTGGAAAAAACTCAAGGATTTCATGCAGGAGAACTGCAAAGTTGAACAATTGTCATCCTGAGGTCTGCCGAAGGATCTCTTGAGCCGCGCCAACTCGCACCGCAACGGAGATTCCTCGGCAGACCTCGGAATGACAGCAAGGGCAAGTACCGACTTTGCAGCCCTCCTGGGATTTCATAACCGAGAAATTAGTGCATAATCCGGCCACCGGCAACAGCGTCCGGGATGCTTGCAGTGATGCCAGCCGACAGGCGGCCTGGCTCGAGCAAGCTCAACACACGTCAGGGCACAAAGAAGAGGAAAACCAGATGACTCAGGAATCACTCTACCAACGGCTTGGCGGTTACGATGGGATCTCGGCTTTTGCTGATGATTTGCTTCCCCGATTGCAGGGCGACAGCCAGTTGGGCCGTTTCTGGGAACACCGCGGCGCTGATGGCATTGCGAGGGAGAAGCAGTTGCTCGTTGATTTCTTGTGCTCCAGTGCTGGCGGACCCGTCTATTACACGGGCCGAGACATGACGCTCACTCACAAAGGCATGCAGATCAGCGAAAGCGATTGGACTGTATTCCTCGAACATGCGGGCGCAACGATGCAGGCTTTGCAGGTTCCTCAGCAGGAGTGCGACGATGTGGTTGCTTTCGTCTTGAGTCTTAAAGACGAAATTGTTGAAGTCTGAGCCTCGCTGTTCTGTCAGCCACGAAAAGGGGGAGGGGTCTCTCGCAAAGGCGCTAAGGCGCAGAGGGAGACGGGGAGCAGTCGGTTTTTTCTCTACGCTGGAGTCTTTGCGCCTTCGCGCCTTTGCGAGAGATCTTTTCTGCCAAGCTGGTAGGTGCAGCACCTACCCTACCATTCTCGCGGCTTACGGTAGGAGCAGTTCGAGGTAGCTGCGGCGTTCTGCTTCGGTGAGTCCTAGTTCTTGAGCGAGGTCGGCTAGCGCCTGTTTGGCGGTGCTCATGGCGGAATCGTCGGCTGCATCGGTATCGACGCTGATTTCTAGTTCCACGAACTTGCCGGCGCCTGCGACATCGTCGAGGGCGATTTCCGTGGCTAGGCCGCGGCGCTGCGTTGTGGCTATGCGGCGCTGTTTGGTGACGGTGGCTACGGGTTCGAAACTGAGGTTGCGGATGATGGCGTCGCAGGTGGTGCGCGCTTCGGGGCCGTCGGCCAGGCGGACTTCCTCTTCGCGACGCGTCTTTGTTTCCGCGTCGATCTTGGGGCCCTTGTAGGTCATGAAGTTTTTCTGGTCGACGGAGCGCAAGCGAAACGCTTCGTCGGTTTCGGCGAAGTCGCGCTGGGGGTGGCGGTAGTAGCAGTCGACCTGCTCGACGGGCTTGCCAACCGCGACGCCCTGGGCCGCGAGTGCCGTGAGCACACCCTCGTGACTCGCTACGCGAAATTTCTGCTCGACTTCGTAGTGCATGGGAAGTTGTTAGTTGCTGGTTGCTGGTTGCTAGTCGTTAGTGAGATACTTTGAGGCGTTGAACGATTGACCGGGCTCAATGCTTTTGGCGACGCCGGGGGCGTCGAGGGCGAATAGGGGGCTGATTTCGATCTGGACGCCGTCGGCCACGGTGGCGCCGGCTGCTTCGAGCCAGCGTCGATACTGGGCGCACATCATCTGCTGTACGTACTCAGCTGTGTCCTTCTCCGCGCCGGGGGCGTTTTTCAGCGGAGCAAAACAGTCTTCCTCGGCAAACTCCACGACGATCGGATTGCGGGCCGCCGGCAGGAGATCGAAGATGAATTTTTCAAATTTCAATGCGTTTGGCTTGTCAGGGACCGTTTGCTTGCCTTCGGGACCCAAGTGCGTGACCTTCTTGCGGGCGACGTGAAACGGCAGCGTGGACTGAATCGCCTGCGCTCGCTCGAAGAGCCCGACGTCGAAGACATGCACCGCGATGCTGCCGGCCCAGAATTTGAGTTGTCCGTTTTCGTCCAGTTGCTGGGCCACTTCATCAGGAAAATCGCTGTACTCGATGACGTGCAGATTGCCGTCGATCATGGCGAAGTTGCCGACCTTGTCCTGCGGCACTTGCTTGGCGACGGCCAGCGACGTCAGCTCCGATTCGGCCAACAGGTGGTAGCCCACGAGCTGCGGATCGCCGATCGGCACGAGCGGATTGTCGACCTGCAGATAGAAGAGCTGCCGCACGCCGCGCTGTTTGATCGCTTCCAGCGCGCCGCTCGCGGCCAGCGCGGCAACGGTTCCGCCATGCCCGTCGGGACTGAGGAATAGTCGATGCTTGTCGACCAACAACAGCTTTCCGTTTTGAATGTCAACCGCCGGCATCGAACCCTGGCAGAACACTAGGAGATCGGACTCGGGCAGACCGAAACGATTGTTCTCGTCGAGAAAGCGGATCGTGTCGTCGTGCGTTGCGGGGCTGGTCATCAGATACAGGGGGATGGGCACGCCGTAGCGATGGGAGAGCGCCCGCACTTTTTCGATGTGGATCTGCAGGAGCGTCGCCCCGGAGAGCGGTCCGATGGGGTAGGCGCTCTTAGGCAATTCGAAGCCGAGCCTGCTGCCCTGCCCTCCGGCGGTGAGCAACACGCCAACCTCGCCCGAGGCCAAGGCCTGGACGCCGCGGAGTTGGGCAGCGGCAGAGGTGATGCCGAGACAGCCGGGGGCGCCACTTTCTATGTCGGCGAGCCGCACGGCGGGCGGCGGCTCGGCGCGTCGGGAGAGCTCGTGCCAATCGGGTTGGTCGACTTCGCCGCGGAGCAGCGAATCGACGAGCGGCAGATCGACGGCCTCGATCTGGGCGACCAGTTCGCCGCGCTGGGCCGGGGAAAGTTCATCCCAGTACTGCAATAAGTGCTGCTGGCCAAAAGGCTCCAGCCGGGCGAGCAAGGGCTGCTTGTCGGGGGAATCAGTCATTTAGAGTATCCATCCCCGCACCCAGGCGTAGGCCAACAGGCAGAGGGCGGGGAAACCGACGAAGATAACACCGTAGGTGAAGATGGAAGTCCAGACATGTCGGGGCCATCGGGCCATGGAATAACTCGGCGTCGGGGAAGTTTCGAGCTGGAAAACTGCCATTATCCCCACCCAGTCCCATGTGGCTAGGGGCCCGGAGAGTTGAACAATGCCGCCACAGTCGCCTATACTGTGCGGTTCGACGCCTCGGGATTGCTCGGCTCGCGAGAGCCGGCTCCCACACGTCGCTCAACGCACAAATCCTTCATCGCTCGGGGTCGTCGACCTCAGCCAGACCTTTCAGGAGAATTTACGTGGCAAGTGGAAAATATCTCTTCACCAGCGAAGCGGTGAGCATGGGCCATCCGGACAAGCTGGCCGACCAGATTTCTGACGGCGTGTTGGACGCCATGTTCGCCCAAGACCCCTACAGTCGCGTGGCCTGCGAGACGATGGTCACGACGGGCGTGGTGGTGATTGCCGGCGAGATCACTACTGAAGCGACCGTCGACATGCAGCAGATCGTCCGCGACGTGATCCGGGAGGTCGGCTATACCGACTCGACGATGGGCATCAGCGCCGACCACTGTGCGGTGATGGTCGCCATTGACGAGCAGAGCTCCGACATCGCGATGGGCGTCGACGACGACGCTTCCAAAGGCAAAGACGTCGGCGCCGGCGACCAGGGCCTGATGTTTGGTTACGCCTGCAACGACACGCCCGAGCTGATGCCGTTGCCGATCGCGCTGTCCCATCGGATTCTCAATCGATTGACCAAGGCCCGGCAAGAGGGCGAAGTCGATTGGCTGCGGCCTGACAGCAAGAGCCAGGTGACCGTCGAGTTCGACGGCAACACGCCTGTGAGGATCGACACGGTGGTGATCTCGACGCAGCACGCTCCGGAAGTTTCCAACGAAGAGATTCGCGAGTTTGTCATCGAGAACATCATCAAGCCGGAACTTCCCGCTGATCTGGTTACCAGTGACATCACCTATCACATCAACCCGACGGGTCGGTTTGTGATTGGCGGCCCGCATGGCGACTGTGGCTTGACGGGGCGGAAGATTATCGTCGACACCTACGGCGGTTGGGGTCGCCATGGCGGCGGGGCCTTCAGCGGCAAGGATCCCACCAAGGTCGACCGCAGCGCGGCCTACATGGCCCGGTACGTGGCGAAGAACATCGTCGCCGCCGAGTTGGCGGAGCGATGCGAAGTGCAGTTGGCCTACGCGATCGGCGTTTCCGAGCCGGTGAGCATCCGCATCGACACCGAGGGGACGGGCAAGGTCGACGACGCGCTGATCTGCGAAGCAGTCCGCGAGGTCTTCCCGCTCAATCCCTCGGGAATCATCGAGCACTTGGACCTGCGTCGGCCGATCTTTCGCAAGACGGCCGAGGGCGGGCATTTTGGCCGTAGCGGACCCGAATTCACTTGGGAAAAGACCGACATGGCCGCCAAGCTCAACGCAGCGATCGAACAGTCGGCCGCAGCCACCTAATTTCAGATTGCGGATTTCGGATCGCGGAATTCAGAGACAACGGGCATAGCCCAGGGGTTGCAACCCCTGGGCTTTGCTAGCTGATGGCCAGAATGCGGTAGGGCAAAACGGCGCATGCGCGGTATGTTGAGAGAATTGATACGGACAACTCCCTCAGACGATTCTCCGCGGTGACCAGCATGTCGGCAGCCACTCAACTCACTCCGCCTAGTCTTCGGCGACAGCCTCGGCTCGGACAAAACGATTTCGTTCGCCAAGACGCTTGGCATCAGCGCTATCGGACGGCCACGGCGGTGACTATTCTGTCGCTGGTCGCGTTGCTCGACGCGATTGGGCTGTTGATCGTTGCGCGTAGGATGGTTGGCGCTTTGAGCGACAACTTGCCACGGGATGCGATGTTGCTGACTGCCGTGGTGATGACCGCGATCGTGGCCTTCTCCCGCATCGCCTGGCGGCGGGCGTTTCCGCTGCGGATGTGCGGCCTGCTCCATCGCTCGTGGGGCGAGCTGTACGTGGGCTGGGGGTCGTCGGTGGGGTTGGCGTTGGTGGCCGTGGGGTGCTGTTATCCGGCCTATCGCAACAGCGATTGGCTGATTTGGCTGCCGATGCTGGTGGCCGACCAGCTTTGGCGGCAATCGTTTTTCGACGCCGGCTTTCCCCTGCTGCGACTGGCCGACGAGCCCGAGGAGGCGGTCGAGGAGGCGTCGACGGTGAGATTTCCTTCGCCTGCGCAAACGGCAGTCCCTCAGGAAGAAATCGTCCAGCATCTCTATCGGGTCCGGAACGAAGATGGCGGCGAGTTGATTTACGGCACGTTGCGTGCTGATTTCCAGTCCGGACAGCGGTCGGCCGTGTTGCACGTCGGTTTCTGCCCGCCGTTGCCCTATTTGCCGGAAATCGAGGCCGAGGCGCTTCCCGGTAGCGAGGCTCGGCTGAAAATCGTGCAGGCCCTGGCCCACGGTACGCGGCTCAACGTGCGGCTGCCCTCGACGCCCGCGGATGATTGCCACGTCTGGATCGACATGGCGGCCACGCCGGTGGTGAACGCGTAGGAGGCATCTCCCGACGTGTGTCATTCCGAGGTCCGCCGAGGAATCTCCAGCGGGGCCAACTTGAATCGAGGGCTAGATTCCTCGGCGGACCTCGGAATGACAAAACGGGAGGCGTTCGAGACTCGCGTTGTGATGCACTGGCTGCAGCAGTATAATCCGCGCGGGTTCAAGCTGGGTAGTTTGAGCCGACTGGATGCGACACGATCCCGTGACCACTCAAGCGAGCGAAGTGAGGAGAATTGAATACCAGTGCCCTGAGAATCGGCCTTGGCGAAGACACGCATCGCCTCGCGGAGGGCGGCCCGTTGCGGCTGGGTGGCGTCAACATCCCCCACGACCGGCACGCCCTCGGCCATAGTGATGCCGATGTCTTGTTGCATGCGGTCACCGACGCGGTGCTGGGTGCGGCAGGCCTGGCCGACATCGGCGAACTGTTTCCCGATACCGACCCGGCTAACAAAGATCGCGACTCGGCCGAGCTGCTCCGCCTGGCCCACGAGCAGGTCGCGGCGGCCGGTTTTCAGATTGTGAATCTCGATTGCGTTGTGAATGCCCAACAGCCCAAGCTGGCGCCCCACAAAGGGGCCATTCGCGGGCGGTTGGCGGAGATACTGTCGGTGGGCGTCAGTCAAGTGAACCTCAAAGCCAAGACGGGCGAAGGGGTGGGGCCGGTTGGCGAGCAATTGATTATTCAAGCCCGGTGTGTGGCTTTGCTGGAGAAAGTTTAGCGAATGAATCCGCGCCGTGCGTTGCGTTGCAACGCGGCTGTTTTGCGAACCTTGAAAAGATATCATGACTACTTCTACTGAAGACAAGCCTGACATGACGCTTTCCGAACCGCATCCGACGATGCACGTCTACAATACGCTCTCCAAGAAAAAGGAACCGTTTCGCACTGTTCAAGAGGGCAAGGTGGGGATCTATCTGTGCGGGCCCACGGTTTACGACAAGGCACATATCGGCCACATGGTCGGGCCGGTGATTTTTGATTGCATCAAGCGGTATCTCGTCTATTGCGGGTACGACGTCTGTTGGGTGGTGAACATCACCGACGTCGACGACAAGCTGATCAACAAGGCGAACGAGCGCGGCATCTCGATGCTCGAAGTCGCCGAGGAAAACATTGCCGACTACGACGGCAACCTGGCGGCGCTCGGCGTCGATCAGGTCGACCATTTCCCCCGCGCGACCGATTGTATGGACGACATTGTCCGCTTCATCGAGGCGCTCGTCGACGAAGGTCACGCCTACCCGTCGGAAGGCGACGTCTATTTCGACGTCGCCCGGGACGCCAACTACGGCAAGCTCTCCAACCGCAGCGTCGATTCGATGCAGGGCGAGGGGGGCGGCACGGCATCTCGCAAACGGGGGCTGGCCGACTTCGCGCTCTGGAAATCGGCCAAACCCGACGAACCCGCCTGGGACAGCCCCTGGGGCAAAGGTCGGCCGGGGTGGCACATCGAATGCTCGGCGATGAGTCGTAAGCTGCTGGGCGAGACTTTCGACATCCACGGCGGCGGGCTCGACCTGGTGTTCCCCCACCACGAAAACGAAATCGCCCAAAGCGAATGCTGCCACGGCAAGCCGATGGTCACCTACTGGGCCCACAATGGCCTGCTGCGTCGCGACTCGGCAGCCGGAAAAATCGGCGGTCGTAGCGAACGAACCGGCGAGCCCGTTTCAGCGGACGGCGAAACCGCGAGCGGTAAGATGAGTCGCTCGAAAGGCGCCGGCGGCCTCGCGGAACTGATCGCCAAACAGGGCGGCGAGCGGATTCGATTCTTCCTCCTGCGGACCCACTACCGCAGCACCGTGCTGTTCAGCGAACCGGCCATCGAGGAAGCGGGCGTCGGGCTCGAAGGTTTCTATCGGCTGTTTAAGCGGTACGAACGTATTACGGGGCGGAGTTTTTACGAGCTCAACGCGCCACGAAACCGGCAAGCGGGTGGGGAGCCTGTGGAAGAGGCTGCGGCTTGTCGCGAAAAATTTCTGGCGGCGATGGACGACGACTTCAACACGGGCGGTGCCATCGGCGAACTGTTCGAACTGGCCAAGCTCACGAACAAGCACTGCGACGAGGCCGACCTCGAAGGCAAGGGCAAGGGCGACCAAGCCGCCATCGCCAAGCTCGAGCAGCTGCTCACCACGCTGAAAGAACTCACAATGATATTGGGCCTCTTCGGCGAGCCCGCTTCAGCGGGCGAGAGCGGGGGCGAACTGTTAGCCCAAACCATGCAACTCATAATCGACCTCCGCACCGAAGCCCGAGCGAGTAAGAACTTCGCCACGGCCGACGCAATCCGCGACGGTATCGGCCCGCTGGAAATCACCCTGGAAGACCGCGCCGGCGGCACCGAATGGACCGGCGGCGATGAAAGGACCCTTGACGGCATCATGCAGCTACTGATCGAGCTGCGGCAAACCGCCCGGGCGAACAAGGATTTTGCCACGTCCGACACAATCCGCGATCGACTCGCGGCGATCGGCGTCACGCTGGAAGACCGCCCCGGCGGCACCGAATGGAGCGGGAGTTGATTTGGGATTTGGGATTTCGGAATGATCGCTACCACATTCCGCAGTCCACATTCCGCGATCCGCAATCTCATGAAAATTCTCGGCATCGATCCTGGACTCAACACCACCGGCTACGGCGTGTTGGAAATTGTCGACCGGCAGCCGCGGTTGGTGGAGGCGGGCGTGGTGCGCGGCAAGTCGCGGGGGTCGCTCACCGAACGCGTGAAAGAGATTCACGAGGGCGTGGCCGACGTGGTTGCTTCGCTCGAACCCGACGTGATGGCCCTGGAAAAACTCTACTCGCACTACGATCGGCCCACGACGTCGATTCTGATGGGCCATGCCCGCGGGGTGATCTGCCTGGCGGCGGCGCAGGCCGGCATTCCGGTGGCGGACTACGCCGCCACGCAAGTGAAGAAGACGCTCACGGGCAACGGCCGGGCGCCGAAGTCGCAGATGCAACTGGCGATCCAGCGCGAACTGGGCCTGGCGACGCTGCCCGAACCGGCGGACGTGGCCGATGCGTTGGCGATCGCGTTCTGTCATTATTGCGTTTGTGGGCGCACCCACGCCGGGGTCACGTCTCTAGAAAGCGACGACCCGGCTCGCTGAACACTGAACCCTGAAAACTGAAACCTATGATCACGAAGATTACTGGCCGACCGATCTCGATCGCGGGCGATTCGCTCACGCTCGCGGTCGGGGCTTTTGAATACGAAGTACTGATCCCCGAGTTCACGCGACGTCACTTGCAGGAAAAAATCGGCAAGGAGATTAGCCTGCACACGATCGAGTATCTCGAAGGCAACCCGATGCAGGGGCGGCTCTCGCCGCGGATGATCGGTTTCCTGAGCGCCATCGAGCGCGAGTTTTTCGAGTTATTCTGCCAGGTCGACGGCGTGGGCGTGAAGAAAGCCCTGCGGGCGATGATCCGCCCCGTGCAGGAGGTGGCCCAATCGATTGAGGACCAGGACGCCAAGGGCCTGAGCGGCTTGCCCGGCATCGGCCCCGCCACGGCGGAACGAATCATCGCCAAGCTGCGTCGAAAGGTACCGAAGTTCGCGCTGTTGGTGGCCCGTGAGTCGCCGCGCATGGCGGACGTCGAACGCGACGTGGTGAGCGAAGCGTTCGAGGTGCTCCGCGCCCTGGGACACGGCGAGTCCGACGCGCATCGTCTGCTCGACGAAGCGATGTCGCAGAAGAAGAAATTCAAAGACGTCGAAACGCTGTTGCACACCGTTTACGAACAGCGGCAAGCGTAGCGGGCTTTTTCACGTAGGCCGGCAACATGAACGCTTCCACAGGTGATCTCCGCTGCAGAGGGCTCCTCTGGCGAATTTGTCGCACGCTGCTGGTCAGCTATCTGGTCGTCTGCCTACTGATGATCGTCTTAGAGCGACATCTCGTGTATTACCCGCCGTCCCCCCTTCCAAGAGATCAGCAAGCCGGGCGGCTCGGAGGAGAGGAAGTCTGGCTCCAGGCCACGGACGGAACCAAGCTGCACGGGTGGTTCTTTCCTCACGCCGAGCCGCGAGTGGTGATTCTCTACGGCCACGGCAATGGGGAAGACGCCGAAAGAAACTCGCGACTCATGGCTCGGCTGCACGACGAACTACAGGCGTCCGTGTTCATTTTCGACTACCGCGGCTACGGACTGAGCGAAGGCGTGCCCCATGAGGCAGGGGTCATCCTGGATGGAATGGCAGCACAGCGCTGGCTGTCTGAACGGACGAAGATCTCCACCGATCAGGTGGTGCTGTATGGACGCTCGTTGGGTGGAGCCGTCATGGTGGCGCTTGCCGAACAGTTGGGGGCCAGGGCTCTCATCGTACATGGCTCGTTCGCCAACATGACCGACGTAGCCGCTGATCGGTACTTTTGGCTGCCCGTGCGGCTGCTGATGCGCAATCGCTACGAATCCGAAGAGCGGATCAAGAACTACGACGGCCCGCTGCTACAGATTCACGGCACCGCGGACCGGGTGGTACCACTGAGGTTAGCCAAACCATTGGTGGCCGCCTCACCCAGCAGACACAAGCAGTTCATTGAAGTTCCGGGCGGCACGCACAACGATCGGCTCTCGCCGGAGGTGCTCGACTCGATCGCTGCGTTTCTCGACGAGGTGTCGGAAGATCTCCCCAAAAACTAAGAGCGTCTGACAGAACCCGTAAAAGAAGCCCGGCTTCTTCGGAGAAGCCGGGCTTCTGGATCAGTTCAGACGCGAGAGCCTTAGCAGGCTGGCTACTCGCCAGCTCCTTCTTTAGCTTCCCCAGCTTCTTGCGGAGCTTCGCCCGCCTTCTCTTCGTCCTCGACGGGAACAGGATCGGGGCCTTTGCCGACGATGTAGGCCACCAGTGCGGCTGCGCACATCCAGACCATCTCCATCTCAGAGAACCGTTTCTTCATCGGCATCTTTGTTCCACCTACTCCACCGCCTCGAGTCGGTTCTTCGATTCGTTCCTCGACCGCTGATTCGGTCGCTTCACCTGTCGATGCTTCTTCTGAATCGCCAGCGGTCTGGTCTTCAACAACCTCCTCTACGGTAATTGCCGAGGCCGAGTCGTTCACCGCTTCCATCACCTTGGCGTAGACCTGTCGACCGCCAACAATTGCCGCCAACGCGAGTAGGGCGGCGAACCCGCCCCGGGCATACCCGCCACCCGTTGCGTTGCCGGCTCCTTTGTGAACGCTGAGGCCGGTGACCAATCCCACCGCAAGCGCGAGCCACCCCATGTCCTTCTGCAGGTAATGTTCCAGACCGAGCCAGACCGCCGCAGCAGCAACTGCCCCAATCACACCGCAAATCAGTACTCGCATCGCATTACCTCCGAATGAGCAATTTCTGCCAGAACGGCACTGCCACCTAGGAAAACTTCAGGGGGACCCCACAACCCCTCCTTCACTGCGAACCTAACGAGGAGCCCCAAACCCGAGTCTACGCTCGCTGTCAATGGCGAGTCAAGCAGCGAAGGACCATTACGCCCAAAAACTCTCCGATTTACCCTTATGAAGAGTCCTTTGGCCATAAGAATCAGGCCTGCACCATCGTCTCGGGCATCTCGCGCAGGAAGAGATAGACCATCACTGCCAGCCCCAACACGCCTTGGGCCAAGACGTCAAACGCGATCGCACAGCCGGCCGTGGCGCTGAGATAGACAAACGTGGCAGCGGTTACCAGCGATACGCCGCAGAGGAAATTGGCGGTCAGGCTCACCGTGTCGGGTTGCTTGGAGCGGGCGCCGCGCAGTTCGCGAAAGAACTGATACACCACCAGCACGAATAGGATCGTGCCCAGCAGAGAGTATTCAGCAAAGGCCGGCAGGACGATAAACGCGTCGTACAGTCCATGGGCGAAGACCATCAGACCGAACATGGCCACGGCCTGCGATCCCCAATCTCGCGGGCTGCGCAAGCCACGATAGACAGCCAATCCGACCAGGGCCGTGAGCGTCATGTGAAACGGATTGGCCGTCAGATAGCGGCCCATGGCGTCGCTTCCGCCGCTGCCGACGAAGTAGCCGGCGTTTTCTTCCAAGGCAAAACCGATACCCACACAGCCGGAGACCAGCAATGCGGCCAGTTCGCTACGCAAGCGCAGCAAGAAAGGCATCAGTGGCAAGAGGCAGAGGAGCTTAGCCGTCTCTTCCCGAAGTCCAACCCCCAACACGAAGTATCTTAGACCGGCGACAAGGGAGCGGCTCTCCTGGAGCTTCCAGCCCTGTTCCTGCCAGTAGATAAAAAAGACGGTGGGCCAAATGCTCAACACTCCCAGCAACACGCCACCCAAAGCGAGCCACAGCCGCGGATCGCGCCAGCCTCCGATCTGCATCGCCTGGAGTGTGAAGATCAGCCAGCAGCAGCCGGTCAATGTGGCCAAGACAATCGGTCCGGCATGCTGGAATCGATTCCACTCGGCCTCGGGAATGCCCCACCAAACCTGTGCCCACTCCCCCTGAATGGCCAACTGCTGCAAATCATTCTCGGGACGCCGGTCGTGCTCGACTTCACCCTGGGAGCCTGCCGTCGGCTGGCAGATCGATTGGGCAAGATAGCCCGTGACAATTCCCGCGACGATGATGCCGATGACCATCCGCCACAGGAATCGCGGCTGGCGAGACTTCGATTGCAGGGTGCGACGCCAGTTCATGCCGCCAGTGTAGCAGGTGGACCGAGGGTTTGGATTCCCGGTTTCCGTCGCGTCGGGTCTTCTGATATAGTAGCGGCGCTGGCGTACATCCGTTCAGCCCGGCGATCTGTTAGAT
Source organism: uncultured Granulosicoccus sp. (assembly GCA_964195615.1). Taxonomy (GTDB): domain Bacteria; phylum Planctomycetota; class Planctomycetia; order Pirellulales; family Lacipirellulaceae; genus Bythopirellula. Next base: position 7,190 of record CAXMSB010000262.1, on the reverse strand, counting down.
CTCGGCTATCGATTTCCCTAGTCCCTGGCTCCTGACCCCTCCTTCCGATGTCTCGCGAACCGATTCTTTCTTCTGACGACGTCGCCGCCGAGAGCGAGCCGCCGCGCGCACCGTCGCTCAGCCGGGAGCACGATTCGGCGTTGCGGCCGAAACGCATGGAAGAGATGGTCGGGCAGGTCGAGGTGTACGAACGGTTGAAGATCGCGGTCGACGCGGCCCAGATACGCGACGAGCCGCTGGGGCACATCCTGTTGGATGGCCCGCCCGGGTTGGGCAAAACCACGTTTGCCACCTGCATCCCGCAGGCGCTGAACGTGCCGTTGCAGATCGCCAGCGGAGCGGCACTGGCAGCGCCCAAGGACTTGCTCCCCTATCTGAGCAACGCGGAAGAAGGCTCGGTGCTGTTCATCGACGAGATCCATCGTCTGCCCAAGGCGGTCGAGGAATTCATGTACCCGGCGATGGAAGACTTTCGCGTCGACATCACACTCGGCGAGGGGGTCAGTGCGCGTACGGTGAACATGAAACTCCGCCCGTTCACGCTTATCGGCGCGACGACGCGTAGCGGGATGCTCTCGGCGCCGCTCCGAGATCGGTTTCAAGTCCGCGAGCACCTGGAGTTCTACAGCCACGAGGAACTCACAGAAATCGTCCGCCGCAACGCGGCCAAGCTGCGCATCGTGATCGATGACGATGCCGCGCTGAAAATAGCTCGTTGCAGCCGAGGCACGCCGCGGGTGGCCAACAATCGGCTCCGCTGGGTTCGCGACTATGCCACCAGTCGGGCCGGCGGGAAGATCACGCTCGGCGTGGCCGAGGAGGCGCTCGCCATGTTGGGAATCGACTATTTGGGGCTCGATGGCCAGGACCGGAAGTATCTGGAGACCATCCTGCGGGTGTTCCACGGCGGGCCGGTCGGCGTCGAGGCGGTCGCCCACACGCTGAACACGGCCACCGACACTCTCACCGACGAGGTCGAGCCGTTTCTGCTGCGGGCCGAACTGGTCGTCCGCACGCCGCGAGGCCGCAAACTCACCACGGCAGGCTACGAACATCTGGGCGCCACGCCGCCGGAAGAGCCTCAAGGTCCCCACGGCAACCTCGGGCAAGGCGCGGCGAGATCAGATCAGCCGCTGTTCGAGTAGGGCGTATCGCCTCTTCTACTCGACCGCGGGCGACGCTCAAGATGAGGCGTGCCGCTAATCGCCGCCGGAATTCCAGTACAGCCACTTGTGGGTCGTGCTAATCAGGACAAGAGTTCCAGCGGCGAGATCGCCATCGTCCACTAGCTCGTCCACATCAAGCATCACTTCGGGCCCAGGATAGCCGTCGCCGTTTAGGTACTCGACGCCTACATAGGCCTTGGAGCCCCCCAGGTTGTAGTCCCACTTGCCGCCGAGCGGCGTTTCGAGAGCGAATTCAGCCGGGTTGAGGTATTTGTCCATGCCGTTGGGCAAGGTACCGGCGGCGGCTCCACTCGGGTAGGCGCCGTTCTCGGCCTTGTAGAGGTCGAAGGCATCGGCGTAGGAAGTCAGTTGAGTGGCGAAGGCATTTACTGAAGCGACTCTGGTCGTGTTGATGAGCTTCGGCACCGCCACGCTCCCCAAAATGCCCAGGATCAGGACCACCACAACCACTTCGACGAGGGTGAACCCTCGCCTCGCCGTGGGATATAGCTTCTTTGCGCTGCGAATCACGGGTCTCTGCCTCAGGGAACGAACAATCGACAGATGGATTAGAAGAGTCCTTCCTCTCAAGGATTGCTCACTTTGGAGCGATCTGCCTGCGGGGGGAGCCAACTTCCGCCTCCCCGTCGGCAGACTGGCCCGCAGGGTGAGCGTCGTAGAGCCTGTAACGCCTGTAGTTGGGCGGCCGGAGCCCGATCCTGGCCCGGGGCCATTGACATTGGGACCAGAAAACAGGTACTCTGGTCGATTCTCAGCAGCCCAAACTACGAGCAGTACCATGGCCGTTCCTAAACGCAAGCACTCCAATTCCCGCTCCGGCAAACGGCGGTCGCACAATCGGCTCACCGCTCGACAGTTGCAGGCCTGTTCCAAATGCGGCCAGCCGACGCCGACGCACGTGGCCTGCCCCAACTGCGGTCACTACATGGGCAGAACTGTCGTCGATACCGACCAATAAGGGAGAATCAAAGGATCGGGATTCTCTGTGAGTGACGCCTGGCCCTCGGCCTTTCTGGCAGTCGCCCTTACCTGACATTCAGAAGAGTTCCGCCCCCTTTTACGCAGCCGTGACGAAGACCGCGTTTCTATTCCCTGGTCAAGGTGCCCAAACCGTGGGGATGGGTGCGCAGCTGGCAGCCTCGTTGCCAGCCGCCAAGTCGATCTTCGATCGGGCAGCCGACGTCCTGGGATACGATCTGCTCGCGTTGTGCACCGACGGCCCCACGGAAAAACTCAACTCGACCGTCCACAGCCAGCCCGCCTTATTCGTGTGCAGCCTCGCCGCGTTGGAGCAATTGAAGCAAGACTCGCCCGCAGTGGTCGACGCCTGTGCCGTGACGGCAGGGCTTAGCTTGGGAGAGTACACAGCGCTGGTGTTCGCCGGGGCGATCGATTTTGACGCCGGACTGCGGCTGGTCCAAGCTCGCGGACGGGCCATGCAGGATGCGTCCGACGCGGTGCCCAGCGGGATGGTCAGCATCCTGGGCGTCAAGCGAGAAGAAATTGAAAGCCTCTGCGATCAGGCCCGCGGCGAAGACGTGCTGCAATTGGCAAACATCCTCTGCCCAGGCAACATCGTTGTGTCGGGAGACACCGAGGCGTGCGGGCGAGTTGCCCAACTGGCCGAAGCGGCAGGCGCGATGAAGGTGATTCCGTTGACCGTGGCCGGGGCGTTTCACACGCCGCTGATGCAGACGGCCGTCGAGCGACTCGCGGCCGCCCTCGCCGAAGTCGAAATCCGACCGCCGCGGATTCCGGTCGTTTCCAACGTCGACGCTCGACCGCACCAGGACCCCGCCGAAATCGGCGCTCTATTGGTCAAGCAGGTAGTCAATCCGGTTCTGTGGGAAGACTCGATGCGGTGCCTGATCGACGAGCTCGGCATTGAGGCGTGCTACGAAATCGGGCCGGGACGGGTGCTGAGGGGACTGCTGAAACGAATTCAACGCAAGCTGCCCTGCGAAAATGTGGCGGCGTGAACGGGCTATCGGCTGTCGGCCAAGCAATACTGAACAAGAATGGAACGAAACATGAGCGACAAACCATCTCGAAAGATTCAGGTTGATCTCTCCGGCCAGACGGCGCTGGTGACCGGCGCGTCGCGCGGCATTGGCAAGGAGATCGCCTTGGCCCTGGGGCGGGCGGGCGCCAAAGTGGCATGCATCGCCCGCAACGAAGAAAAGCTGCGCGAAACGGCCGACGAGATCGTCTCTGCTGGCAGCACGGCGGTGATCTACGCCTGCGACGTCACCGATTCGGCCGCCGTCCAGAAAGTCGTCGACGCAGTAGTGGAGGATTGGGGCCAGCTAGACATCGTGGTCAACAATGCCGGTATCACCCGCGATACGCTCATTCCCCGGATGAGCGACGAGGATTGGGACGACGTCATTTCGACCAATCTCCGCTCGGTGTTCCTGTTCACTCGGGCTGCTACGCAGGTGATGATGCGACGCCGCAGTGGGCGGATCATCAATATCTCCAGCGTGTCGGGCATCATGGGCAACCCGGGCCAGTCCAAGTACTCCGCCTCGAAGGCAGGCATCATCGGGCTCACCCGGTCGGTGGCTCGCGAATTGGCAAGCCGCAAGGTGACGGTCAACGCGATTTGCCCCGGTTTCATCGCCACGGAGATGACCGACGCCCTGGGGCCGGCCGTTCAGGACGAGGTGAAAAAGAGGGTCCCCGCCAAGCGGCTGGGCGAATCCAACGAGATCGCCGACGCGGTGCTGTATCTGGCGAGCGACTCGGCGGCCTACCTGACGGGACAGATACTTACCCTCGACGGCGGCCTAACTGCCTAGCTGAACTGAGTTTGCGGCGAGTCGTTCGGGCGAAGCTCGTCTGGACAGTCCCTCGCAAAAACGCTATATCTTGACCTCCTTTACCAATACGCTCTATTTTGAAGCGATTACATAATTCAGAGAATTCAGAGACCGTCTGCGGCTCAGTGGCTCCTCGGTAACTCGAAGCTGCCGCTGAGGCCGCGCATCAATAAACCCTGCATCTAGAGAAGGAGGACCCACCCAGTGGCCTCGATCATGGAACGAGTGATGGACATCGTGTCCGAACAGTTGGGCGTCGACAAAGACAAAATCACGGCGGACACCTCGTTCGTCAACGACCTGGGCGCCGATTCCCTGGATACGGTCGAATTGGTGATGGAGCTCGAAGAGGAATTCGACGTGAATATCCCCGACGACGCGGCAGAGAAAATCCAAACTGTCGGCCAGGCGGTCGACTTCATCGAACAGAACGCCGGCAAGAGCTAGACGAAGCGAGCCTTGCTTGCAACTTCGCGCGCTGCCGCTTGCGTCTTCGCAAAGCGGCGTGGTCCCCCCATGTCTTCCAGTAACCATCTTCGTTTGAATTTCGCCTGGCTGAATTAGTGATGAAACGACGGGTCGCCGTAACAGGGATTGGAACAGTCACGTCGCTCAGTCGCCAGGTGGACGACCTCTGGAAGAAAGTCCTCGCGGGCCAGAGCGGCATCCACGAGGTGCGCGCCTTCGACACGACCGATCACAAAGTGAAATTCGCCGGCGAAGTCTACGATTGGTCCACCGGCGACTACGTCACACCGCGCGATGCGAGGCGGATCGATCGCTTCTCGCAATTCGCCATGGTGGCGGGAATCGACGCGGTGAACGACTCGGGAATCGACTTTTCCCAGCTCGATCCGTTCCGTAGCGGCGTCATCGTCGGTTCGGGCGTCGGCGGGCTCAACGAAATCGAGGTCCAAGAGAAACGTCTGATGCACAAGGGGCCCGGCAAGGTTTCGCCGTTCACGATCCCCAAGCTGATGATCAATGCCGCCAGCGGGCATCTCTCGATTCGTTACGGCCTGCGCGGGCCAAACTACGCGGTAGCCACCGCCTGTGCCAGCGCTACCAACGCCATGGGCGACGCCTACAAGGCAATCCAATACGACGATGCCGACGTGATGATCACCGGCGGCGCCGAAGCAGCCATCACGCCCATCGGCATGAGCGGTTTCGCCAACATGAAGGCCCTCTCCAGACGCAACGACGACCCCGTCGGAGCCAGTCGGCCCTTCGACGCCGGCCGCGATGGGTTCGTCCTCTCCGAGGGCGCCGGAATCCTGGTCTTTGAAGAGATGGAGTTCGCCAAGGCCCGTGGGGCGAAAATCTACGGCGAGATTATTGGCTACGGGGCCAGCGCCGACGCCGGGCACATTACCCAACCCGATGCTGAAGGCATCGGAGCGGCCCGGGCGATGAGCGGAGCACTGCTCGACGCCGGAATCGCCCCCGACGCGATCGACTACATCAACGCCCACGGCACCAGCACCCCCTTGGGCGACAAGGCCGAGACCATTGCCATCAAGCGGGTGTTCGAAAATCACGCCTACGAGGTGAACGTCTCCAGCACCAAGAGTCAACTGGGACACTTGCTGGGCGCCAGCGGCGGCGTGGAACTGATACTGAGCCTGTTGGCCATGAGGGACAAAGTTGTCCCGCCGACGATCAACTGCGAGACGCCCGACCCCGACTGCGATCTCAACTACACGCCCAACACGCCGCAAGAGCGAAAACTCGAGCGCGTGATGAGCAACAGTTTTGGCTTCGGCGGACACAACGCGTCGATCATCGCCAAACGGCTTTGAGCCTCTGGCAGTGAGCCGAACGCGCTAGCGTCGGGTAAGTGGAGAAAAACCACCTTCATGGCCCAGGCAATCGCCAAACACGATTTCTCGGAGGGCGGCCTGGAGGCGGCGCTCGTCTTCTTTCGACGTACCCGTAGCGAGCTTCGCGCCTTGCGCAAGGTGCGGGTTGCGACCGACTGGGTGCGGCTGCTCGACGTCAATGGCGACTATTTCGAACTCACCGGGCTGGGGTATGTCGACGCGGACATTGTACCGGTGCTAGAATCGTTCGATACGCCGTTCAAGCCGGAGTCGATTCACGTAGCTACCGACGCCGAGTACAAAGAGTTTGAAACAGGCCGTCGCTATCCTTGGGCGGCGGACCGGGTGATGTAACCTCTGAATACCGAATGACCAATGTCCAACGACCAAAAGTGGGATGAATCGTTGCGAGATCGGCTCAAGTCGATCGTGGGACGCTACGTGCGGCAGGGCGCGGTGATCGACGCCTCGGACATCGTCAACAGCGCGATCGTGACCGCCTATCGCAAGCGGGACCAGTTCCGTGGCAAGACCGACGCGGAGTTCCACTCCTGGCTGCGAACGATCGTGATGAACAAGTATCACACGCGCAGCCGTTCGGAACGGGCCCAGCGCCGCGGCGGGGGGGAGACGGTCGCCCTGGGGGCCAGCCTGCATCTCGACGCCCCGAGCCGAGAGAAATCGCCCGACCAGCTTGCCGGCGATCATGAAATGGAATCGCTGTTGGCCCAATTGCTGGAGCACCTGGGCGAGGAGCACGCCGAACTCTTGTATCTCACGAACTACTGCGAACTTTCGCACACCGAGATCGCCGAGAAATTCGGTCTCACCAAGAACCAAGTCACCGGCCGCCTGCGAACCGCCACCAAGCGGATGGCCGAGGCGATCAAGGAGCTGGGGCTGGATGAACTCGACCTCTGAGCCTGGGGTTCTTTGCATCTGGAAGAGCTGGTTTCGGTGGACGCTTTTGGGTACAACTCGCCAAGGACGAGAAGTACGAAGTAAGCCGCGAGGCGCCAGCCGAGCGCTGAAGCGTCGGATCGCTCGGCTGGCGCCTCGCGGCTTACTCTCTAGCTCGGCTCCGCGTAGCCGAATTCCTTGATGAACGGTTCGAGTTGCTTGAGAACTGGCTTCAACTACTTTTCGTAGCGCCGCCAGCGGTATTTGGCACGTTGGTAAATCGGTTGCGAGACCTGCTCGTAGCTGGGTGTGTCTATTTTTCCGCGTTGTTTGGCGTGCGTGTGGAAATCGAGCACCGCGTCGGTCCATTCGACGTCAAGGAACTCTAATAGGCGACGCGATTCGCCTTCCTGGTCAGCCACCAGGTCTTCGTATCTGTTGGTGTGGTAGTTGATGGA
>CAXMSB010000261.1:0-20970 GCA_964195615.1 uncultured Granulosicoccus sp. | reverse complement strand
CCGTGAAATTCGGCGATCGCCTAACTTCCGAGGAAGTGGCGACGCTGCTGGCCCAACGGCACTTGGCCCAAGACCATCACCACTGTCCCCACGGCCGGCCCACGGCACTGGTTTTCACCCGTGAGCAGCTCGATCGGCAATTCAAACGGATTTGATTTCGCAGCAGTTCTGCAGCACAATAGGGGTATCAAGCAGCAGGTTTTCCGTGCAGAAACAGAACAACCTAAGCCGCGAGGCGCTAGCCGAGCGCTCGGCTGGCGCCTCGCGGCTTACGGATATTGAAACAACATAGGACTGACCAATCACCATGCTTTGCGTTGCCATAGGACGAAGTCGCCACAAGCACATGATGGCCGAACACCGGCATCTGGTCGAACAGGGGGCCAAGATGGTCGAGCTGCGCCTCGACTACGTGGCCGGCCGAGTGAACATGGCCCGACTGCTGGCGGATCGCCCTCCGGGCTGCCAGGTGATCATCACAGTCCGACGCAAGGAAGACGGCGGCAAGTGGGCCGGTACCGAGGAGGCCCGTCAGTTGCTGTTGCGCGAAGCGGTTGCCGAAGGGGTCGACTACGTCGATCTGGAAGAAGACATCGCCGGGCTGATTCCCCGTTTTGGCCAGACAAAGCGGATCGTGAGCTACCACAATTTTCGCAAGACGCCGGAGGGCCTGCGGGACTTGCACACCCGGATGTGCTCGCTCGATCCCGACATCGTGAAGATCGCCACGATGGCCAACGATCCGCACGACACTTTGCGAATGCTGGAAGTGATGCAGCAGAGCGAGACCCCCACCGTGGCGATGTGCATGGGCGACATCGGCACGCCGTCGCGAATCCTTGCGCCGAAATTCAACGCGCCGTACACCTACGCCACCTTCCACCACGAACGCACGCTCGCACCGGGTCAGCTCAGCTTCAAGCAGATGAACGAAATCTACCGCTACGAGAGCATTGGGCACGACACCGCGGTGTATGGCGTCATTGCCGATCCGGTGGGGCATAGTCTCAGTCCCCACGTGCATAATGCCGCGTTCGAGAGCAACGGGGTCGACGCGGTCTACTGCCCGTTTCGCGTGCCGTCGGATAGTCTCGATCGGTTCATGAAAGACGCGCCGCGGCTCGGCATTCGGGGATTGAGCGTGACGATTCCGCACAAGGAGGCCATCGCTCGGCATCTGACCAAGGTCGATCCCGCGGTCAAGAGCATTGCGGCGGTCAACACCGTGGTGTTCGACGGTTCGGAAGTGATCGGCTACAACACCGATTACAACGCGGCCATGGACTGCATCGAACAGGCCCTGGGCACGATCGGCGCGAAGCCGAGCCCGGTGAAGAACAAGCGTGTGTTGGTGCTCGGGGCAGGGGGGGTCGCGCGGCCGATCGTCTACGGACTCAAGAGTCGGGGGGCCCTGGTGACCATCGCTTCGCGGACCCGGTCGAGGAGCGACAAGCTGGCCAAAGCGTTCGACTGTAAAGCGATCGATTGGGACACCCGCCAACGAGTTCAGTGCGACATCTTGATCAACTGCACCCCGATTGGCATGCACCCCAACGTCGATGAGTCGCCGATCAGCAAGACTTTCTTGAAGCCTTCGATGCTGGTGTTCGACACGGTGTACAACCCGGAGTCGACCTTGTTGATCAAGGACGGCCGCTCGCGGAATTGCCATGTTGTCACCGGCGTCGAGATGTTCATTCGACAGGCCATGCTGCAGTTCTTCTTGTTTACCCATCAGGAGGCCGACGCGGAACTGATGCGCGAGGTTGTCATGAAGACAATCGGACCGGTGCGTTTCTGATTTGTACTTAGTCATGGCCGGAAGGCCACGACGGCATGGAGCCTAGGAGATTTGTGCCAGCCACCAACATTGCACTGATCGGCTATCGCGGCACGGGCAAGACAACCATTGCCGAGCAAGTGGCGCTGCGCCGTTGCTACGACTGGGTCGACGCCGACGTCGAGGTTGAGTCGACCGTCGGCATGAGTATCGCGGAGATTTTTGAGACGTCGGGAGAGGCAGCGTTTCGTGACGTGGAGGCACAGGTCGTCGCCGAACTCTGCGACCGCCCGCGCACGGTGCTGGCCTTGGGAGGCGGTGCTGTGCTACGTGAATCGACCCGGCGGCATCTGGCCAATTGCGGGGCAGTGGTCTGGCTGAAGGCCTCGGCGGCGACTATCGAGAGCCGACTCGCCGGCGATCCGACCACCGGGGGGCGGCGTCCTAACCTGACTAATCACGGCGGCCGGACCGAAATCAAGGCCCTGTTGCACGAGAGGGAACCAATTTACCGCTCCTGTGCCACGCTTGAGGTCGATACCGAAGATAGGGCCCCGGCCGACATTGCCGACGAGATCGTCGCCGCCTTGACGCCCGCCGACTGAGCCTCCCTCCGCATTCCCCCACCCCGCCAAGCGACCTTCGCATGTTTGTTCTTGCTGCGCTCCCGCTGTCGGTTCGGCTGCTGGCCGTCTGCCTGATGGGCGCGGTGTTGGGCTCGCTGGTGAACTGGGCCATCTATCGGCTCGCCTGGAACCGACGCGAGATCAGTCCCTGGGGGCCCACGCCATCGGGTGCTGCACCCCGCCGGTGGGCCGATCGCATTCCCGTGCTGGGTTGGCTGCGGCTGCGTCGCGAGTTCAACCTGCATGGCCGCGGCTTCTGGGTACGACCGCTGATGGTTGAAGCAGGCATGGGCCTGGGGTTGGCTGCCCTCTACTGGTGGGAGGTTGCGCGGCAGGGGCTCGTCTATCAACAGATTCAAAACATCTTTGCCGCCGCGCAGGTAGGGCCGATTCCGTTGGCCTTGCCGGTCGTGTCCGACGGCGTTACGCACGCCATGTTCCTCACCCACGTCGTGCTGATTGCCCTGATGGCGGCGGCCAGCTTTATTGATATCGATGAGAAGATCATCCCCGACGAGATTACCGTGCCGGGTACGCTCCTGGGTTTGGTGCTGATGACCGCGCTGCCGCTGGGCCTGCTGCCCCACGTGGAAATGCGCAAGGTCCCGCCGGTGGTTGGCGAGCTGGTGACACTGCCGCCCGCAGCGGTGGGGATCAATCTCTACGCCGAGCCGGTTACGTTGGCCGCGCCGAACGAGTGGTCCGACCATCTCAACGGTTGGCAATCGCTGGCCGTGGCCCAGGCGTGCTGGTGGCTGTGGTGCTTCGCGCTGACGCCGCGGATTTGGCGCGGTCGCCGTGGCGCGTGTCGTGCACTGGCGGTGATCGCGCGACGTGTGTTGCGCGAGCTGACGCGACCGCCGCTGGGCGCGATCGCCGCGGTGGGATGCGTGGCCATCGCGGCCATGTGGTGGCTGGGCGGCGCTGCTTGGGTGGGGCTTGCCACCGCGCTGTTGGGCATGGCCGTCAGCGGAGCGATGGTTTGGGTCGTGCGACTCGTGGGAAGCTGGGCATTGGGTCGCGAGGCGATGGGGTTTGGCGACGTGACGCTGATGATGATGGTCGGCGCGTTCGTCGGTTGGCAGGCGGGCGTGGTCATCTTCTTCGTCGCCCCGTTTGCCGCGTTGGTCGTGGGCGTCCTGCAATTGGTGCTCCACCGCGACGACGTTATCCCCTACGGACCCTTTCTTTGCCTGGGCACCTTGGCGGTGGTGGTGGACTGGCCGTTTTTCTGGTCGCTGGGATTACAGGATCTGTTCAGCATGGGCTGGCTGATGCCGGCGGTGTTGGTGGTTAGTTTTTCCATGCTGGGTGTGATGCTGTTGCTCTGGCAGCAGATAAAAATTTTCTTGTTCGGGCGGCGTGACGGGCAGGATGAGGAAGACTGATGCGTTCGATCGTGATGCAATCCATCGAAAATCACCGTGCCGCTGAGGAGGCCATCCGCCGGCGTCGCTACGGGGTGATCGAAACCGCCGCCGGCCGTTTGGTCGCGATCCACTTCAGACTTTGGCCGAAGCTGCTTGCCTGGCCTGAGATATGGCCGACGGGGCCGGTGTACCATGCCAGCGGTGCGCCAGACCGCTGCCTGCTCTACTACAACCAGCCGCTACGGCATTCCAACTTTCTGGCTCTCAAGTACATCGTCTCCACGCAAGACTCATCCTACGCCACGTTTCGGACGGCACTTGCCGCGCTGGACGGCGTGGCCCGAACCAAAGGCTCCGACGCTCTGTTGTGCGATGCTTTCAATGCGCGCCTTTCCGAGCGGCTGATGAAGCGGTTCGGCTGGCAGTCGCACCGCCCCCAGCGGTGGCATCGCAACTACGTCAAGCGGTTCTACGGCAGCTATCCCGACGTCCAAGTTCCATGGCAGGCAGCCGAGCCGGCCGTTGCTAGCACGCCCGTGGCGGAGTTGGCCTTGTGAACCGGTGGGGCGCTTGCTACGGTCCCCCCCCCAAAGGCCCCAAACACTCCCCACCGATTGTCGCATGAAGACCGCGTCGCGCGCCACGATCTCGATCGCACTCGTCTTGCTGCTCTCTGCCACCGGCTGCGGTCGGCTTGTGTTCTCGCCGAAGCAGAATACAACGGCGACGCAGCAGCAACAGATGCAGACCCTGGCTCAGCAGACCCAGGAGTATCAGAGCCGCGCTCAAACGCTCGACAAGGACAACCAAGAACTGGAAACCTTGCTGGCCCAATCGCGGCAGCAGATTCAGCTCTTGAACGACGAAGTAACCGCCACCCGGCAGCAACTCAAAAGCACCACCGACCAACTGCTGGCCCAACGCGAGAGCAATTCGCAATTGCAGAGCAAAACGTCGGCGCTGTTGGCCTCGGTCGAAAAACGCTCCGGCGCCGAGATTCGAGCTAACAACAGTTTGCTTAAAAATCTCACGATCACGAACATCCCCGGCGCGACGGTCCGACAGGACGGCGACGTCGTGAGGGTGGAACTGGCCGGCGACGGCTTATTCGTGCCGGGAAGCCCCTATCTCAAGAGCGGCGCGGAGCAACTCATCCGCAACGTCGCCGCCGACTTGAGGCGGAATTTTCCTGACCAGTTTATCGGCATCGAGGGTCACACCGACGATCAGCCGACGCACTCTCAGCAGTTCCCCTCGAACCACCATCTCTCAGCCGCCCAGGCGTTGGCGGTGTACAACACGCTCATCCAACGGGCCTCTTTGCCCGCCGAGCAACTGTTCGTCATCGGCCACGGCTCGAACCACCCGGTGGTTTCCAACGCCACCGACAGCGGCCAGACCCGCAACCGGCGGATCGAATTGGTCGTCTATCCTGAGCGCATGGCGCAGCACTGAGCATGCTGGCGCTCGACGCCTTTTGCAGTTTGCGCGGCGCTCTCACTGTAAGGCGCTGCCCCAGCAGTCGCCCCGCCGCATCAGGCCGTCACCCGTTCTTCGAGACGGTCGTTGCTTCAGAACTGAGCTGAAGGTTGAAAAGCCACTGAGGGATACGCCTGCGTGATTTGGTGGAGGCGACCTAATACTACAGCGCAGGGTCCCATAGATGCCCCAAAACAGGAACCGCAGATAAACGTGGATGAACGCCGATGTCTTTGAGACCTCTCGGACCTTGGAGAGTCTGCGCTCTTAAGTGAATAGTCGATGACTCGTTGAACTCTTGTAAAATCCGCGCTTATCTGCGTCCATCGGCGGTTTCCCTTGGATGAACCCTGCGCTGTAGTCATAAGCAATTGGTAGATTGCCCCGCCGACCGGCAAGCGACATCCCCGCGGCAAAATAACGGTTCTATTTGAGGCTCCCGCTGGCGGACTTCTTCCTCATCGTCTTCGGTGTCGTGCGAAGCCGAAACAGGCCAGCAGACCTAGTACTGCCGCGGTCGGTTCGGGAACGGCAATGCGGACAACCGTCTCATCGATCGTTGCAAGTTGAATTGCGCCGCCGATGCTTTCGATTACTTCATTTGCTGCGGCAAACACGAAGATGGGAATCAGGGTGAGGTCGGGGATGGTGCCAAAGGCGATTTCAGAAGCGTTGTCCCACGCCGGATCACCCAATGGATCGGCCCCCAAGTCAGAGGGTCCACCCAGCAGACCAACGCCTAGAACAAGTCCATCGTCGGGATTTTGTCCATAGACGAACTCGATCTCCGATCCGAAGGTGCCAATTTTCAGAGCACCGCCATTGATGTCGTGTCCAATGTTGGGGACTACGGTACCCGCTGCAGGGATGTTGAGGTAGCGAGTAACCAGGCCTACGATGCCGTCGGAGTCGGTGGTATCGGTCTTGGCAACCATGCTCCAGATGCCACCCTGAGAGAAGTCAGAGAAATCGTTTGGGACCACGTTCAGCGATACATCGACATCAGCACGTGCAGATGGCACGACCAAGGTCCCTAGAATCAGAACACTGAAGAGTCAAATTTAGAATTCGCTTCATTAGTCGCTCTTATTTCTTAAACCTAGAATTGAACCGCCAATGGGAGCTACGAAGGATTCACGAAGCCCCAAGATAAGATACGCACGGTGGGCATTGTAGCTTGCCGGGGGGGCTGGTGGTGCCTCTTTCTGGGAAATGTCTTTCCTTTTTTTTAGGGCGAAAACCCCCGCCTGACGGCCACGACCGCGTGGGCAGTTTGTCGTAAGATGCGTCAGCAAAAGCAGTTACAGGTCTGCGGCGTCGCCTCTTGCTCCTGCGTCACACCGGCAAAACTAGAGCCAACCGGTGCACCTGCCGTACCAATCGCCTTCAGTCGCTTCCGGCGACAGTGGCCAGACCCGCAACCGGCGGATCGAATTGGTCGTCTATCCCGAGCGCATGGCGCAGCGTTGAGCGTACTGACTCTGGGCACCTTTTGCAAAACAGTTCCCCGTTCTCATTCCCACGCTCGACGTGAGAACGAGGTGGAACCAACGGTTGAGCACGACCGGGGTCAACCGTTAGAATCAATGTGGACTCCGGCGCGGCGACAGTGTCTCGCTTGGCGTCAGGCCAGCCGATCGCACAAACTCACAGAAAAGAAAAACACTCGATGATTGCGATTATCGATTACCAAATGGGCAATTTGCGGAGCGTGCAAAAGGCGTTTGAGCGCGTCGGGCACGCGGCGGCGGTTACGGGCGATCCGGCGGTTATCGCTCAGGCGTCGCGAATTGTGCTGCCCGGCGTGGGGGCGATGGCCGATGCGATTGCTGAACTCAAGCGGCGTGAGTTGGTCGAGCCGATTCTTGAGGCGATCAACGCCGACAAGCCGTTTCTGGGAATCTGCCTCGGGCTGCAGTTGCTGTTCGAGCGGAGCTACGAGGATGGCGAACATGCCGGGCTGGGGGTGATCCCCGGCGAGGTACGCAAGTTCGACATCCCCAGCGAGTACAAGGTGCCGCACATGGGGTGGAACGTCGTCGATTGGCCTCGGCGTCCGCCCATCTTTGAAGGGCTCGACGAAGGGTGCCATTTTTATTTTGTCCACTCCTACTACGTGGCGCCCGCGGACGAGGGCGTCGTGGCGGGCACGGCCTCGTATCCCGAGCCGTTTTGTGCCGCGATCTGGAGAGACAATCTGTTCGCCACGCAGTTCCATCCGGAAAAGAGCCAGTCGGCCGGCCTGCAGGTGCTGAAAAACTTTGCCGAGCTTCCATAGCTTGCCAGCCGCGAGGTGGGGACAGCCAAGAGACCCAAATTGTCATCCTGAGGTCCGCCGAAGGATCTCCTTGGTCCCGCCAGCCCATGTCGCGACGGAGATTCCTCGGCGGACCTCGGAATGACAGCGTGGGCAAGGATCGACTCTGCTGACCCTTTGAGCCACCAGGCACCGCCGCTTGAAAATCCGCCCCCAGTGTGCGATATTCACTGGTTCTTTACTCTTCGCCCGGGCGGACATAGACGATGGTGACTCGGTATGCAGATTTGGCCTGCGATTGATCTTTTGGGTGGCAAATGCGTCCGTCTGGAGCAGGGCGACTACCAGCGGGAGACCGTCTTTGCCGACGATCCGGTGGCGGTGGCCCAGAGCTTTCAGGCCCAGGGCGCGCGGCACCTGCATCTGGTCGATCTCGACGGCGCACGCGACGGCAAGCCGACCAACCTGGAAGCGGTGCGAAAGGTCGTCGCGGCAGTCGACATGCAGTGCGAGCTGGGTGGCGGCATCCGCGATCAGAAGACCATCGAGTCGCTGCTGGAAGTCGGCCTCGATCGCTTGGTGCTGGGCACCTCGGCACTGAAAAACGCCGACTGTTTTCGGCAGATGTGCCAGGAGTATCCCGAACGGTTGGTCCTGGGGATCGACGCTCGGGAGGGGATGGTCGCCACCGACGGTTGGCTGGAAACGAGCACCACGCCGGCGGTCGAACTGGCTGACGAGTTTCGCGACGTTCCGCTCGCCGCGATCGTCTACACCGACATCGCCACCGACGGCATGCTCGCCGGGCCCAACCTGTCGGCCATGGCCCAGATGCAAGAGCATGTCAACGTACCGGTGGTCGCCTCGGGCGGCGTGACGACGGTCGAAGACGTGCGCCGATTGGCGTCGGCCGGCTTGGCGGCTGCGATCATCGGCCGCGCCCTCTACGCGGGGACGATCAACCTGCCCGCCGCGCTCGCCGCGGCCGGCGGATCCGATCACGTTCGAACACAAGAATCAACTACCTAGAGACGGGGCGAGCATTTACAACTAGAACCACAGCGACCGACGAGCCGAGGGCTCCCGGTTGCTTCCAGAGTTTTTCACAGGGAGTCGAAATGGCCAGGAAAATTGGAGATCTTCGTAACATCGTTGTCAGCGGCCACAGTAGCGCCGGTAAGACCATGCTGGTGGATCAGCTTTTGGTCCAGAGCGGTGCGGTCAACGCCAATCCGAGCGTCGACGCCGGCACGAGCATTTGCGACTTCGACGAAGAGGAAAAGCATCACAAGCATTCGATCGAAGCTTCGGTCGTCCATTTCGATCACGCGGGCAAACGTTTTAATCTGATCGACACGCCTGGCTACCCGGATTTGGTGGGGCAAATGGTGGGCGCTTTGCGGGCGGTGGAAACCTCGCTGATCGCGATCGACGCCCATGCCGGCATCAAGGTCAACACGCGTCGCGCCTGGAGCGAGGCGGGCAAGGCCGGCTGTGGACGGATTGTGGTCCTTACCAAGCTCGACACCGACAACATCGATTTCCCGGGGCTGATCGAATCGATCAAGGAAGTCTTCGGCAATAGCTGTGCGCTGCTGAACGTGCCGCTCGGGTTGGGCGATTCGCTGCGGGGCGTGGCCAGCACACTGCAGGTGCCCGACGACACGGAAGGGGCAATCGTCGATCCGGCCAAGATCAACGAATCGCTGATCGAATCGATCATCGAAGTCGACGAAGCCGTGATGGAGAAATACTTTGAGGGCGAGCTGCCGTCGTCCGACGAATTAGGCCGATTGATGGTGCAGGCAATCGCGGCCGGTTCGCTCACGCCGATTGTCTGTGTGTCGACCAAGAAGGAGGTGGGCGTCTCGGAGTTGATGGACGTGCTGGCCCAGGCCGCGCTGCCGCCCGACGCGATTGCCCGCACGGCGACCAGAGACGGCGACACGATCACGCTCAAACCCGATCCCGCCGCGCCGCTTGCCGCCCAGGTCTTCAAGACCCGCATCGATCCGTTCGTGCAGAAGCTAAGCTTCGTTCGGATCTTCTCGGGCACGCTGAAGAAGGACGCCACGGTCGAATCGCCCGGCGCCCGCAAGGGAATCAAACTCGGCCCGTTGCTGGAGGTCCAGGCGAGCGAGACCTCGCCGATCGACGACGCCGGCCCCGGCGAGATTGTGGCAGTGTCTAAGTGCGAGGAACTGCATATCGGCATGTCGCTGGGCGAGGTCGAATTGCCGCCGATTGGCTTCCCCATGCCGATGGTCGGTTTGGCCGTCGCCCCCAAGAGCCGCGGAGACGAAGCCAAGCTCTCCGGATCGCTGCACAAGATCACCGAGGAAGACGCCACGATCCATCTCGATCACGACCCCGAGACGAAGGAAATGGTGCTTACCGGCATGAGCGAGCTGCATCTGATGCTGATCCAGGAACGCCTCAAACGCCGCGACAAGGTCGAGGTTGAAACCAAGGAGCCGAAGATCCCGTATCGGGAGACGATTCAGATAAATGCCGACGGCAGCTATCGGCACAAGAAACAGTCGGGCGGCGCCGGTCAGTTTGGCGAGGTACACATTCGCATGTACCCCCTCCCCGAAGGAACCGACATCGACGAGTACGCCACCAAGGCCCGGTTCCCCCAGTTCAAGGCGAAGCACTACCACGAGAAGAACCATTTCTTGTGGATCGATTCGGTCGTCGGCGGTTCGATTCCGGGCAACTTCATGCCTGCCATCGAGAAGGGTTTTCTGGAACGACTTGGCTCGGGGGTAGTCGCCGGCTATCCGGTGCAGAACGTCTGCGTGGAGGTTCACTTTGGCAAGGACCACCCGGTCGACAGCAACGAAACCGCGTTTAAAATGGCCGCTAGCAAGGCGTTCGCCAAGGTGTTCAAAGAGGCGAAGCCGAGCCTGTTGGAGCCCGTGGTGAACATTCACGTCACCGTGCCGGCCGACTACGTGGGCGACGTCTCCAGCGATCTATCGGGACGCCGAGGTCAGATGTCGGGCATGGAAACGGCCGGCGGCGGTATGACCACCGTCGAGGCCAAGGTGCCGCTCGCCGAAGCGGCCACCTATGCTCGGACCCTCTCCTCGATGACCGGCGGCCAAGGCAGCTACTCGATGGAGTTCTCCCACTACGAGGTCGTCCCCGGCAACGTACAGCAGGAGATCATCGCCAAGGCGAAGCTGGCGGATGAGGAAGACTGAGCTGGGGGTTATGCGTGGCACTGTCTGGCTTGTCCAGCAGTGCAGCCTCGGTACCCGCTTCGCACTGCTGGCAAACCAGGCAGTGCCACCCGCGATCAGCGTAAATCCGCAGAATCGGCGTTGCTCCGTGTTCTATCCGGGCATTTCCCTCGACGCCGTCGGAGGCTCACATTAAGCTGGAGGGAGCGAGCGCGGTGCTCCCCCTCCGGAATGGAACAGACGGTTTTCTGACGATGGTCGATTTAGCTTGGTTGCCGAGAAAGGTCTGCGCGCTGCTGGCGTTGGGGATCGGTCTCTGCTGGGGGAGTGTCCCGGCCAACGCGATCACCGTTGATTTCCAGTTGGCCTGCGATCTGGATGGATCCTGCGGAGCGGGCGACTTTTTTGTCGACCATCCCGAGGCGCTCGACGACTTGAACTTCGTCGCACAGGCCTTCACCCCGTTCGCCGATAGCTTGTCGGCCATCTCCGGGGCGACCGTCACCTTCACACATCCCGACACCGGAGCCGTTGGGACGCAGCTCAGCGGTTTCGCGGCGCCGGCAGACGCTGTGACCATCTATGTCGGCGGCCGCGATCTGCCGGACAATCAGGTCGGCGTCGCCGGACCGGGCGGGCCCAACGGCGTCTTTGCTCGGGGGCAGGGGACGATCGTCGACGGCGCGGCAGACGACTTCGCCATGTGGGGCGGGGCGATTGCCTTCGATACCAAGTCCTTCGGCGACTTGGACCGCAACTGGTATTTTGGCTCCGACGCGTCGCCCGGCGTGGGAAAGGTCGATTTCATCAGTGTCGCGCTGCACGAGCTGGGGCACCTGTTCGGCTTTGGCACGGCCGACTCGTTTGAGAACCAGGTCGCTGGCGGCGAGTTCCAGGGCGCGGCGACGGCGGCGCTCTACGGCGACAACGTGCCCGTGTTGTTCAACTCGGCCAGTTCAAATCACGAACATTGGGCCGGGGGTGTCGCGAGTCCGCCTTACGACGAGCAGCCCACCCCTTCGTTCGGCGCGTCGCTCATTTCGGGCCGACGCACGCTGCTCACGCCGTTGGACTACGCCGGGTTGCAGGACCTCGGTTGGGAGGTTCCCGCTCAGTTGCTGGGTTTGCACGGCAACACCGACGACGATGACGACGTGGACGGCGTCGATTTTCTCGCCTGGCAGCGCGGCTTTGGGACGGCCAGCGGCGCCAGCGCCCTGATGGGCGACTTGAACGGCCAAGGCGCGGTCGACAGTTTTGACTTCTGGCTATGGGAGCAGAACTACGGGGCGACAAGCACCCTGGGCGGCCTGGTTGCCACCGAGCAGATTCCCGAGCCGGCCGCCTGGTGTCTGTTGGCGATAGGCGCGCTCTTGCTAAACCGCAAGCGGTGAATTCCTCTGGCCCTAGACTCTAGACACTCAACTCTAGACCCTCAAAACACTCCCGCGATCAACGCTTTGCCCATCACCGACGCGACGCAGTAGATCAGTCCGCAGAGCACGCCGTGGACGAAGGTCACTTTGAACGCCCCCAAAGGACCGGCGCGGATACTCATCGCGATCACCAATCCGGTGGTGATTGCCGGCGCGAACAACTGCGTGCCGAAGTCTGCCGGCACTTCGGAGACTTGCAGCCAGAATCGCAGTACGACGTTGGAGATGCAGATGATCACCACGGCCAGCACCGAATGCCAAAAGTCAGGAGGATCGACCGAGCAGATGGTGCATGCCATCTGCAGCGCCCAACCGGCAACAAGCGCCCCCAACGGCAACAGGACCACCAGCATCAAAGTGGGATCGAGTTCAGGTAGGAGTTGCGCCATAGGGAGTTCCTCCTCGAGAGGCCGTGACGAGTGCGCATACTGGTGTCCTATTCAAGCCTACCCCACGAGAGGTTGTCATTACGCGACACCCAGGACCAATTTGTGTGGCAAATAAGCAACGGGAGAGTCGAGAGTCCAGTGTCTAGAGTCTAGAGCCGGAGGTCGCCTCCCACCCTTCTGGCACTAGACACTGGACTCGCGACTCTCCTACTCCACCGGAGGCATTGCCGCCGCCGCGGGAAATGTTAAACTCCAAGTAGCACATCAGCCGAGAGAACCTGCAGCGGCCGGTTTGTGTCGGCTTCGACAGAGGGGGGTCCACACCGACGGGGGCACCTCCCTGGCTTAGGAAGACCCACCATGATCTCACCACGCGGCAGCATCTGTTGTATCTGTATCTGTCCGGCTTAATGCCGGACCTTCTCGTTGTTGGTGCGCCGTTTTCGGCGGCGCGATCTCTGAAGTATTTTCTCCAACCTACAGACGCGCGATCAAGCTTGCTAGCGTCAGGAGAGTATCGATGGCCTCCGACTTTCGCCTCAAAGACAATTTGCCAGACATTACCGATCAGATCGTGCAAACGTACGACGACCTGGGCACGATCAATCATCTCGATCATTGCCCCTTGCCGAGCTACGAAGAAGTGGTGGCGGCCGTCGATGACCTCACCGAACTGATCTACCCCGGCTACCGGCGACGCGAAGGGTTGCATCGGGGCAATATCAGCTACTACGTGGGCGACCTGATCGACCGACTGCACGATCGGCTCACTAGGCAGATCGGTCGCGCGCTGCGTCACGAGGCCGGCGCCACCAGCGATTGCGACGGCGACGCCGATTACGAAGCGTTGGGCCAGATCAAGACGCTTGAGTTTCTTGAAGGGCTACCCAACCTGCGGCGCGTGTTGGCGGCCGACGTTCAGGCCGCCTACGACGGCGATCCGGCCTGCAAGAATCTCGACGAAGTGATTTTCTGCTATCCCGGCCTGGAGGCGATCACCGTCTTTCGGTTGGCGCACTTGTTGCATGAGTTGGAGATTCCTTTCATTCCGCGCATGATGACCGAGTGGGCACACAAGCGCACCGGCATCGACATCCACCCCGGCGCGACGATCGGCGACCACTTTTTCATCGACCACGGCACGGGCGTCGTGATTGGCGAGACCTGCGACATTGGCGAGCACGTGAAGATTTATCAAGGCGTCACTCTCGGTGCGTTGAGTTTCCCCACCGACGGCGAGGGACAATTGGTCCGTGGACAGAAACGTCATCCCACGATCGAAGACCGCGTGGTGATTTACGCCAACGCCACGATCCTCGGCGGACGCACCACGCTCGGGCACGACGCGGTGATCGGCTCCAACGTCTGGCTCACCTCGAGCGTCGATCCCCGCACGACCGTGGTGCTGGAAAAGCCGAAGCTCAAGATCCGCAGCGAAGACGCCGACGATCTGCGCCCGGAGACGCAATATCAGATCTGAGGACTACGTGTCATTCCGAGGTCCGCCGAGGAATCTGACCCTGGAGATCACACAGCGTAAGCCGCGAGACGATAGCCGAGCGCTCGGCTGGCGCCTCGCGGCTTACGTGCTTATCGAGAGACTATTCCTCGCAAGGTTTCTCATTCTAGGAATCGGGGATCGGCGCTCTACGAGCCGCTAGATTCTTCGGGCTTCTCGCCCCGTTTGGTCACGGCGTGGCCGGGCATGTAGCGGCATAGGAGAATGCCGCCGAAGTAGAGTCCCACCAGTGGCACGCCCATCAGCATCATGCTGCCCGGGTCGGCCGGCGTGAGGAACATCGACAGAATCGCGATCACCAGCACGGCGATGCGCCACTTCTGGAGATAAGTTTCGACCGTGAACACGCCGATCCGTTCCAGGAACAACATCACCAGCGGCAACTGGAAACTGACGCCGAATCCCAGTGGCAGCATCAACACAAAGCTCATCCAGTCGCTGATTCTCGGCATGGGCGTGATGCCCATCTGTTGGTTGAACCAAAACAGAAAATCGAGCACGAAGTCGAACACGACAAAAAACGCCAAAGCGGCCCCGGCGAAGAACAGCCCCAGGCTGATCGGCAGGTAGACGTACATGTGCTTGCGTTCGTGGCGATAGAGGCCCGCCGCGATGAAATCCCAGATGAAGAAACAAATAAACGGACTGGCGACCACCGCCCCCACAGTGAGCGACGCCTTCACGTAGACCATAAACGGTTCGTGGGCGCTGAGGGCGACCAGGCTCAACCGTGAGTCATCCTCCAGTTGGTCGTAGACCCTCAGTCGGACCAAGTCTTCGCGGGTGAATTGCCGCGGGTCCTCTTCTTCCGTGCCTGCGGCGTTGGGATCGGACTCTCCGAGGGCATGCCGTAGTTCGGACCGCGTGACGTAGATGTCCCTGGGGATGAGATTCTCTTCAGCCATTTGCTCGGCGGCGGCTTCGAGGTCTTCGGGGACCGGCTGGCCAGCGGAGCGCATTTCTTCCAGCCGCTCGACTTGCTTCAGTTGGGCCTGCTCGCGGAAAAAAGTTTCCAACGCGTCGCGCAACGGCGTTTGGATGTAGTCGACCACCGACCAACCCACCGTCAGGCCCACCAAGGTGCCAACCAACAGTGCCAACAGCGACTTGAACAGCGCCGCCCGCAGTTCCTCCAGATGCTCAGCGAACGACATCTTCGACTGTTCGATCTGTTCTAAATCGGGAGGATCGTGCATGAATCGGTGACCAGGCGGCGGGCAGTTGGATGGATCGGTCGGAGGGGATATGATTGACGGTGACTGGCGAGGCTGCCGCGAACATACAAGGATACGGCGCGAACGGGGCTGCCGCCGAATTGGCCAAAAACCTATGTTAGCAAGGCCTTATTGGCCACGATAGGCACTCAATCGGCTACTGGCTCTGGACCCTCAACTCTGGACTCTCGACTATGGATTATCCTCTACGATTCCAGCCAATTTTCCGCGATTACCTGTGGGGCGGGCGACGGTTGGAGACCATGCTGGGCAAATCGCTGGGCGATGGGGACGTCTACGCCGAGAGTTGGGAAGTGGTCGACCATGGCGACGACCAGAGTGTCGTGGTTGCCGGAGAGGCGAGCGGTCGGACGTTGCACCAACTGGTTGTCGAGCATGGAGAGGAACTGTTCGGCCGGCACGACCCGCAACGGCAGTTTCCACTGTTGTTCAAATTCCTCGACTGCAATCGCACACTGTCGGTGCAGGTGCATCCCAACGACGAGCAGGGCGCTCGGCTCGATCCGCCCGACCTGGGCAAGACCGAAGCCTGGATCGTGTTGGCCACCGATCCGGGCAGCAAGATCTTTGCCGGGCTCCGGCCGGGCGTGACCCGCGACGACGTGGCCTCCGCCCTGGCAGCCGGCACGTGCGAGGAGACTCTCCACCAGTTCGAGCCGAGTGTGGGCGATTGCGTGTTTATCGAGGCCGGCACCGTTCACGCCCTGGGGGCGGGACTGGTGATCGCCGAAATCCAGCAGGCGAGCGACACGACCTTTCGGCTGTTCGATTTCAATCGGGTCGGCGCCGACGGAAAACCGCGCCCCCTGCACATTGCCGAGTCGCTGGCCACGATCGACTACGACCGCGGCCCCGTCTCTGCCGTCGAGCAGACTGCCACCGACGAGCCGGGCCGCGAGCGGTTGGTCGACTGCGATAAGTTCGTCCTGGATCGCTGCACGCTCACCAGCCCGCGCACCATCGGCGGCGACCGGCGGTTTCATCTGTTGGTGAGCGTTGAGGGGAGCGTGGATGTCGAGGGCGATCCCACCGGCGACCCGTTGTCCACGGGCGAGACCTGTTTGCTCCCCGCCGCGGCCGGTGGCGCCCAACTGACGCCGCAGGGCAGGGCGGTGGTGCTGGACACTTATTTGCCGTAGTCCCCTGTAGGAGGCGTCTCCCGACGGCGACCTGAAACTCGGAAGACTATCGCCGTCGGAGACGCCTCCTACAGAACTTCGCTACGCGAAACGCAGAATGCTGCTGGCAGCGATAGCAGGTGCGCTTCTCTTCCCTCCTCAGGGCTGCCTCCCTACAATCCCTGCCCCAGCAGCGATCAGATACGGAGGCGCCCTCGGCAGATGAAATCCCTTAGACGACGACTCACTCTCTGGGCCCTTTGCGCGCTGCTGTTGCCGCTGGGGGCGTGCTCGCCCACGATCCGCCGACCGCAGTGGTTGCACCCGGGACCGGCTTCGTACCAACGCGGCAATGCCGAGCAGTACGACCCGTACCCGCCCAACGACGTTGCCCCGCCAATCGTGGGCGGTCGTCCTCAGGGCTTTACAAAACCGCCCAACGAAGTGACCCGTGCTCGGCAGCAACAACCGCTGGGCCCCTGGCGTGCTCCCACCGCCCCCGCTTCCCGGTACTGATCGGGCAAAATCTGCCGGTGAATGCTTCTGTGCGCCCCTGGGTATTGCCGCCGTGGGAAGGTATGATGGCTACTGGTCCAGCCTCTCCCGCCTCCCCCAGTTCACGGTCCCTCCCATGGCGCGCCCACCTCAGAAAAATAGAAAAAAACCGGCTGTGCGCCGACAGGTTCGACGTCGGCCCGCGCGGCCGCAGCGACGGACCAACGACCAGCCGGGCGAGCGTTTGCAAAAAGTGCTCGCCGGCGCCGGTCTGGCCAGTCGTCGCGATGCGGAGGAGTTGATTCTCGAAGGCCGCGTGGAAGTCGACGGCGAAGTGGTCACCGAGTTGGGCACCCGCGTCGATCCTTCCAGTCAAGCAATCTTCGTCGACGGCGAGCGTCTGCCCAGGCCGAAGCTCGAGTATTTCGCCGTTCATAAGCCGCCCGGCGTCGTCTGCACGGCCCGCGATCCGTCGGGGCGCACACGGGTGACTGATCTGCTGCCGCCCGACGTGGGCCGCATGTTCAACGTCGGTCGACTGGATCTCGAAAGCGAAGGCCTCATTCTGGTGACCAACGACGGCGAGTTGACCAACCGTCTCACGCATCCGCGCCATGGCGTGGAAAAAACCTACGAAGTGCAAGTCGCTGGCCACGTGCCGGTCGACGTGCTCGCACAGATGCGCAAGGGTGTGCATCTGGCCGAGGGCTACGTGAAACCGGTGCGAGTTCGCTCGAAGGGGCCCCGAAAGAAATCGACCGTTCTTGAGATGGTGCTCGACGAGGGCCGCAACCGAGAGATTCGTCGCCTGCTGGCCCGCGTGGGTCACAAGGTGCAGCGGCTCACTCGGATCGCGGTTGGCCCCCTGCGACTGGGCGATCTACCCCGCGGCGCCGTGCGGAGGCTCACGCCCGACGAGGTCCGCAAGCTGCGTACCTTTGAGCCTCGCCCACCGGCTGAAGGCAAGAGCACCCGTCGCCCGCCGCGAAGCCGCAAGGGAGGCCGGCGTTGAACGCGACGGACGAGGCCTCGCAGGGCCCCAATCCGCTGGCGGCTGCTTGCTACGCCGATCGGGCTGTCCAGTGTCGGGTCGAGATCACGGACAACGTGCCGCTGGCCCGCGATACGTATCGGGTACGCTTCGAATGCCCCGAGCTGGCCCGTCGCGTTGTGCCTGGGCAGTTTTTCATGCTCCGGCTCGCCTGCTGCGACAACCCGCTGTTGGGACGACCGTTCGCGCTGTACGACACGGTACTCGACACCGCTGGCAACCCAGTCGGCGTCGACGTCGTCTATCTGGTCGTCGGCAAGATGACCCGCCTGCTGACCGAGTGTCGCCTGGGGACGGAACTGGACGTCTGGGGCCCGTTGGGCAATGGTTTTTCCGTCCCGCCGACCGAGCACCTGGTGATGGTCGCGGGCGGCATCGGGCAGACTCCTTTCCTGGCCCTGGGGCGAGAACTGCTGGGCGGGCGCGATTACGGACGGCAAGCCACAACAGCACAGCGTGTGACGCTTTGCTACGGCGTGCGTACGAAAGATCTGTTGGCCGGCGCCGACGACTTCCGCGCCTGCGGCATCGACCTGCGCGTGAGCAGCGACGACGGCAGCGTCGGTCACCACGGATTGGTTACCGAGCTGTTGGAAGAAGTGCTCGCAGAGGATCCCGACGGCGACCGTCGCGTTGTCTGCTGCGGTCCCGAGCCGATGATGGAAGCGGTGGCCCAGGTTGCCTCGGCTCGCTCGGTGCCCTGCGAGGTGTCGCTAGAGTCGCCGATGGCCTGCGGCATCGGCATCTGTTTTAGCTGCGTCGCGAAAGTCCGCCAAGCGGACGGCGGTTGGGACTACAAGCGCACCTGCGTTGAGGGGCCTGTGTTCGACGCGGAGAAGATCGTTTGGTGACGCTTAAGCCTTAGCGGCCTTGATGTCTTTGATTGCCTTGGAGAGCCGCGACTTGGTGCGGGCAGCTTTGTTGGCGTGAATCACACTCTTGGCAGCGGCTTGATCCAGCTTCTTGGTGGCCACCTGAAATGCCGCCGTGCTCGCCTCGACGTCGCCCGCTTCCACGGCTGTGCGGACCTTGCGAATGCTGGACCGGACGCCCGTCTTGATCGAACGATTGAGATCGCGGTGAGCTTGGTTCTGGCGAAGGCGTTTCTTGGAGCTGGCAGAGCTGGGCATTGTGATTTCTTCAACAGACTGGGTGGATGGCGAAAGCGAGCCGTGCGGTCCCCCGCCACGGCCCAACGTGAATCACCCACTATCGCGTAATTGGGCCAGCTTGTCTAGCCGGTCGGAGACGTCTCGATAGCCAAAATCGAGGCCTGCCAGCTCGGTCAGATGCCGCTCGGCCCGGTCCAATTCCCGCAGCCCGGTGGCCAAAACGCCCGCCCGGTAGAGGGCCAGCCGACGAACCTCGGAATCGGCCTCCCCGGTCGTCTCCAGGGCGGTTTCCACCGCCTGCTCGTAGTTGGCCAGGGCCAGCTTGTACTGCTCGATTTTCTGGAAACATTCGCCCAATTCCAGCAGTGCGAGCGATTTCCGCTTGGTGTCGCCCCGGGCGGCCTGCAGCGTGGTGATTGCCTCCTTGATCTTGCCGGCACGTTTCAGACGCAGGCCCAGCTCAAACTTCAGCCGCGTATTGCCCGGGTCGCGGTCGGATCGGACGGCATAAACCTCCAATTCCCTCTGGTTTGCCAGTTTGCGAAAGTGCAGCACCTGTTGCTGAGTCTCCTCCGTGGGCTCGTGGGCGTGCCGCTTTTCGGCAACGGCCAGTTGGTGATGGGCCCGACGCAACTGGATATCTTCCAGCCGTTCGCGAATGTCTAGATCGCCCCCGCCCGAAGCGCTCAGGCCGCGCTCCAGCAGTTTCTCGGCTTCGTCCAGACGCGCGTCGTTGATCAGTATGTCGGCCAGCTGCAGATAGTTTCCGATCTCGGACGGATCGGCAGCCAGCGCCGCTTGCAGCCGTTCCTCCGGCGACAGGTCGTCGTCGGGCAACTGGTCGGCGTCTTTGGAGAAGCGGGCGACGGAGATTTTTTCCTCCGACCCGGCGGACGAGTCGTCCCTCAGCAACTCGGGATCGTACCCCCCTTCGTGGATGGTCTTCTCCACCGATAGTCGCGAGATTGCTTGCAGAGCTTCTTCGTCGTGCGGCTTGGCCTGTTCGACTCGATGCCAACAGGCGATCGCCTGATCGAACTGCCCCATCCGCTGCAGTGCGAGGGCCGCGTGGCGATTGACTGTCGCGTCTTTGGCGTCGACGTCCATGGCCCAACGCAGGTAGTAGAGCTGGCACTCGTCGATCCCCAGCTCATCGCACGCCTCGGCCATCGCCAACAGCGTGGGGATGTCCCAGGGATTGACCGCCAGCGCCGCACAACCGGCCTGAAATGCCGCGAGCCAATCGCCTTTGCCGGCCGACTTGGTCAAGGTAGAGCGGTGGCTATGGATCTTCAGAACGGCTAGCTTGGCGCCCTTCTTGTTGTCGCCGTACTTGCTCTGCAGATTGGCGAGAAAACTCTGCAAATAGATCAGATTGGCTGGGTCTTCGGCGACGCACTGGCTGAACAACTGGTTGGCGTAGTCGTGGTCGTTCTTTTCCACACAGCGTTGGGCGTGCTCAAACAGCTTCTGCAGCCGCTGGCGAACGGCGGTGGTCAGCGGCGCCGGTCCGCGAGACTGCCCGGTGGTTGGCTGATTGGATTCCATGCAATCGGTCTGGTTTGGCGACGGTCGACAAAGTCCCTGCTGCGGAGTGCTACGCAGGAGGCCCCGTTCCCTGTATTCTATCATTAGTCCCGTTCGACACAACGAACCCCAAAGTGAGATCAACCCCATGCGCGACGGCGCCGGCAAAGTGACGATCGTGGGAGCAGGCCCTGGCGACCCGGGGCTGATCACGCTGCGCGGATTGGCCGTGCTGACGCGAGCGGAAGTTGTGTTTTACGATTATTTGGTGAATCCCATCATCTTACGTCAGGCGGGACTGCTGGAGCGCGGGCCCGACGGAGCCAAGTTGGTTTGTCTCGGTCGTCACGGCGAGGAACGGATTCTCTCGCAGACGGGACTCAACGAG
>CAXMSB010000260.1:0-24379 GCA_964195615.1 uncultured Granulosicoccus sp. | reverse complement strand
GAGACGCCACGGTTCAGGTAGGTGCAAGTCGTGTGCCGGATGAGAAAAACCCGCTTTTGGCTACACCGACCGAGGCTACGTGCTCAGATGCGTTATCGTGCGGCGGAGTGCACACCCGCGGTACTTTCCGTAAGTTCCGGTTCCTACCGCAGGCAGATTCACCGCTGACCTTAGGCAATGTGTGGTTTCGTCCAGCGGGCAATTACCCCGCCGCTGGATTGGTGTGCCGCACTACCACACATCGCTTTATACTACGAGCACGTCTCTAAGGTGACACACCAATCCTTTCCAGCAACATAGCCCGATATGTGTCATATCCTGCGTATAGCCGTGTCTGTGTTCTTCGGCTTGTTGTTCTTACTGGTGGTCGTGTCATGGGTGAGGAGCTACTTCACGTTCGATCGGGCGGCTGGTCCTCTCGCCGAAGAAAGGGCGCTCATCCTCGTTTCGTACGAGGGTCGTCTTACGGCTGTGAATATTATTATTAGTCGACCCGACAGAGCATGGGTTGGCTGGGATCATGGACCAGTAAGATCAAGTGAAAGAACGGTTGAGGACGTCATCTGGAATAGTCCCTCGCTGTTTGGATTTGGTTGGATTTCGGGAGAGCTCTATCTCAATGTTCCAAGTATTGTTCCCACAGATGGTTACCAGCCGGCGGGTTTGACCGGTTCTAGTTGGGGAACCATTGGTACGGGCATCATGATTCCTTATTGGTTCGCGGCTCTCCTAATCGGATTGGCTAGCGTTCTCCCGTGGCTCAAAATCCCGAAAACCTACCAATTCTCCCTACGCTCCTTGCTCGTTGCTACTACTTTTATTTCCATTCTGCTTGGACTCATCGCTTGGGACAACCGGAAACGTTCTCCTGGTCCCGAAACCCGCTCGTCAAAACTCGTTGACAAAGACCGTCGGGCGGATTAACGCTTTCTGACTCGTAAGCAATTCACAAAGAGTGCAGAAAATACGTCTCCCGAGCTTGGAAGCAGTCTGGTGCCAAAGTGTGGCAGCTTACACCGCTGGACGAAAAGGAACTTTCAAACTAGCACCAATTTCATCGTCCGAAGCAGTTCTTGAGGTTCAATTTTCGTACGGCGGAGTGCACAACCGACGCTAGAAACGGACCTAGTTGAAGTGAGCAGGCAACATCGCCCCGCTGAGGGACCTTGTCCCAGAAATATGGTGCTGTGGTCAGCTAGTATGGAGACAAAGAGAAACAGTTTGCCCAACCCCTACACTCAACTGAAATGTGTATTCTTCGTTGCAGAGCACTCGCGTTTAGGTTCTACTAGTTGGGAGATGCCGTAACAATTCTTCTCTTTGAAAGGCGGACAATGGAAACTCTTCTCCCATTACTTATTCAAGTTCTCGCTGGTGGTGCTGGTGGTAACATCATCGGCAAGGTGCTAAAGAACATTGATCTCAGTAAGCTTATTCAAACAGTTGTTGGCATCATAGGTGGTGTTATGGGAGGACAGGCTGCTGGCCTTCTTGAAGTGCTGCAGACAGTACTAGGTGAAGGTGGTGCAGGAGAAATCTTGGGCAATGCTGGTGCTTCGGGAATCGGAGGAGCAATACTGGTTGCCATCGTCGGCTTCATCAAAAAGGCCAGTGCGGGCGGTGGTTCAGCCGGTTAGGAAATAACAGTGAATCATTTCTTATGAAATTCGCGTTCACAAAAGTTTGGGATGTTATTTAGCTGCCTTAGTGCTCCGGAACTTCTCTAGTAGTCTACCGGATCATGCAGAGGGACTAGTGCGACACATCATATTATCATGCTTAGCATATTCATTGAGTAATTCTCAAATAGGGAGAGAAAACGATGTCCGTTGCGAAGGTTACTGAAATTACAGCTTCGTCCAAGAAAAGCTTTGAAGATGCAATTCAGAAGGGTATCCGCAGAGCAAGCAAAACGCTCGACAACATCAAATCCGCTTGGGTACAGGAGCACAAAGTTGAAGTTAAAGACGGTGAGATTTCTGAATATCGTGTCAACATGAAGGTGACATTTATTCTTAAAGACTGACTGAGGCGCTGAACCTATCTGAGCAAGGAACTTGTTTTGGCAGGGGAACCAGACTTCTCATTTCATTTGGTTATGCCCAAGGCTTAGCAATACGGTGGCGTGGTGGTTACTTCGCCTTCAGTCAAATTTATCTGCTGGAGGTCGCATCGGTCTCAGGCTGTAACCGCAGCAAATTATCCTACGGCGGTGTGCACACCCGCCGCACTTAACGGAACCTACGTTTCCTGCGGCGCGCTGTGGCCGTCAACTAACTTCCCTGCGCCGAGAAGGCGGGGGTGGGCGGGTAAGATTCTGAGCGGATTAGGGTCCCATGCCGGTGGTTTCGTCACGCACACGTCACAACAGCAGGAAAGCGGTGGCGAACCGGCGGGGCCGGTTGGCTGTGGGCTTGCGGGCGGTAGGGCGGTTCTGCCCGACCGGGAGCGCGATCGTGTCATTCCGAGGTCTGCCGAGGAATCTCTTTCGTAATGTATTTTGGCAAGGCCACGGAGATCCCTCGGCGGACCCTTCGAGGGACTCAGGGCAGGCTCTCGGGATGACAGGCTTCCGTTGGGCGCCCTCGGTTCATTGGCGGCGCAAGCATCAATAGTGCGCGCTTGACGGGTCAAGGAGGTCCCGGTGCGCGAACGGGCGTCTGCTGCTCGTAAAGTTTGATGCGACTGCGCAGATCCTCGGCCAAACGAAGGTCGCCTGCGGCCAAAGCCAGCTTCAACGCCTGCTTAGCAATGGTATGGGCATCCGAAAATCGGTCGGCGGCTGCGTAGGCCGCACTCAACGTATCCATCAGGTTCGCGTTCTGATGGCCGTTCAACTGGCAAGCCTTCTCTGCCAGGCGTATCGCTTGGGGCACGTCGCGGAATGCCGGGTTTGGATGCGTGGCGAGAATCCACGCCAAGTCGTTCAGCGCCTCGATCGAGTTGGGATCGATGCTCAGACCATGACGGTAGTGTTTCAGGGCCGCTTCGATGTTGCCCTGCTGGCATAGAAGTCCCGCTAGCAGCACGTGTGCCTGCTCATGTTTCGGGTTAAGCGTTAGCAGAAATTGATAGATGTCAATTGCTTCGGCGACTTGCTGCTGCTCAACGAGTTTGCGAGCCTTTTTGAGGTTTCCGTCATCACGTTTTCGGAGCCAGGTATCCGACGGATTCAGGGCAGTCGCAAGGCGGACCTCGGCGAACGCCTGTTCCTGCTGATCGCGGGCAATATGACTACGCGCCCGCATGATGTGGCGTTTGGCTTCCACGAAACGGGTGGTCTCTTCCTTGATCGCGCTGAGTGTCTCTGCTTCGTGTTCCGCGCCGGTTAGAAACAACAGATCGCTCTCGCGGTGCTGCTCAATGGCATCGTAGAACGCCCATTGGGCGTCTTTTGTGACCAGGAATCGCGGCGTGGAGAACTCCAAGAGGGCATTATCATCGGTGTGACGAGGCGCGCCTTGAGAAAACCGACTCGCGCCATTTTCGCCCATCACCTGGTAGGCAAGAAAATCCGGCACTTTCTTAATATCAATCCGCTCCAGATCCGCGGCGATGGCCTGTTCACTCATCCGGCGAGCAAGAACTTGATGATCCACCGCCAGCTTCTCTTTGGCGCCGATCAGTAGGTAATCGGCGCTCTGCGTGTGCCAGATGGAGACATCTTCAAAAACCGAACCGAACGTGCGGACGACGCTACGAAAGGACTCCTGGTCGATGTGGTATCCTTCCAGCCAGATGCAGGCGATGCCCCGAGAATTCAGCCGCTGGTGACACAACTGGAAGAACTCCAGCGTGAACAAATCCGCGACCCCCGCGATCCAGGGATTCGACGGCTCGGAGATGATCACGTCGTATTGCTTGGCCGTCAAGGCGAGGTGATTTCAACCGTCGGCGACGATGATGCGAACTCGCGAATCGGCCAGGATGTTGTGGTTGTGCGCGTCGAAGAAGTGCGTGGCCTCGACCATCTCCGGTGCGAGCTCCACGCAATCGAGCGTCTCCACGGAATGAAGCCCAGCCGAGCCCAGTGTCATTCCGCTGGCCAGACCAATCACCAGCACGCTGTGAGGGTCGGGATGCAGCAGCAACGGCACGTGCGCCAGCAACATTTGCGTGTGAAGGTCCCATGTCGAGGAGGCGTCCGGTTTGCCGTTAACGTACAGGACCCGTTCCCCGGATTCAAATTCTTTCACTGTGATGGTCGTGGTGAGACCTTCCTTGTGGAAGAGAATCTTGCTTTTCTCAACCAGTTCTTGGAGGGCGACGGTGGACTGGGTGACGTCTTTGGAATGCCTTCGCGCTTCTATGAACGGACCGAAACTCATGCGAGACACGTCCCATGCGGGAACCGCAACAATCGCAACGCTCGTCACGCCAAGTACAACCGCCGCCGCCAGCCCTCTCCGCCCGGGGACCAGGCTGCGGCTCAAACATAGCAGTCCGCAGCCGGTAAGGATGTTGATCAATACGCCGGCTAGGATGGTGTTTTGAATGCCCACCCAGGGGATCAGCACAAAGCCGCCAAAAAAGGACCCCAGGATGGAGCCGACCGTATTGCACGCATAGATGGCGCCAACCGATCGACCGACGCCGACCGATCTTTGTACGAAAAGGCGACTCGCCAATGGAAACGACGCGCCCATCAGCGCCGTCGGTATGAACATGATTACCAGGATTAAGGCGAACTCCATAATCTGAAGCATCCAGAACGACTGGCCGGTTTGCGAAATCAACCGGGTGACCAATAACGGCAACCGGTCTAACAACGGCACGACCACCAGTGCCGACAATCCAATCGCCACCTGCATACTCGCCAGCCAGCGCATAGGATCGTAAACTCGGTCTGCGTACCTGGCGAATACCAGGCTGCCCACGGCCAGCCCTAGGATGAACGCCGTGAGCATGAGGCCGAATGCATAGACCGACGAGCCGATCAGCAGAGAAAGAACACGAGTCCAGGCAATCTCATAGATCAGCGCCGCAAATCCGGAAAACCCGTACCCGATAAGCAGTGCGACCAAAGCCCTTTGACCGTAGGTTCCACAATGGTCGGGCAACGGTTGCTCAACAGGCTGCTTCCGTTTCTTTGTCTTTTTTGCTTTCTTTGTCTTCTTCGTCTCGCGCTGGGTGGTTTTCTGTTGGACAGCATCTCGCGCTGATTCGGTTTCCGGAAACCAGCGTGTCATGCAGCGGTGAAGCACATAAGCCGCAATACACACGCCGAAGTTCAGCAGACAAGCCATGAAGATCGTCCTGCTCACGCCCAGCCTGGGGATGAGCAGGAAGCCGGTCACAGCGGCTCCCGCCGCGGCGCCGAAAGTATTCACGGCATATAATCTTCCCACCGACCAACCGACCCTGTCCATCAAAGGCACAAAAAATCTGCTCAATATCGGCAGCGTGGCTCCCATGAGGGTGGCAGGCAAGAGAAGCAGCAGGCCGCAGAAGAAAAACCGGATGAGGCTGAAAACGTAAAACGAGGTATGCGTGTTCTGGTAAATGAAACGGTAAATCGGTTCGATCGAGCCGATCACAAATGGCAGCAGCAGGCAGTACACCCCGATCACTGCTTCGAGGATCGCGAACACGCGGAGGGGGTCGTTTCGGCGGTCGATAAGGCGTCCGCCTACGTAGCTGCCCAGTGCGAGGCCTGCCATGAACACGCACAACACCGTGGTGATGGCAAACGTCGTGTTGCCCATCACCAGGCGCAGCAAACGCGTCCAGACAATCTCGTGGATCAGGCTGCAGAGGCCGGAAACAAAGAACGCGCCCAGCACGCCGGTCAGGACGATCTGGGCCTGGAACCGTCGGTGCCCCGGTTGTCCCGACCCGAGATGGCTATTCTTCATGCTGATCATGCCCAGGCGACGCGACAGAAGGAACTCGAAGACTACGGGGACTGTGTCCCCTTCTCTGAGGCGCACCTTCCGTTGGGCGCTCTCGGCTCATTGGCGGTGCAGGAACGAATGAATGGTCTATTCTACCAGATTCATCGGGAACGAAAAAGTGTAACAGTTCAGCCGTCCGAAGCAATTCGAGCAGATGAAAAAACCACGGAGACACCCAGCGCGGCCATTGGCCGCGCTGGGGAATTTGGGTCTTCAAGTTTGATCCTACCCGACCGGCATGGCGGTCTATAGAGAGCGTTTTTGGTAGAGGGGGGCGCGGTCCGCGGGGTGAGTGGATCGGCGCCCGGTCGATCGCGCTTGGCCCGCGTGCTGTTGGGTGTGGATCTTGCTGTGTTCGGCGTGTTGGGCGTGTGCAGGTTTTGACACTGACACTATCCTCATTAATGGGGCGATCGAGGATGTTTCACCAACTTCCGTTTCCTCCTGTGGGCAGATTCACCGCTGAACTTAGGGTTATTTACCGTTCCTGTGAGCGGGCGTTTAGATCTCCGCGACCCACGTCAACCTGCACAGCGGCAAGAAAATGTCGGAAATAGCGTCAGGTGCTAGACGCTCGGGGGGGGGAGCGATGTTAAGATAAGGAGAGGAATAGGCTTGGTGAGGTTCCAGGCTCAACTCAGTTCGACCCAAATGGGAAATCCGGGATAATGATGAATGCTCGAGTGATGCACACGTGTGGTTTGGCGGAGATGGCTTTGGCTGCGTTTCTTATGCTACCGGCTTTTGCGTCAGCCGAGATTGTTTACGAATGGGTGCCCGATCCTGGCAGCGGCGGCAGCGGCTATATCCGATTTGACGAAGACTTCATCGAAGCGTCGGACGATGGCACGAATCATTTCATCTACAGCGACGACGCGAACTTCCTTACCGAATTTAGCAACCCGCCCGTCTTAGAGTTTTCTTTCACGTTCGACAGTGGATTGAACATCGACGACATTGATGGTTTCGATTCGACTTCGACGATTCAAACGGAACATGCTGGCACACAGTTTGTTGCAGTGGGAGGCTTGATGGAGGACTGGTCTTTTGAGTACCAGCATGTTGTTGCGATCCTGCCTTTCGATTTGTACGTCGATACGACGACTCCCGGAATTGTCTGCATCACGTTGCCGTGTCCGCAACCGAGCGCCGACGTGCATTTCATAGGCACCGGTCCTGCTGAGTTTCACGAAGGTTCGTTTCAACTGGTCGTACCCGAACCCACCAGCTCCGCACTCGCCCTAGTAGGTCTCTGCCTATCGTTCAGACGCCGCCGCTAAAGTACAGCGGCCGTACCTAACGGGTCTCGGAAAGGGACAGGCACAGTTTTGCTCTGAAGACTGCGCAAAAATGAGCCAGTCCCCACGGTACTTGGCGTTGTGAGCGTTTTCGGCGAGACTGGTGGTCTCGGAAGGGGGCAGTCCCCGACGTTACTTGGGCCGGAGATCTCGATGGAACTTTTTACGCGGCTGATGGACGAGCTGGAGGTGACTCGCGAGCAGGCCGAGGGCGGGGCGGGTTCGCTGTTGCAGTTGGCTCAGGCCCGTCTGGAGCCCGATCAGTTCGTCCGCGTGGCCGACACGATTCCCGGCATTTCCGACATCCTCGGCAAAGCCCCTCGGTTTGAAGTTCCCGCCCGCGGCCTGTGGCGAGCCAAGCTCAGCCGTCTGTTCGGCGGCCTGGGAGGCCTGTCTCCGTTGGCGCGGCCGTTCGCTCGTTTACACTTGGAACGACCGATGATCCGACGGTTCGCCGAAGTGCTCGTTCGCTTCTTCGGCGAGAAAGGCGGGCCGGAGATCGAATCGCAGCTCGGCGGCGTGTGGCGGTAGCCAGTTCTGCGTGTTGGTTCACTGTGCCAGCAGCGATTGGTGCATTGGGCCAAGCTCGGTACAATGGCCCGTCTGACGGCACCCTCCCGAGAATCTCAATCCATGGCACCGGTAAGCATGTTCCACTCGCGCACTGTTGGTTGTTGGCTGGTTTTGTTCTTGCTGTTGAGCACGGTCGGTTGCCAACAGCGGACCGCGGCCAAGTTGCTGGGCGAGTGGGTGGGGCGCCCCGACACGGTCGACGCTCGTGCCGAGCGAGAAGCGAAAAAGTTTGGCGACAAACGTTCCGGCAAACAATTGGGTGCGTCGTCGGAGACGGTTACCGATTGGCAGCAGGTGGATATCGGCGTGAGATTCAATTTCGTGAGCCGCACACAAGTGGAGATGTCGCTGGCCGACGGCACGGAGCCCCTCAGCGGCGCCTGGCAGGTTTTGGAAACTTCGCCTGCGGGCTGTACGATTGAAGTGGAGTCGGCCACGGGCCCGGGACAGTCGGCCGAGCTGCGGCAGTTTCAACTGGAATTGGACGAGAGCGACGGCGCGTTGATCGGTTTTCTGCTCACCGAAACGGGTGCTGATCGTCAGTTGGGCGCACTTTACTTTCGCCGGACGCAGTAGGGGGCCGTAAGCCGCGAGGCGCTAGCCGAGCGCTCAGCTAGCGCTTCGCGGCTTACTGCTGTGAAGATCTTGACCATATAATCTGGAGTCGGAACCATGTCGGAACGAGAACGTTGGATCGTTTACCCCTTGATCTTCTTTGCCCTGGGCGCCGCGGTGCGGGACAAGATTCTGCAGCGCGTCGAAGCCAAGGAAATCATTTGCGAGAGCGTGAAGATCGTTGACCTGCAGAACCCGACGATTGCGCTGGCGGTGTTGGATTTCCACCGGGCCCCCTCCAACGATCCGACGCAATTGGCCGATCGGGTTGGTCGTCTGCGATTGGTCGACAGCGAAGGCCGGGAGGTGTGTGACATCAAAAGCGACGTGTACTTTCACCGCTTGCGGACCCATCTGCTGCAGATAAGCGACCCGATGGGGCAGCCGCTGGTGACCGCTGGCACGGAGCCGGTGCTCGTGCCAGGTACGTTAGTCGAAGGGCAGGAGCCCATGGTGTCGTACCAAGGCGTGATCTATTTGAATAATAAGCCGCTGGGAACGGGCGTCCGTCTAGCGCCTCCTATGACGCGTAAGGCTCCGCCCATCAGCCAGCCGGCTCCCACGCCGCAGCCCTAGGTGGTAGTCCTGCATACTTGTGCGCAATCTAACCATGATTGAAAGTGGGCGAGTTTTTCCGATCACTACAGCCCTCGGGAGAGAATCTAGCGAATTCTCCGCAGTTTGCGGCACCCGCGAGTTGCGTCCTCCCCAGCCTAGACGGTAGGCTGTAGCGACCACCTTGCCTGCGCTTTCCTCGAAATCATACAACGACCTGGGGCTGAACAGGTAGCGTGCCGACGGCGGGCGCCTTGTCATCTCGATCGGCAGAACTATTCGCCTGGAACAAGGCAGTTGGAAACTGTTTCCATCGGAGCTTTGTATTCACGGCGAGTTTCACTCCTCGAGTCTATCACGCTATGCATGGCACTTCCTTTGATAACGGTCAGGGCACGGTGACCTTGGCCGATCTGTTGAGCCAGCGCGCTGAAGAGTTTCCCGACCGCGTGGCGTTCGTCTACGAGGAGCAGGACGGCCAGAGCCAGCAGTGGACCTACAGCGACCTGGACCAACGAGCCCGGGCGATTGCCGCGTCGTTGGTCGGTCGGGCCTCGGTGGGTGACCGGGCTTTGTTGGTTTACCCGGCCGGGCTGGACTTTATCGCGGCCTATTTCGGCTGCGTCTACGCGGGAGTGCTTCCCGTGCCGGCCACCTATCCCAAGCCCCGGCGGCCTTTGCCCCGGCTGGATGCGATTGTGGCCGACTGCGCCCCGCGGCTGGTGCTCACCCACAGTTCGGTGCTGGGCGGGTTGTGCCTGGAGCAGCAGTCGCCGGACCTGGCGGCGATTCCCTGGGAAGCAACCGACCAAATAGGTTTCGCGTCCAACGGCTTTCAACCAGTCGAGCGCCAGCCCGACGATCTGGCGTTCTTGCAGTACACATCCGGTTCCACTTCGGAGCCGCGCGGAGTGATGGTCACTCATGGCAACCTGTTGAGCAATCTGGAAGCGATCCGTACCGGTTTTGAAATCCCTCTGGAAGACCAGAGCGGTGGCCCGACGAAGGGCGTGTTCTGGTTGCCGGCTTATCACGACATGGGCCTGATCGGCAGCATTATCTCTCCCATTTATGTCGCGGGCACCAGCTACTTGTTTGCACCGACGACTTTCTTGCGACGCCCCCAGCGGTGGTTGGAGTTGCTTTCGCAAACAGGGGCGGCCATCAGCGGCGCTCCCAATTTTGGTTACGAGTTGGTCGTACAGAAAACCACCGCCGCCGAGCGGGCCGAGTTGAATCTTGAACAGTGGAAGCTCGCCTTCTGCGGCGCAGAACCGATTCATCCGGGAACGCTCGATCACTTCGCCGAAGCGTTCGCACCGGCGGGGTTCAGCCCGGACGCGTTCTACCCCTGTTATGGACTGGCGGAGGTCACGCTGTTGGCGACCGGTGGCCAGGGGCCGGCCGAGCCGGACGTGCTGCACGTCGACCGCGATCAGTTGGGCATTCACCAGGCGGTGAGCGTCGAGCCAGAACATCCCCAAGCTTTGCCGTTGGTAAGCTGTGGCTCGGCCCGGCACGGGCTCAACGTCGAGATTGTCGATCCCAAGTCTCGCAACGTGTGCGACGCCGGTCGCGTGGGCGAAATCTGGGTCCGCGGCACCTCGGTGGCTCGGGGCTATTGGAATCAGGACGAGCTTAACCAGGAAATGTTCCAGGCCCATCTGGCCGACGGCCCCGAGAGCAGCAACGGCACAGGCCATCGATTCCTGCGCACTGGTGATCTTGGTTTCCAACTCGAGGGCCAACTGTACGTGACGGGACGTCTCAAGGACGTGATCATCATCCGCGGCCGAAACTACTATCCACACGACATCGAACGTACCGCCCGACTATCTCACGAGGCGGTCGACATGGGTGTTGCGTTCTCTCTGGAGCTCGACGAACACGAGCAGATGGTGGTCGTCCACCAAATTAACCGCGAGCATCGCAAAGCCGTTTTCGATGAAGTGCTGCGGGCCATCCGCGCGGCGATCGTCGACGAGCACGAGATCGATCCGCACGCGATTCTTTTGATTCGACCTGTGAGTCTGCCGATTACCTCCAGCGGGAAGGTGCAGCGGCAACGGTGTCGGGAGCAATATCTGGCGGGCCAGCTTTCGGTCGTCGCCGAGTGGACCAACACGCACGATGCGACGAGGTCGACGGACCCCTCGCTTATGGTGGCGCCGAGTTTCCTGGACGCTTTGCCAGACGTCCCTGCGGCTCGGTTGACGACCGACGTGCAAGAGTGGCTTATGGGGTGGCTCGCGGCTCGTGCCAATTTGATGACTGGTGCGATGGCTCCCACCACGCCGTTTGCCGAGTTGGGCATCGATTCGCTCACCGCCGTGGAGATCAGCCTGGAGCTCGATAAACTGCTGGGTTTGCAGTCTCCACCGATGGTCATCTGGAGTTGCCCCCATGCCGAGGCGCTGGCCGAGTATTTGGCTGAACAGTTGCTCACTCCCACCGCCCAGATGTCGGCCACCGGCAGCTAGCGATTGCTCTCCGCTTGTGGCAATCGTTCGGGCGGTTCGCTCGCGGCCTCACCCTCATGTCCGCTCTGCGTAACGCTTGTGGTTTCGCCGCCCAAAGAGACGCCCAAAGCCTGCATCGCCCCGCCAGCTTCGTCTTCTGAAAGTGACGTAGGAATCGGCTCGGCACTCACGCGGGGCGACCAGTCGGTCGCTTCGTCGACCGTGGCTGCCCGCGAGTCGTTCAAGCTATCGATTGCTCTGGTAGGTTCCGCGGCTGGTGTTTCTTCCACGGGAGCACCTTCGTCCAATTGTTGTTGATCATAAGCGCCGTAGCTGACCCGCGGCGCGCTGGCTGAGGCATAGTTCAACGGGCGGCGCTCGCCACGGAGACGTTCCCGCTCGGCGGCATCCTGATGAGCCATCTGGGGCCAACCACCTTCGCTGAGGTACACGTCGTCGTAGTCCAGCAACGAGCCCTTGGCGAAGTGTACGTTTTTCACCGCGACCGCGAACTCGGCCAGACTGCGATGGTGTTGGCTGTCGGCCTCGGCCAGACGTCGTTGAGCGTCGAGTAGCAAATCAAGCGGCGCTTTCTCGGCTTCAAACTCGGCCCGGATGGCGTCCAACTGGATGCGTGCCGCGTCGAGTCGGTTGAACGAAGTCTGCGAAACGACAAAGGCGCGATCCATGTCGGCCACGGCCGAAGCGACTTCATGCAACACCTGATGTTCCTGTTCCCGCAAGATGGCTCGTTCTCTGCAGAGCAGCAGCTCGGCATTGCGGGCGGCTGCAAAGCCGCGCCGGTAACCGATCGGCACGCTCAGTTCCAGCCCGACCTGCCACTCTTGGAAGTCGCCGCTGGTCAAGTCTTCGTAGGCATTGTCGAAGCGGGGATTGTTGCCGCTGGAGTTCAACAGATCTTGCCCGAAGCCGCGCCACCGATAGCGGCCCACCGCGTCGAAACGGGGCAACAGGAAGTTCTTGCTGGCGATCC
Source organism: uncultured Granulosicoccus sp. (assembly GCA_964195615.1). GTDB lineage: Bacteria > Planctomycetota > Planctomycetia > Pirellulales > Lacipirellulaceae > Bythopirellula. Next base: position 11,991 of record CAXMSB010000260.1, on the reverse strand, counting down.
ATTCCAACTCGCGGCGGCGAATTTCAAACCGTTGGCGACGCAATTCCGTTCGCCGCATCACCGACTCGCGCGTGATTTCGCTCCAGTCGAACGCGACCGGCGCAGTAAGCGGTTCGTCGGCCGGACGCAGCAAGCGACCATCGCTCGGGGGCAAGCCCATCAGCATTCGCAATCGCCGTTCAGCGACATGCACGCCGCCGTTGGCTCGGAAAGTGCCGCCGCTCGAACCGTTGCCGGTGCGGGTGCCGTCGATCAGACGACCACTCAGGGCGTTTTCCACTTCCTCTTGGAAGCGGAAGTACTGCTCTCGCGCTTGCGCTTCTTTGAACGCCTCGCCGCCGCGCCGACCGGCGTCGTAGAGGGCACGCACCCGACGCCACGTGTCGAGGGTCGAGTCGCGGGCCTTCGTCTTGGCATCGAGATCACGGTACGCGAAGTACAAATCCCAATAGGCGTTCTCAATGTTGTTCACCAGATTGCGCACGGCAATCTCGAACTCGGCCAGCTCGACGTCGGTGTTCACGCGGGCGATCAACACGCCGTTGTAGATTCCGGGAACGATGCTCGGACCGGCGATTCGATTGAACTTCGTGCCGCTGCCCTGCATCAGAGGATGGCGGAACTCTGTCTCGAAGTTCACGTTCCACGCGCTCGGGAATTCGTTGCCAGGGGCGTTGTTCGAGTCGTATTCGATGTTGTGGCGAAAGCTGAACTCCGAGCCGGTGACAGCCCGCTTGGCAAGCTGCGATTGGATCACCGCGGCGTCCTGCTGCAAATCCCGGGTGCCCATGCCAAAGAATTCGTTGTTCAGCCTCTTGTCATTCTTCTCCCCAAAAACGCTGGTGGAGAACTGTGCGTCGAAGGCACTCAGTGCCGCGTCGATGCCGAACCGAGGATCGGTCTCTTGCACGGACGGGTCCCAGTAGGTCTCGATCGACGAAGGAGATCGCAACACGGCCCCGCCCAAGTCTCTCAGCACCTTCGATTGGGCCAAGGCCATGTGAATCACTTCTTCCAGCGGAAGGTCCCAATACTCAGGCTCATAGGAGTCGGCCAAAGTCACTGGCTCGACGCTGGCCCAGTCGGAGTCAATTGCGCAGCATTGATTGACCTGGGGATACTCGATTTCGGAGGCGATCTGGTGATAGCAGTCGCCCGAGCTGCAAGCTTTGAAGTCGCTTCCGCTCTGCGAACGACACCCCCCAACTCCTGCTAGCGCGCAGCAGAGCAGTGCGACGAATGGTCTGCGAATTAGGGATAAATCGTGCATTTCAGCCGATTGGTTGTCTGGTACACCGGGGGCCCCCCCGCTAGCGCCGAGACAGTCTCATCTACGTTTTCGGCGTCTGGGAACCGGCATAATCAGAGTTTTCGCTGCGGATCAATAAAAACACCAAATTCGTTAAAAGCAGCACTCCCTGCGCAGCTTGCCAAGCTGGGCGCTCTGTCGCCCACATTTCGGCTTATTGTCGCTGCCAGCGCCGCTGTTGCGAAGCGCTTGGATATACTGAAGCTGTGACATTCTCGACGGAAAAACACGACTGGCCACAGTCCGCCTGGCAACAGCTCGAGCGATTCGTGGACGAATTGCACGAGCAGGCCCGTGCGCCGATCGACGCTGCACAGTTCTACCGACAGATGTTGGAAGGTTGCGTGACGACGCTCGCTGCCACCGGCGGCGCGGTGTGGCGGCGCGATGCCCGGGGCCGTTGGGCCGTGCTCTATCAAATCAATCTCGACGGGGTTCTTGCTCGTGACGACCCGTCCGTGGCGAGCGCCCATGAAAGTCTGCTGGAGCGCACCGCGGCGACCGACCAGCCCGCTTGCTATCCGCCACACAGCGGAGCGGATCCCGGCGGCGAGAATCCCACCGAGGCGGTGCTCGTAGCTGGCGCCGTGCCCTTGGACTCGGGCGACACGACGGTCATCGAACTGTTCCTGCCCACCGGCCAAAGCCCGGCAACGCAACAAGGCTGGCGGGAACTATTGGAGACCGTCTGCCAGATCGCGGCCGACTATCACGCCTGGGACGAGTTTCGGCTGTTGCAGTCCGAGCGAAGTTTTCACACACAATCGCTGGCTTTGCTGCGCCGCGTGCATGGCCGAGCCGACCTGCGGCGCACGGCCTTTGAAATCGCCAACGAAGGGCGGCGGCTGGTCGAAGCCGATCGGCTTAGCGTTTTGGTGCGTCGCGGCAAAGCTTGGCGACTGGTGGCCGTGAGCGGCGTCGACCGCATAGAAGCTCGAGCCGACGCCACGAAAAGCTTGGAGCAACTTGCCGACTGGACAGCCCGTTGGGGCGAACCGCTCGACTATGTTGATCAATCGGAGTGGGACGACCTGCCGACAGAACTGGGCGACCTCGTTCAGCGGCATGTCGACCAATCGCAAGCGCGCCGCCTGGTGGCCGTGCCGCTGCAATTCATTCACGGAACCGACGACGACCCGTCGAACCGCGATTCAGCAAACCAACCCAGGGCCGTGCTCATTGCCGAGCAGTTTCAAACCGAAAGCGGCGAGCTATCGCGGCAGCGGATGATCGAGCTGGCCCATCTGTGCGAGCCGGCCTTGGGCCAGGCGGTGCGGCTCGATCGATTTGGCCTGCGCAGCGCGTTGCGTTGGAGCGACCGTTGGTCGCGGTTGGGTTGGCTGCAGGGAATCAGTCGGTTGACCGTCGTGACCTTGGCCGTGGCAGCGATCGCGGCGTCGCTGGTGTTGGTCGAGCGCGACTTCGAGATCGAAGCCCCCGCGCGGCTGACGCCCTTGGTGGAAAGCGACGTGTTCGCCTCGGCCGACGGCGCTGTGGCGGAGGTCCGAGTCGCTCATGGTGACCAAGTCAAGGCGGGCGACGTGTTGGCGGTGCTCGACGATCCGCAACTGGTGCTCGATCTGCAGCGCGTGCGGGGCGAAATCAACACAACCCGCAAACGTTTGGAAGCGATTGCCGTGGCTCGCACCGATCGCAAAGTTCGCGAGGATGCCGAGTCGGAGAGTCTCTCCCTCTCGTCCGAGGCGCAGCAGTTGCAGCAGCGGATGGCGAGCCTCCGGCGACAAGAAGAAATTCTCGGCGATCGCCGCGCGGCGCTCACGATTCGCAGCCCGATCGCGGGCACGGTGCTCACGCTCGACGTACAGCATCTGTTGGAAGCAAGGCCCGTGGCCCGAGGGCAGGTGCTTTTCACCGTGGCCGACACAACCGCCGGTTGGCGTCTGCTGGCCGATGTGCCGCAGGGGCAAATTGGGCAAGTGGTCGCGGCCCGGCTCGACAGCGAAGAGCCTTTGCCGGCGCGGTTCCGACTGGCCGGCGACGTTGAGCAGACTTACACGGGTCACCTCGAGTCGATCAGCGAAACGGCCGTGTTCGACACCGACAACCTCGACGGCGAGTTGCCATCGGTCGAAGTGCGGGTGGCCATCGACGAAGGGTCGCTCGCCGCGGCCCGACCGGGCATGAACGCCCAGGTACGGATCCACTGCGGCCGGCGCTCGCTCGGTTACGTGTGGCTCCACGATGTCTGGGAAACCGTCTACAGCTGGGTAACTTTTTGATCATGCACGCACAAACGAAAACAACACTCTTGCTGGCAGCAGTCCTCTCACTCGCGCAACTTCCGCTTGCCGGTTTCGCCGCGGATAGCAACGTGCAGATCGACTCAGTCGTCCTTCGCCCGCTGCAAGCCGCCGAGGTCCCGGCCCAACAGACGGGATTGCTCGAGCGAATCTCCGTCGAAGAGGGCCAACTCGTCGAGGAGAACGAGGTCCTGGCATCGCTCGACCCCCTCGCCGCACACCTCGCCGTCGTAAAGGCCCAGCTCGAACGGGCCCAAGCCGAGGAGCGTGCCAACAACCGCATCAGCATCCAGTACGCCGTGAAGGCGCTCGAAGTGGCCGAAGCCGAGTTGCGGCGGTCGCACGAATCGATCGAAAAATTCGCCAAGAGCATTTCGCAATCGCAGTTAGACGTAGAGCGGCTGACCGTCGAAAAACTCATGCTGGAAAAACAACAGGCCGAGCACGAACTGGCGCTGGAGAAGTTTGGCCTGCAACTGAAACAGACCGAGCTGAAAGCCGCCCAGGCGGTGTTGGAGAAGCATCGCCTGCGAGCGCCCTTCGCGGGCACCGTGGTGCTGGTCCGCGGTCGAGTGGGCGAGTGGGTCGAAATCGGCGCGCCGGTGTTGCGGCTGGTGGCGGTCGACAAGCTGCGGGCCGAAGGGTTCTTGTCTGTCGAGCAAGCCTCTGCTGAGTTGGTCGGCAAGCGGGTCACGTTTGTCTCGTCGATTGGCGAGCAGAAGATGCAAGCCACCGGTAAGCTGCGATTCGTCAGCCCCGAGATGGACCCGGTGACTCGCCAGGTCCGCGTTTGGGCGGCGCTCGACAACGCCGACGGCGTTCTCCGCCCCGGACAACAGGGCACGATGACCGTCGAGCAGTAGAGACATCGAGCAGTAAGAAACCAAAACATGCCGCAGACTTCTCACTATCAGTTGTCGACCGTCGATCGTCCGCTGGCGTTCTGCGCGCGGCCCGACATCCAACTGGCGCCGGCGTCGTTCGCGGGGCAGGCGGCCTACGTGCTCAAGGATCCGCTCACGCTGGAGATGTTCCACCTCTCAGCCGAGGAGTTCTTTCTGTTCCAGGCCATGCGGGCCAAGACGACACTCGGCCGACTGCGGCGGGAGTTTCAGCAGCGGTTCGCGCCGCGGCGGATTACTCCCGAGGCGCTGCAAATCGGCTTGAATCAATTGCACAGCCAAGGGTTGTTGGTTAGCGAAGCCCCGGCGCAAGGCCGCGAGCTCTTGGAGCGAGGCGACAAGCGGCGTCGGCAGGAGTGGTTGCAGAGTCTGATGCAGTTGCTGTCGATCCGCTTGGGGAGCATCGATGCGACCGCCCCGCTCGACGGGCTCTACGGCAAGGTGCGTTGGCTGTTCTCGTTGCCGATGCTTGCTGCTGCCGTGATGTTGGTGCTCTATGCTGGGTGGATCTTGTTGGGACACGCCTCGGAAGTCGCGGCCCGGCTGCCCGGTTTGGCGGAGTTGGCTCAGCCGCGCTATTGGCTGCTGTGGCTGGCGACAATTGCGGCGGTAAAAGTGGTCCACGAATTGGCTCACGCGCTCACCTGCAAACATCTGGGCGGACGGTGCCACGAAATGGGTGTCATGCTGTTGGCGCTGATGCCTTGCTTGTATTGCGATGTGTCCGACGCGTGGAGAATGGCGAGCAAGTGGCGGCGGATTGCCGTCTCGGCAGCCGGCATGGCGGTCGAGCTGGTGATTGCCGCGGCGGCGCTGGCCGTCTGGTGGCACACGCAGCCGGGACTGCTGAACATTTGGTGCTTGAGCACGGTGATCGTCTGCTCGGTTGGCACGCTGGTGGTCAACGCCAACCCGCTGATCCGCTACGACGGCTACTACATTCTCTCCGATCTGGTCGAGGTGCCCAACCTGGCCAGCCGTGCCCAGGGATTGCTCACTGGGAAACTGCGCTGCTGGCTCTTGGGTCAACCGCCGGAGGACGATCCGCTTTTGGGTCCGAGGCGGCGCCGGGGGCTGTTGCTCTACGCCGTGGCGGCCAAGGTGTATCTTGTGCTGCTGGTGCTGGCCATCTTTGTCGGTTTGTTGGCGCTGGCTCGGCCGTATCGTTTGGAGAATCTCGTGTACACGCTCGGCGTGTTGACGCTCACTGGGATGATGGTCGCACCCGTGGCCGGGGTGTGGCGACTGTGGCGGAACCCGACCAACCGCTCGCGTCTTCGCAAGCCGCGGATGGCGTTGCTGTTGGGGCTGATTGCCGCTGTCGTGGCGGCGGTGTTGTATTGGCCCATTGATCGCACGGTGACCGGGCCCGTCGTGTTTGTGCCGGCCGAGGGTCAGGCGGTGTACGCCGCGACGGGTGGGCAGTTGGAGTTCGCCGTGGCTGTCGGCACGTCGGTCAGCGCGGGCGACGTCGTGGCTCGACTCACCGATTCCAAGATCGAGTTGGCGTTGGCTCAGCAGGAGGGCGAGTATCAGGTGCGACGTGTGCGGTACGAGCAGATTCAGTCGCTGCGAGTGTGGGATGAAAAATCTGGCGCGGAGGGCCCGGCCGCTGAAGCGGCTCTCGCCGATGCTGGGGCGCAGCTTGATGAGCGGCGGCGGCAGGCGGGGCTGTTGGTGTTGACCGCGCCGGTGGATGGCGTGGTGGTTGCGCCGCCAGAGATTGACGTCGAAACCGAAGCAGGGCAGTTGCCCACTTGGAGCGGTACGCCGCTGGACGTGCGGAACGCGGGTTGCTGGATCGAGCCGGGCACGGTGCTTTGCACGGTGGCCGATCCGAAGCGGCTGGTTGCGCTGGTGGCGGTCGATCAGGCCGACGTGCCAGAGGTGGCCGCCGATCAAACGGTGCGGATCCTCGTGGCTTCGTCCCCGATGCGAGTGCTGGAGGGCCAGGTGGTGGAGGTCGCCCAACGGGGCGCACGCCGCGCAATGAACCAGCCCAGCGTCGACGCGGGCAAATATCACCTCGTCGAAGTGAACCTGACGACCGACGACCCACTGCTGCTCGTCGGCGCCCGTGGCACGGCCAAGATCGCCGCGAGTCACACGACCCTGGGAGCGATTGCGAGGAACCAACTGCGCCGGCTGTTGCGGCTGCCTTGGTAGCGGATAGGAAATAGCCGCGATGCAACGCATCGCAGGGAGGGGATTCAACGCCGAGGCCGCCGAGTCAGTAGGGTAGGTGCGGCACCTACCCTACTCGGAAGATGTCGCTATGGTATCAGCGCGATCAAGCCTACGATCACCGCCGCTTCGAAGATGCCCGCTTTCGTGCTGCAGGGCCAGCGATTGGCCCGATTCGGTACGCAGCTTCCCGGGCGGTAGTGGCCTAGTGTGTAGGTACACTCGCAGGGTGGATTCACGCACAACTGATAGGGCAGCGTGGGGATCGTGGCCAGGAAGTGGCCGGCGGAGACGAGCGGTTGCAGGCAGGGGCCGCAGCTGACGTAGCCGTAGCGTTCGGCGTTGGTCTCTTCAAAGTACAGCGGTCGATGACGCATGCAGGTGGCCGACCAGCGTTTGTTGAAGCAGGTCCAGCCGCCGACCATTCTGGCGTCTTCGCGCGCCGGCTCGGCGGCTCGGCAGTGGGCGGCAATGTCGTCGGGCAGCATTCCCGGCGGCGCCTCGATGTTCGCTCGCAAGGTGGCCAACGGCTCGTTGACGTAGCAAGGTTCTCGCTCGGCGTCGCCGGCCGCGACCGGTTCGCTGGGGCCCGGATCGATTTGTGCCAGGCGCTGTTCGACGTCAAACGTCCATTGCACACGGCTGAGGTTCGCGCGCCAATCGGCGGCGGCCTGCAGGATCGGTTGCCAGTCGATGGCCAATTCGACCGGCGAGGCGTTGCCGAGGGTCCGGATCGCGTCGGCTTGTCGCGGCTGTACGCGACTGGCGGGACCGACGGACGGAGTTTCGGACTCTGCAGCGGAAAGCTTCGTGCTGGCAGTGGTCGACCACACCAGGGCGACGGCGATTGCCATCGTCCACAGTTGTGGCCATCGATTTGCCAGGCGACCGGCACAGCGGGGTGGGTGGCATGCAGAGGACTTCATTTGCATCCGGTCGCACATAGCTTTCCTGACGGCGGGCGGCGACGCCATGGTGACGTCGCTCACGGGTACTTTCGACCCCGCAGAATCGGATTCTCAAGAGGATTCGTTGCGCTCCGTACGACCGGCGCGATCGACAGATCCGGCAAAGTTCCCCCAGATTCTCAGTTCGTGGGGGCGGCCTGGAGATGTCCAGGGGGCCCTGGCGGCAATTAGGCGGCCGGTAGGCGGCGAAAAGTGGCCCGCAAGGTTTCAATAATTTGACAAACTTGCCTGTTTGTCGGGATAATGGGTAGTTGCGGGCCCTGTGAGGCCCGAACCGCGGGTCAATTCATCTTTTCATCTCGGTCGTTGCGCCATGGGTCTATTTACGTTACTCGCCCGCTGCTTCTATTCGCCGCGGAAGAAACAGTCGCTTTCCGAGCGGCTGGCGGCAGCCCCGCTCTCGCCCAGACGATTGGAGCGTCGCCGTGTGCTGGACGCCGGCGCCGCAAGCGCGGTGCTGACCCCACTCGGCGAGGCCAGCGATTTCGTGCAAGTTGGCGACTCGCTCGACTCGCCGCCGCCTGCGGCTATCGAGGACAACGGCGAGGTGGAAAACACTCCGCCCGACAACTTGCAGATACGTTCCCTGGACGATCTGTTTGAAAACGAAATCGCCGAGCTGAAATTCTCGTTCGACGATCCCGATTTCCAGGACACGCATGACGTTGAGATCGACTGGGGCGACGGCACGCCGGCCGAGACGATCAACCTCGGCCCGGGCGAGCGATTTGTCTTCACCACGCACCAGTACCTCGACGACAATCCGACCAGCACGCCGATGGACGTCAACCAGGTGCAGATCACGGTGACAGATAGCGAAGACAAGGCGGTGGTGGACAGCGAGCCGATTCAGGTCAGCAATGTGGCCCCGACGATCACGACGCTTAACGTCACTTCGCCAGTGAACGAAAACGACGTTGCCCAGTTGCAATTAGCGTTCACCGATCTTGGCTCGCTTGACACGCACACGGTCGAGATCGATTGGGGCGACGGCACGGCGGCAGAGATCATTAATCTCAACGTCGGCGATCGTTTCTTGCAGACGACGCACCAGTATCTGGACGACAACCCAACCGGCACGGTGTCGGACGTGAATCAAGTAAAAGTGACGGTGACCGACGACGATCTAGGCTCCGGCATGAAGACGGCGGATGTCACGGTCAACAACGTCGACCCGACGATCACGACGCTCAACGTCACTTCGCCAGTTAATGAAAACGACGTCGCCCAATTGCAGTTGGCGTTCACCGATCCTGGATCGCTTGACACGCACACGGTGGAGATCGATTGGGGCGACGGCACGGCGGCGGAGATAATCAACCTCAACGTCGGCGATCGGAACTTGCAGACGACGCACCAGTATCTTGATGACAACCCGACCGGTACGGCGTCGGATGTTAACCAAGTAAAGGTGACCGTGACGGACGACGACACGGGCTCCGGCATGAAGACGGCGGATGTCACCGTCAACAACATTGCCCCGACTATCACGACGCTCAACGTCACTTCGCCAGTGAATGAAAACGACGTCGCCCAATTGCAGTTGGCGTTCACCGATCCCGGCTCGCTGGATACGCACACAGTGGAGATCGACTGGGGCGATGGCACAGCGGCTGAGATAATCAACCTCAACGTCGGCGATCGTTTCTTGCAGACGACGCATCAGTATCTGGACGACAACCCGACCGGTACGGCGTCGGATGTTAACCAAGTAAAAGTGACGGTGACCGACGACGATACGGGCTCCGGCATGAAGACAGTCGATGTCACGGTCAACAACGTTGCCCCGACGATCGATTCGCTCTCTGTTACTTCTCCGATCGACGAAAACGACGTCGCCCAGTTGCAATTGGCGTTCACCGATCCCGGATCGCTTGATACGCACACGGTGGAGATCGACTGGGGCGACGGTACGGCGGCGGAGATAGTCAATCTCAACGTCGGCGATCGGTTCTTGCAGACCACGCACCAATACTTGGACGACAATCCTACGCTGACCGCCAGCGACACTTACACCATTAGCGTGAAAGTGACCGACGACGACACGGGCGTGGGCGATTCCGACGAGACCGTCTTGGTGAAGAATGTTGCCCCGACCGTGAGCATCAACGGCGCGCCGGCCATGAGTCTGGAAGGAACTCAGATTGATCTGACCAGCACCGTCGTCGATCCGGGGACACTCGATTCGTTGATCTATGCCTGGGATGTGATTTTCGACGGCAACATCATCGCCTCGGGCAGCGATCCCACGTTTAGCTTCACGCCGGCCGACAATGGTACGTTCACGGTGACGCTCGCCGTGGCGGACGACGACTTGGGCGTGGGCGACGACATGGTCATGATCGAAGTGACGAACGTCGACGTCGACCCGGAACTGAATCCGGTGGGAGATCAGGAGGCGCTGGAGGGCGCTCTGTTCGAGATGGCCCAAATGACCTTCAGCGATCCAGGTTTCACGAGCGACCCCGCCGGCAGCGTCGAGACTTTTACTTATGACATTGACTGGGGCGACGGGTCTCCGGTTGAAACAGGAAAAATGCCCTCCTCCGTGGTGAATGGTTCGCCCGGCGTGCCAACCACCGGCACGATCGACGACAGTCACATCTACGCCGACAACGGCGAGTACACCGTGAAGGTCACGGTCCACGACGACGACGACGGCAGCGATTCCGAGTCGTTCAAGGTGACGGTCGACAACGTCGATCCGACGCTCGAGTTGACCGACCGAATGCTGGAGATCCTGGAAGGGGAGACGCTCAGTCTTCCCGACTTAGGCACATTCTCTGATCCGGGTTTTAACAGTCCCTTCGGCTTGTCAGAGGAGACCTTTACGTACACGATCGACTGGGATGATGGCTCGGTGGAGACAGCCGTCGTTCCCGAAACGACAGTCGACGGCGGGCCCATCGTCGACACAACCGGCACGCTCGCCGACTCTCATCATTATCTCGACAACGACGACGACAACATCTACACGATCACCGTTACAATTTTCGATGACGACGGCGGCTTCGATACACAAACGATCGATGTGAGAGTGCTCAACGTGAATCCGTCGTTTGTCGACGTGGATCCGATGTCACCCAACGTGATCATCGCCACGGACGTCAACTCCATGGGCCATACAACGCTCACGGTGCAATTCACTGATCCCGGCACGGAATCAGAGTTTCGACTCAATGACCAGTCTCCCTTCGAGATTCTCGTTGATTGGGGTGAGAATCCATCAATGCCCGGGAGTCAGTTCGTCGTTGAAAGGTCTCTCCATGACGTTCCGACGGATGTCATCACGATCGTCCACGAGTATTCAGGCCCCCCTGATCCGTTGCATCCCGCTGCTGACATTCTTATCAGTGTGAAGTTTCGCGATGATGACTTCTACACCGTTCCATTCGTGACGGATCGAGGCGAAAGCGTGATAGAAACTATCGCGATCTCGAACCCGGGCACGGGGAGCCACCCAATTCGAGTTGATACCACGCCGCAGGTGCCGCGTTTGCAGTTCCGTCGAGTGATTCGTGGCGATCTGTTGTCGGAAGTGTCGACCACCGCGGATGCTTCGCAACAGGACAACGAACTGCGCGCAGTGTCGACCGATGCCAAGGCCACGACCGAGAGCATCCTCGAACTGCGGGTAATCGACTCGTATGGAATCGAGAGCGAAGGTGTGCGGCTCAAGGCGGAAGTGCTCAACAACCTGCCAGAACTGTTCCTCAAGTTGCCCGACAATCACTACGCGATTTACTTGGTTCGGATCGAGACAAACACCGAGCGGTTGGTGATTGAGGTCTACGTACGCAACGGCAAGGTGATCGATCCGAGCGACGACTCGGAAGGAACCCGCGACCGACCGCCCACCGACGAAGCCGTCCGAGAGCGGGTGCAGAAGATTCTGGAGAAAATCGAAACGAAGCCCGACGGATCCGCGGACGTCGAAGAAATGCAACGGGCCCTGGAAAGCGAGCTGGAGCCTGGCAGCAAGATTCTCATTGAACCGGTCACCGAGCCGGTCGACCAGGGCGCGATGCTGCCCCCGGGTGGGCTGTTGCCGATGGCGGCGGGGCTGGTGGCGAGGCGGTCCTACGGCACGTGGGCCCGGCGGGTCAATCGGGCCGTGGCCCAGGCGGGACCGAAAAAATGGCGGGAATTGCGGCGGCGCAGTCGCAAAAATCGGAAAAACCCGTAGTTTGCCCCTTTCTGGCCGTCGCTAAATTACAATCGAAGATAGCGTCGGCGGCGAACCCCATCCTGCCGGCTGCGGCTAGAACCAGTTTCCAAAATCCCCCTCCCTTGCAGGGAGGGGCTAGGGGAGGGTCTGAATTACCCGGTTGTTCAACCCCTCTCCTAACCTCTCCCCTCGGGGGAGA
>CAXMSB010000259.1:0-5220 GCA_964195615.1 uncultured Granulosicoccus sp. | reverse complement strand
TAGGTACCAAATCGGGTACCAATGGCCGTTCCAAGACCAGTTCACCCCCTGCCGAAATTGACGTAAGTCATTACCATGATTGAATAAGCGCCCGTAGCTCAGTTGGATAGAGCAACGGATTCAGAATCCCTGTCCCCCGAGGGGAGACGTCAGGAGAGGGGTTGAGTGGTCAGGCTCTTCGGACCCTCCCCTAACTCCTCCCTGCAAGGGAGGGGGGTCGAATGCGCGCTAGGCGTAGAAACGCACGAGCTCGGTTCCCGGGTAGTAGTGCTTCAGGATGTCTTGGTGATTGGATCCCTGGCAAGCCATGACGGCTGCACCGATCTGGCAGAGTCCCACGCCATGCCCCCAGCCGGCGCCGGTCAGCACGAAAGCGTCCGGCCTTTCGGCGGGGCCTTCGGTATCGATGACAAACGCCGAGCTGTAAAGATGCGATTCGGAGAGCGCCCGGCGAATTTCCAGTTCCTTGCCGATCACCAGGCTTGCCGTTTCGCCCGTGAGCCGCAGCCGAACGAGTCTGCCGGAGGGTCCCCGCTCGATCGGTTCCATCGCCAAGATGCGTCCCAGGTTGACGCCGAGTTTTTCGGACACCAGTTGCGTTGCTCGCGTCGCAACGAGCCGAACCTGCCAGCGGAAGAAGTTGTGAGTCGTGCGGTCGTAGTCGTTCAGCACCCGATTGAGAATCGCCTCGTCGGTGCAATTGCAGTAGACATCGGTTGGCGGCTGCTCGATGAACGCGCGCATCGTGGCTTCATCCGTGAGCGCTGGCAGGGGCGATTGCGAATCGGGACCGTCGTTCAGGGCGACCAGATAGGGAACCGGCTCGTCGCCCCAGGCGGTTTGATACTGCTCGACCACGCCGCCACAACTCTTGCTGAATCGGGTGTCGCACGCCCGGCCGTCGAAGGCGAGCACCAGCCCCCGTGTCTTAGCAATCGCCGCGGCCACCTCGGGTGAATCGGTTCGACCGATGCCCTGATAGCGCTGGCAGTGGTCGTCGGCACAAACGTCGAACGCCGCATGCGCTTCGCGCTCGGTCCAGCGAATGATCTCGTTGTCTGAAATTTGAAATTGACTTGTCGGCTGTGCGTCCCGAGCGTCAAGTTGTGCCAGCAGCCAACTTCGCGAGATCACGGCATGCGACTTGATCGACTCGGGAGCGGAATTGGCGTTCATCTCTGAGCAGATGACCGAAGTGATGTAAGTCTCCAGCGGCACGCGATTGACCACCGTCACCCGATTGTCCGGTTGTGCCAGCAGCCGCAAGCTGCCGCGAAAGTTCTGCGTTTCGGTTTGCTGCCAATGAAAATCGATGCCGATCACGGCCTCCAGCGAAAACTGGCAGGTGTCGAAATCATTCGGCGTGAACTCCAGAACTTCACCATCCAAGACAACCGCTCCACGACATCGGAGCACGCCGTCTCGGCAATCGACGTGAATTTCCCCCGGTCCCGCGGAGTTGCCGGCGCTGGTGGCGTACGCCCCTTCCAGGCGAATCGTCGCCGACTGTGTCCGGTCGATGATGCCGACGTCGATGATCGGCTCCTGGTTGCCTTCGTGTTGATGCATGGCTAAGGAATCGCCTTCAGGAGTTGAGTGCATAGCGTTTCTTCCGCGCTAACTTCTTCGTAAATCTGTCGTGCGACGGTGACATCGACACGGTCGAAATGGTCCGGCTCGGCGACCACCAGCAGGCCGGCCATTTCCAGCGCGGCGGGGCTGATGGCAATCCTGTCGGGACCGTCGGCAAAATAGCAGGCTGGCCGATGCGCGGCCCTGGGAAACAAGACACAGACGTGGCGACCATCGCGAAAGAATGCAAGCAGGTTGAGCATCGGCTCCGCGTCTCCAGTTGGGTCGTTCGCTCCCGACAGTTGACGCCAGGCATCGACGGCCTGCTGGATCCACTCCTGCACCTTCTCGGCACGGCAGTCGGCAAAAACGAGCATGTGACGGCCGAAACTCTGATGAGTTGTGCAGACCGACGACTGTTCTCGCAGCGGCAACTCATCCAGCAGTGGGATATTCGCCACGTCGCATGCCTGGAAATGAAAATGATCGGGCGCCGACGCCCCGCAACGCGGGCCGTTGTAGAACACGAGCATGTCGGGCCCAATCGCCTGGGCCAGTTCCAGCATCGCTGCGATCCGTCCGGCGAGTTGCTGCGGCGTGTGCGTGCGATCGGGGATCGTGCAGTGCCTCGGCAGAATGGGAAACGGATTGGGCAGGATCACCAGTTCGCCGAAGGCAATGCCTCTCTCTTCGGCGGGGAAGTTTTCCGGGCAGAGAAAACAGGGTCGGCGAGCAATAGTCTTTGCGTCGACCTTGGCGTGGGTCGAAGCCCTGCGGCCGGGGTTCGCCTGGAGCACGATCTGCGCACCGTCGTGCGCGAGGACCCTTGATTTGGCCTGGCCGAGTGCCGTCATGCCGTCTTGCAGCAAGGGCCAGTTCTCGCGTTGCTGCGCGAACATCGCGTCGATTTGCACAGCCAGGTTTGAACCGGCGACGTGGTTGTCGAGGATGATACGATTCCAACTCATCATGCTTTTCGAGACTGCTCTTGCTGCAGGCGTTGTCGGGCGGCGATCTCGATGGTGCGCAGGCGATCTTTGTACGCGGCAAAGCGGTTGCTGGTTTCCAGCGACGGCTCGTGGTCGGTGTTGTCTTCCCAACGCCGACACCAATAGAGCGAATCGTAGATACGGCCAATGCGATATCTGCGGGTCAGTTGCAAACCGACCGCGTAGTCCTCGCCGAAGCTCATGTTGGGGAAATCGATCGTACGGAGCGTGGGCACGTGGAAGGCACGTGGCGCCCCTAATCCCGCGATCCGCAGTGCGTTGTTGTGGCCGTTGTCGTCGCTCCACTCTCGATGGTCCACCAAGCCGGGCGGCATTGGTTGCAGGTCGAAATTGACGATGCTGTAAGAGCCGATCATCATCGCGCAGCCGGTGCGTTGAAACTCCGCGACGATGCGTGACAAGACGTCGTTGCTGGAATAAAGGTCGTCGCTATCGAGTTGCACGGCATAGCGACCGCACTGCTGGCTGTGGATTGCTTCGTTCCAACAGCCGCCGATTCCCAGGTCGGTACGAGTCGGCTGCCAATGCACCAGTCGAGGCTCGTGCCGGGCGATATCTTCCAATATCTTTGTGGTGCCGTCGTTGGAGTGGTTGTCGACCACGATGACGTTGAAATCGAAAGGCGCCTGTTGCGAGAGTGCGCTGCCGATCGCATCGGCCACGGTGCGATCGCGATTTCTCACTGGGATCACAACGCTTGCTTCCACCGGGAATGGATCCGTCTCTTTGACAAGCGGCGCTGCCGGAGATTGCAGAAATGCCCCGATGCGTTTCAGATGGGCCGTGGCGATACGCTCCATCTCGATTTGGTAATCCCGATTGCGGGGGTCGACATAATCAAAATGCGCTTCGCCACGGTCTTGCCCTTCCTGGGGCGGCGAAAGCGCGTAGGTGGGATCGGCAACGTGCAAGACAGGTCCCCGTTCGCTGAGTCGCAATCGCAAATCGTACCAGCCGCCGAGTACCAGGTCGGCTGACTCCTCCGTGATTCGCGACGCCAAGCCTTCGAGCGATTTGCCGCTTAACAGCACAACCTGCCCAAAATCGAAATCGTCTCGCAGGCTGCCCGATTGGTAATCGACGAGCGGGTGGAGGCGAGCCGAACCGTCGGGCTGCAGATCGAAATAATCGGAATAGACAATCGCAGCGCTGGTGTCCTGGGCGCAGTCAACGAGCCGTCGGAGTTCTCTCTCCGTGAAGTTGGGCGACGGCGACAAGACCCACAGCAGATGCGTCGCGCCGGTGCGCTCGAACCACCGCAACGCGTCGACAACTGCCGAGGTGGACCACAAGCTTGTTGTGTTCAGGATGGCGTGCTGCCCGGACGGTGCGGTTAGATCGGTCGGCACCACCAGCGCCGTCTCGCTGACGGCAGGGCAATCCTGCAGAGATTTCAACACGCCGTCACCGGGCGGATTTCCTGTCCAAGCAACTACAGCGGCTACCGATATCATGCTATAACTCCAAGCTCTCTAGAGGGGCATCGGCCAAGCGCTGGATACAGGTAAAATTCATTGAGATAACAAGAGTCCGCGCTTCACTAAAGTGAGGAAGACCCGATTTTAATTGTGATTTGCATTCTGTCGTAGAATGTGGCGGGGGATGGCCGGATGGAGTTTGGTTGTTAGTTCGTAGTGAATGGTCTTGGCCCAATCGGCCACCGTTTCCGCACGGATCGTTTCTCCTCCGTCGGATCCGATCAACGTGACCGTATCGCCACAGGCCGAGTCTTCCACGTCGTTAATATCAATCGTCATCAAATTCATTGAAATCCGACCGATCAACCGACAGCGTTTGCCATGGACCAAGACGTAGCTGTCGTGCATCCCAGCCAGACGTGGGTAACCCTCATTGTATCCCACCGGCAGAACGGCAATCCTCATGGCCTTCTTCGCTCGGTAGGTACAACCATAGCCAACAGGCGTGCCTGCGGAGATCATCTTGATGTTAACAATCTTTGTCTTCCAACTCAGCACGGGCTTTAACTCCACGCTCTCTCGATGCAACTTCGAATAGGTACGCTTTGTCCACGCAGAAGGCCAAAATCCATAGAGCGAAATACCGACTCGCCCGAGACCCAGGTGGCTTTCGTCCAACAGCAGGCTTGATGTGCTCGACGCTGCATGTGTGAGCGTTGTCAGTCCCTGCTGCCGAAAGACTTTGTCCGCATTTTGTAGTCGTTCTAATTGAAGCTTTGAATAAAGGCACTCCGGGCTGTCTTCCGCGTTGGCAAAATGGGTACAAATCCCAGCCACTTGGGACTTGTGTTCGCGGAGTCGCTCGGCAACGTGGGCTGATTCGGCCGGCATGAAGCCCTGACGCGACATGCCAGTATCCAGTTTGATGTGAATGGCCGGCTTCTCTTCCGCCGCTAGCCAGTGTTCCAGTAAGTTCCAGTCGCCGACCATAATTTCAGTGCGGAGTTTGCACGCTTCGGCAAATCCGTCCTCCAGAACTGGAGCCACCATCAAGAGTCGCCCTTCGTATCCCCAATCTCGCAAGGCCTGTGCCTCATGAAGATAGGCCACACAGAGCCAGGAAGGTCGCTCTTTCTTGAGGACTTCATACACTTCTCTGAGACCATGTCCGTAGGCATTGGACTTGATCACAGGCGCGACCTTCTCTTTACCCAACAATC
>CAXMSB010000258.1:0-8171 GCA_964195615.1 uncultured Granulosicoccus sp. | reverse complement strand
CGGATTTGGTGCCTTTGTACGACTTCATCCCATCTCTTGAGCCGCGCCAACCCGCACCGCGATGGAGATTCCTCGGCGGACCTCGGAAAGACAGCAAGGGCAAGGACCGGCTTTGCAGTCCTCCTGCACGGCCCTACCGCCTAGTTGACTAGCTCCTGAAACGTACTTAAAATACAGGGTTTACGGAACTTCGGCAGAGACTCGAGGCTGTAGGCTCTAGGCCGGAGGCTTTGGGCTCTGCGTCGCATCTCCCTTTCCCCTTCAGCCTCAAGCCTCCTCCCTCCAGCCTCCTTATGCTTGCCAAACGAGTGATTCCTTGCTTGGACGTGAAACAGGGCCGCGTGGTGAAGGGGACCAATTTTTTGAACCTCCGCGACGCGGGCGATCCGGTCGAGGTGGCCGCTCGTTACGAGCGAGAGGGTGCCGACGAGCTGGTGTTCCTGGACATCACGGCCAGCCACGAAGATCGTGACATTATTTTGGACGTCGTCCAGCGTACGGCCGAGCAGGTGTTCATGCCGTTGACCGTTGGCGGCGGCATCCGCAACTTGGAAGATATCCGCAACCTGCTGCTGGCGGGGTGCGACAAGGTTTCGATCAACTCCGCCGCGGTGCGCGATCCCGAGTTCGTGCGGGCGGCGGCGTTGCGATTCGGCAGTCAGTGTATTGTCGTGAACATGGACCCCAAGCGGGTGATGCACGACGGTCGCGAGGTATGGGAAGTTCACATCAACGGCGGCCGCATCGGCACGGGGCTGGAAGTGGTTGACTGGGCTCGCCAGGTGGTGGAGCTCGGCGCGGGTGAGATCGTGCTCACCTGCATGGACGCCGACGGGACGAAGGATGGCTACGACTTGGAGATTACCCGGGCGGTAAGCGAAGCGGTGTCGGTGCCGGTGGTGGCGAGCGGCGGGGCGGGCTGCCCCGAGCATTTGGCCGAAGCGGTGACGATCGGCAAGGCCGACGCGGCGTTGGCGGCGAGTATTTTTCACTTTGGCGAGTTTACGATTCAGGAAACGAAGCGTGTGATGGCCGAGCACGGCGTAGCCGTGCGAATGGTGGCGTAAGATGTAGGAGGCGCCTCCTACAATCGAGATGCTGCCGCCGGAGGAACAAGAGATATGCCCCAAAGCTCTATTAGCGAATCAGACTACGACAGTTTTGTCGGTCGTCATCAAGAACTAGAGATCAACAAGCTGTTTCGCGCCTGCGTGAAGCTGGAAGCCAGCGATTTGCACCTCAAGGTGGGCAAACCGCCGATGGTGCGCGTCGACGGCTCGCTCCGGCCCATGAATCGCGGACCGATCGACGACGAGGAAATGGTGCGGCTCTGCTTTCCGCTGATGAACGAGCGCAGCCGGAAGATTTTTGACAAGGACGGCGGCGCGGACTTTGCCCACATGATGGAAGTGGACGGCACCGATTGGCGGTTCCGCGTCAACTTGCTGCAGCAACTGGGGCACATCGGCATGGTGGCCCGACGTGTGAACAGTTGGATTCCCGACTTCGAGGGGCTCAACCTGCCCAATTCGATGGAGCGGCTTTGTACCTACGACCAAGGGATGATCCTGTTGGCCGGCGTGACCGGTTCGGGCAAGAGCACGACGATTGCCTCGATGCTCAATTGGATCAACCATCGCTATCGCAAACATATTCTTACGCTGGAAGACCCGATCGAGTTTGTCTTTACCGAAGCGAAGTGCCTCATCAATCAGCGTGAAATCGGCTTGGACGTTGTCGATTTCGAAATCGGCATGAAGCACGCCGTGCGGGAAGACCCCGACGTGATGCTGGTGGGCGAGATGCGGGACAAGGAAACATTCATGACCGCGATCCATGCCGCCGAGACGGGTCACTTGGTGTTTGGTACGATCCATGCCTCGACGGCCGCCTCGACGATCGGCCGTATCCTCGACTTGTTCCCACAGGAAATGCACAGCGCCCTGCGTAGCGCGATTGCCATGAACATGAAGGGGATTGTCGCCCAGAAGCTACTCAAGTCGATCAAGCCCGGCGTGGGCCGGGTGCCGACGATCGAGGTCATGACCTTTACCCCGACGGTAAGAAAGTTGATCCTGGAAGAAGAAGATCATCGTCTCACCGACGCGATTCGCGTGGGCGCCGAAGACGGTATGCAAGACTTTACGCAGAGTTTGAAGAAACTGGTCGACGAGGAGATGATTGATCGTGAGGTGGCCATGGAAGTGGCTCCCAACCGCGAACAGTTGAAAATGGTGCTCAAGGGTATCGATGTTGCCCAAGGTGGAATGGTTTGATGCGGCGAATGATTCGATCTCACGCACCGATTACTGCGGCCATCCTGCTTGCCGCGACTTCTTTTCTGGGGCTGGCCGTGCAGCGAACGGCCTGGGCCCAATCCAGCTTGGCCGAAATACAGGCAGTCCAGGGGGCGCAAAGCGAAATTGCGGGCGATACGCTCAACAAGGGGCCCGGCCGCCAGAATCGGCAGCAGGCCTCGCCACGAACAGCCAAGGCAAATTTGGAGCGTGGCGCACAGGAAGGAGGCAAAACGCTCGTCCAGCAGGTCCAGGGCCTGGAGCTCAACCTGCCGGTGCTGCTGAAGGTCTTCCTGCTGTTCGTGCTCGTGTGGATGTGGGTTAGCGCTACCGATTGGGTCAACCGCGATGCGCAGGTTTACAAACTGGGCCACATGAAGTGGAACGCGATCGTCTTTTTCCCGTTCGCGGCTATCACCCTGCTGCTGGTATTCTTGCCGGTGGCCACGGTCATTGGTGCTCCGATCATGTTTGTCCTCTTCCTGGGGACGTGGATTCCCTACGTCGTGGTGCATAACAAGAACGTCGAGCCCCATCTGACCGTTCTGACCGGTTCCTGGTTTCGCTTCGTTATTGCCAGTTTGCTGAGCAACGTGGGGGTGAAGGTCAGCGCTGATCGCAAGGCGGATTATGAGAAGGGTGCTCCCGTCGATCTGTATGCGATGGGCGCCAAGGATGCCACCTCCGACAACGCCAATCTTCTCCAGGCGCGCAACTCGCCTGGCTATTCGCTTGTCAAAGACTTGATTGTCGAAATGGTTGAACGGCGCGGCGAGCGGATGCTGCTCGACTTCACGCAGCAGGCAGTCAATGTCCGGCTCGAGACCGACGGCGTTTGGCACAATGGGGAAGCTCGCGATCGGGAATCCAGCGACGTGATGTTGGCGGTGATCAAGACCTTGGCCAATATGGATATCACCGAGAGACGGAAAAAGCAGCGAGGACAGTTCGGCGCCAAGTACGAAGGCCATAGCTATCTCTGCCCCGTGACGAGCAAGGGTGTTGCCACAGGCGAACAGGTTGTGCTGACACTTCGCGGCGAGCAGCATCACTTCAATTCCTATGCCGAGTTGGGCATGCGCGAGGCGATCCAGGAGCAATGGTCCGAGATGATGGCGGTTGACCAGGGCGTGGTTGTTTTCTCGACCATGCCCGGCGGGGGGCTTACGACAATCATGAATGTCTCGCTGGAAGAGACTGATCGGTTGATGCGCGACTTCGTGGCGATCGAAGAGGTGAGTCACCGTGAAGTGGAAATCCAGAACATCGACGTGCATACGTACGACGCGTCGGCCGATGAATCGCCCGCCACGCTCATGCCGAAGTTGATTCGCGCGTACCCCAATGTTTACGTCTGTCGCGATTTGGTGAATCTCGAGTCGGTACAACTGCTGCTGAACGAGGTCAACGACGAGCGGCTGGTTGTCACCAGCATTCGAGCCAAAGACTCGGCCGAAGCGTTGCTGCGTATCCTGCAGATGAAGGTGCCGGCCAAGGAGTTCGCTCCCGTCATCAAGGCGGTGCTCTACCAGCGATTGATCCGACTGTTGTGTCCCGATTGCAAGGTCGGTTACACGCCTCCGCCGGAGGTCCTGAAGAAAATGGGCATTCCGACCGGCAAAGTGGAGCAACTGTATCGTCCACCTAAACCCGAAGAGATCGACAAGCCGTGTCGCGCTTGCCAAGGCATGGGTTATCAGGGCCGGACCGGGATTTTCGAGCTGTTGGTGGTCAACGACCAGATACGAGAGATCCTCGTCAAGCAGCCGAAACTCGATCTGTTGAAGAAGGCCGCCCGCGCCTCGCATCAGCGTTTGTTGCAGGAAGAAGGCATTTTGTTGGTGGCCAAAGGAGTGACTTCGATCCCCGAACTAATGAGAGTGCTCAAACAATAGTCGTCCCTGACTATTCACAGAACCCCTTTCGAGAAATAGCCATGCTGTACCTTACGATCCTGTTAGGGGGCGTCTTCTTCGCTGGTCTGGCAATGACGATCGGCGAAGGCCTGTGGAACAATACGGTTCTGCTGCTGTGCGTCATCCTGGCTGGGCTGTTCGCGATTTTGGGCGGCATTCCCCTGGGCCTGTATATCATCGACCAGGCGGACGCCGCTGATGAGTATGCCTGGCATTGCATCTTCGCCGGCGTGTGGGGCGTGTTTGCCCTGTCGATAACTCTCATGCGGGTGCTCTTCGAGAAGGCTTCGCAGACCCGCGTGAAATTTGTACCTCCGCTGGAGAAAATAGCCGGGCCGCTGATGGCTTTGTTCGTGGCGGTGATGTTCGCGAGCTTCGTCGCCTACACGATGGAGCGGATTCCCGCCAACGCGGGCCAGTGGCCGGTTGCCGAGGCGGCCGACTGGCAGAGGACGACGTTCACCTATGCCCGGGCACCGTTTCACAACGTGGTCAAGCGATTCGCGGAGGCCGAAGGCGTGCAGTCGGATTTCTTCCCGAAGAGTCGATAGCCACGCGGTAGAGGATTGATTCCAGAATTTCTGGCGAAGATAATTGCGACTCAACACACTCTTTCAAAGGATGGATTCAGGTGTCCAGCGATCTGACAGACAATCCACGTAGCGTGGACGAACTGGGGCAGTATCGTTCCCTGAGCACGCTGGCCGTGGCGGCGTTCTTGCTGGGGCTCTGCTCCGTGCTGGCGTTTATTGCGCCGGTACTCGTAGCGATCCCTTTGATTGCGATTGCAGTCGCCTTGTTGGCTTTGGCCAAGATACGCTCGTCGGCAGGTGCCCTGACCGGGAGCCTGCTGGCTCGTTCTGGACTTGTGCTGGCAATCGTCTTTGCCGTGGCGGCGTTTGCGCATGTTTACGTCCGCGATAGTCTGTCGATTCGTCTTGCCAGCGTCGCAGCTCAGAAGTGGCTTTCGTCGGTGTCGACCGGTCGAATCGATGAGGCGCTGGATGTGATGACTCCCTCGGCGGTGATGAACTTACGTCCGCAACCGGCAGGACGAGACGTTCCCCCACCGCCTTTCGACCGAGATGTGGCGGTCGGAATGCTGCGACTCGACCCGCTGGTCCACGCCGTCGAGCCCGCACCGGATTCTTCGGAGGTGCTGTTTCGCTCTACCGAAGGGGTGTTTTTTTGGGCCGGAAGAGATCCCGAAGTTGCCTTCCGGTTCGAGGCTGCCGGAACGCACGCCGAGCAGGTTGAACTCTCCTTGATGCTGAAGCGAAAGCTGGGCCCGAAGAATGAGGTGGTCTGGTTGGTTAGTTCTTGGACGCTGATCAATCCTGCTCCGGATGAGATGCAGGCTCTTCACAGCCACTAAGTGCTTTGTGATTGCCAACATTCTATGTTGTCAGAGCACCAGTATCTTTCCCGCAGGAGAACCTGCAAAGTCCGTCTCCTGTCATCCCGAGGTCCGCCGAGGGATCTCCGTGGCCCAGGCAAACCGCGTCACGACAGAGACTCCTCGGCGGACCTCGGAATGACGGCGAAAGCAAGCAGCGACCTTGCAGTTCTCTAGGACCTTTCCCACGGACGTCGCCCTCTCTTGGTGCGCGTGAATTTGCGGCGACTTTGCGGATTGCTGCCACCTTGATGGCAGGCAGTTAGGTCGACAGGCAAGATGAAATGCCGCTTGAATCGCCCGCCAGCGCGGGGGATTCGTTTCAACCCGCAAGGTCTGCCAGATTTGAGACAATTCTTCCTAGTTTTCTCTCTAAACAGGATGTGCCGGCTCGACTCCTGCTGAGAACAGGGTCGATACATGACTGCGAGGCGGATGGAAATCCCGCGAATCGGGTCGTGTTGTCGATCCCCCTGGCCAACGAGTTGGCAATTCGCTCAATAGACCTTGCCCTGCTGTTTTACTGGTTGGAACCAGGCGTGCAACAGGGCAAAAGCAGAAGGAGCTCCGAGGTGAACTACAAGACATGGACAGTCGGAATCGCTGTTCTCGCGATGGCCACAGCTCCCGCTTTTGCGGAGCCCGGCCAGGGACAGTGGTCTTATGATCAGAACGTCGTGCCCGTGGGTTGCGACAGCTGCTGCGGCGATGACTGCTGCGGCGACGGATGCTGCGATTGCGGCTCTGGCTGCTGCGGTGGTAGCGGTTTGTTCAGCGGCATGGGCCCTGGAATCGTCGAAGGGATGAGCCTTTCCGCGATGCTGGGAATCGATGCTTGGGACGTTGGTGGATGGACACAGTTTGGTTGGACCGATGACACCGTTCCTCTGTCGCCGCAAGGTTCGAATGGGTCGCTAGGTTCCTTCCTCGACTCGCCGAACCGTTTTAACCTGCACCAGCAGTGGTTCTACGTCGGTAAAGAAGCTGACGGCTCGTGCGGTTTTGACGTCGGTTTCCGTGCCGATGTGATCTATGGTGTCGATGCTCAAAAGACGCAATCCTTTGGCAATCCCGGAGCAGGCACGCCTGGCTTCGGTACGTTCGACGCTTCCCTGGACCACGGCACCTACGGCTGGGCGATTCCTCAGTTGTACGGTGAAGTGGCCATGGGCGACTTGTCTTTCAAGATTGGTCACTTCTTCACGCTGATTGGCTACGAAGTCGTGCCTGCTCCGCAGAACTTCTTCTTTAGCCACTCGCTGACCATGTTCAACAGCGAGCCGTTCACCCACACGGGTGTTATGAGCAAGTACTCCGGGTTCGAGAACATGACGCTGTACGGTGGTTGGACGCTTGGTTGGGATACTGGTTTCGACAACGTCAACTCCGGTAACAGCTTTCTTGGTGGCTTCTCCGTCGACCTGTTGGACGCGGTAAGCCTCTCGGCCTTCAGCTCGTACGGCAACTTTGGAGCTATCAACACAGGTGGCGATACCGACAACCAATCGAGTAGCGTCGTGTTTGACGTTACGGTAACCGATTCTTTGAACTATGTCTTCCAGACTGACTACAAGAAGATTGACAACATCAGCGACGAGGACATCGGCATCAACCAGTACTTGTTCTACAACTTTAACGATGCGGTCTCCTTTGGTACCCGTATCGAGTGGTGGAGAAATGACCAGGTCTCGAACTACGAGTACACCACTGGCGTCAACATCAAGTTGCTCGACAACCTGGTGATTCGTCCAGAGTATCGCCAGGACTGGATCCCCGCGACTGACTTTAGCGTGAACAACACGGCTTGTGATATGATTCTCACCTACTAGGGTCAGGCCCAGAAGTTTGATTTCCCACCGGGGGTCGATTCCATCGTGAATCGGCCCCCGGTTTTTTTGTGGAATGACCTCTCCGGCCGGGCTCGGGGACGAGCCGGCTCGCTGGGGGATAGCGTGTGCGAGAGGCTTTTGAAGTCGTGCTCTGCCTCTCGTCGACCGCTTGTCATCGACCCTCCGAAGTGGGACAATGCGAGATTCTCCCGCCCCCGCCTGTGGAGTTCCGCCCGATGCAGGACAAGCTTCTCGAAACCGGCCTGACCTTCGACGACGTCTTGATCGAACCGCGTTACAGCACGGTCGTGCCTTCGGAAGTCGATCTGTCGACGCGACTTACGGCGCGGATTCCGCTGAAGCTGCCGATTCTTAGTTCGCCCATGGATACGGTCACGACCAGCCCGATGGCGATCGCGCTGGCCCAGGAGGGCGGCCTCGGTGTGATTCACAAGAACATGCCGATCGAGTCGCAGACCGAGGAAGTCGACAAAGTCAAACGGACGGCCAACGGCATCATCGTCGACCCCATCACGCTGCCGCCCGATGCCAGCGTTGCTACCGCCCGCGAAACGATGGAGCAGTCGCGTGTTTCGGGCATTCCGATCACCGAGGGGGGCAAGCTAGCAGGCATCATTACCCGCCGCGATCTGCGGTTTCTCGAGGATAACAGTCTACCCGTCGCCGAAGTGATGACCAGCAATCAGCTAGTAACAGCTACGGGGACTGTGAC
>CAXMSB010000257.1:0-1951 GCA_964195615.1 uncultured Granulosicoccus sp. | reverse complement strand
TGGTTCTTTTCGCCCTGCTGAAGAGGTTGCCGCTGACGGCACCTGAGGGTGCCTGGCGCGTGGTCCCTTACACGATCGGCGGGCTGGCGGCGTTCTGGACGATCCAGCGGGTGATGTCGTTCATGCCTCTACCTTCATGATCTCGGCAGCACGCAGCAGCGGCGCCCGCAGCGACGTGCTCGAGCAGATCACGCACAACGCGAGGGGCGCGATCATCGACGTCTACACGGCGTGGGAATGGCCGGCGCTTTGCGAAGCGGTGAGCTGTCTCCGGGTCGATCCGGAGCGGTTGCCGGGGCGGATTTATGACATTTCTTATGACATATGCGTTTCTCAAAACGCTAACCCGCGGCAATCATTGCGCTTGTTTGGTGGAGGCGGTGGGAATCGAACAGGTTGCCGTTCACCCGATTTGGACGATTCTCGAGCGGTTTCGCGGACAGGTATCGATCAGAACACGTCCAAAGAACACGAGCAAAACGCGTTACCGGACATTCTTATGACAATGTCACAAATCCCTGATGTGAATCGGGAGCTTGCTGAAGCGTGGTCGATGCACGCGCTGTTCGCTGCCGTGAAACAGGAGGTCGAATCTTCCTGACCGCACCATGAAGACTCTCCTCTTGGTCGTCCTGGTTCAAGCTCGCCGTGCGCGGTTGTCAGTCTGACGGCACCTGCACAATAGGACGACGGGCTTGCAGGGTTTCCGACGGGAGCTCGCCAAACAGTCGGCGATACCGCGCAGCGAAACGGCCAAACTGCCACTCCCCGTGTTGAAAGAGCACGTCGGCAACGGTTGTCTCTTCGGGATCCGCTGCACGCAAGGCACGCTCAACCCTGTGAAGGTTTCTCAGTCGAAGGTACTGAGTCGGCCCTACTCCGTAACACTCCTTGAAGGCCGTTTGGAGTGTTCGTTCGGACACTTTGGCGGCTGCGGCCAATTCGCCCACGGACAGGAGCTTGGCGGACTGCTCCTCGAACAGCTCAGAGGACCGACGGATGATTTCCCGTCGTGAGACCTTAGGTCGTCCGGTCCGCTGAGGCTCGCCCGCTTGTGGCTGCCCGAGAATTTCATTCGTCAGCTGTCGCAATCCCGCCGCAGCGGTGATCGATGCAAGTGAGGATTCGAATCGTGGGTACTTGGCGGCGATGGCCATCAGCTCCAACACAGACGTACGAAACCGATCCGCGGTTTGACGGTTGGGGCGCGTGATTTGAGAGGTTACCCTTTCTGAAGTCAACGACGGCTCGTCTCGGTCGCTTCCACTGGCGAAATCGACGGTCGGAACGAAAATCGAGCACCAGTCGTGCTCGAACGCCGTGCTGATCAAAAAATCAGTGCTCGGCGCCGCAATCATGACTGCATCTTTTTCGATGGGTGTTCCCCATCCCAAATAGGTGCATGTGTCTGTGAGCGGTAGGTAGAACACAGTTCCATGGGCCCAGGATTGCCCCTCGAAGATGTTGCCGCTGCCCAGGCGCCCCAGTTGGATGTGAACCCCAGAGAGTTCCGCGGCGCTGAGGCTCCAGCTACGGCGCGTTGGGTTCTGGAGCAGCATAACGCCGTCCACTTCGCCGACAGTGGTCGCGAAGGCGTCGAAGTCATCGAACTCTGCCGAAATCATGAGAACGTCGGAATCGTACTCGCGGAAGGAAATCAGCGCTACAGGAAGCCGCGTTGCGACGACCAACGCCGCGCTATCGGATTGAGTCGCAGACGGCCTTGTCGCGCTTTTTCACTAGAGGAACTTCGGCAAGAACCTTGGGCTTTGCCGCGCCGTCCTCTAGGCATACGCGCGCTTCCTCTCGTGTGCGTGAGGTGTTTTTGCGGAAACTGAATACTAGACGCGTATTGCCGGCCCTACATCACAGGTGGTAGTGCAACGGGGCTCGGCTAGAGCAGAGGAGAGGGAACCATGAAACTAAGCAGACTCTTTATGATCGCATTGCT
>CAXMSB010000256.1:0-5206 GCA_964195615.1 uncultured Granulosicoccus sp. | reverse complement strand
ATAGGAACGCGACGAGCGCGAAGGCCGCCGCCCAGTATGACGGGAGTTTTTGGAACGCATGAGCGACACAAAACACGGCTGCCGACAGATAGAGTGAGATCCAAACGAGCGGATCCGGATCGTTGAGTTGCACCGACGCCGCAAGCACGAAGAGAACCACCATTACGATGTTGAACGCCCTAATAAAGCCCATTTTGAAGCAACCCGATCACGACATCGTACGACTTCTAAAGAAGAACGAGCTTGCGAGCATGGAAGGCCTCGGCATAGCCCGAAGGCGAGCGGCACTCCATACCGCGAATCCGACAAAGAGAACGAAATGTTTCTTCATCGAACCAGTGCTTGTCCCGCTGGGTCTGATAGCAGTCGAGGAGCACCTCCACTTTTCGGCCGACCTCCGACTCGTCGAGCGGAACGAACACGGATGGGTTCCCAAGGTCGCCGTCAAACTTGGGGATCTCGTACTCTAAGATCGCGTGATTCCGGAAGGTGTTCCAGGTGAGCTCGTTCACCAAACGATGATCTTGGTGCCGGTCGTGCTCGTGGTGCGTGAAAATCAAGTCCGGGTCGCACTTGGACTTGATCTCTTCGAACTGCCGCTTCACCGCATCCCATCGGTGGGGTAGAAACCCATCCTCGAAGTCGAGTACGGTCACACGTGAGGTTGCCGCGTGTTGGAGAAAGGCCTCGGCGGCGCGGCGAGCTTCCTGTGCGCGTGTGCCGTCTGACGTGAAGACCACCCAGTCGACCTCGGTTTCGGGTCGTGCGCTGAGAAAATGGAGCACGGTGCCCCCGCAACCGATTTCGATGTCGTCCGCGTGTGCGCCCAGGCACAGCACGCGCATGCTTTCGCCGGATTTCGTGCTGGGCTGGAAGGTCAAAGAAGGCACGCGGCTCACTTCCACACGGCCCAGGGCGTGTCCCCTCGCGCGTACATATCGTCGAGTTGTTGCTTGTCCTTGAAAGTGTCCATGCACTCCCAAAAGCCGTCATACTCGTGGGTGACCAGCTGCTTCTTCTCGATCAGTCGGCCGAACGGCTCGACCACGAGCTCCTCGCCCGTCTCCATGTGGTCGAAGATTTCTTGTTTGAGAACGAAGTAGCCGCAGTTGATCCTCGTGCTTGCAGACACCGGCTGGATGTCGGTAACGAGACCGTTGGCGTTTCTCTGAACCACGTGAAAGGTCGTAGCTGGCTTCACAGAGACAAAGCAAGCGACCTTGTCTTGCTCCAGCGCAAAAGAGAGATAGTCGTCGAACGGCAGGTTGGTCAGGCCGTCGCTGTAATTCGCGAGGAAGACGTCCTCCCCCTGGAGGTGCTCTTGCACCGCCTTTAGCCGCTGGCCGATGTTCGAGGTGAGGCCTGTGTCTACAAAGGTGATTTTCCAGTCTTGGATGTCCCTGCTGTGGAGCTCGATCGCAGCGCCGCCCTCACTCATGGTGAAGTCGTTTCCCATGGCCTCGTTGTATCCAAGGAAGAAGCGCTTGATCGCTTCGCCCTGGTGTCCAAGACAAAGGATGAAGTCTTTGTGGCCATAGTGCGCGTAGTAGCGCATCACGTTCCATAGCATCGGCTGCGGACCGACAGGGACCAGAGGCTTCGGGACGGCGTCCGAGTAGTCTCTCAAGCGCAGCCCTAGGCCGCCACAGAACAACACGACTTTCATACTCTTTGCTCCAAGTCTACGAAAACAGAGTACCTGCCAGGCCCTCCCGCGCAAGAACGAGCCCAGGCCGTCGCCGGCTACCTCTGCCTGTGGGGATATGTAAGGCAAACTCTATACGAGGCGCGACGGTCTTGGACATTCTCATCTTGAAGCAGTGCATGTGACGCTGCTATTTTGAAGCAGTGCATTTGAAGCTGCTATTCCCGGGCGTGGCAAAATGGGAAAGGCTCGAATGAAGAACGTCTCATTCAAGGTGCTCGCGTCTGCGGGCATGCTGGTAGCGCTCGAACTGCTTGGACGCGTCGGGAGCACTGTTCATAAGGACATCGTCTGGAAACAGGACACGACCCCGGAGCAGTGGCTGATCTATTCCCCGACGGTGGGATGGGAAAAGAAACCTGGCTACGAGGGTTCCGTCGGATTGGCCGATCGCGAGTTCGATGCGGAGGGCTACTTCGCCGTCGACTCGCCTCAAGTCGCTGCCTCATCGGGCAACAAGAAGGTCGTCTTCGTCGGCGACTCCAACACGTTTGGCTGGGGTGTTGCCACCCCGGCCTCATTCGCGGAAGTTGCAGAGAACCTCCTGCCGGGTGTCGACGCAATCAATCTCGGCGTCGTGGGCTACACGTCGTATCAGGGACGCATGGTTCTCGAGAAGCAACTTCCCCTTCTCAAGCCGGATCTCGTCGTGGTCTCGTTCAACTTCAACGACCGGCGCTATGTGCTGCAACCGGAGGCCGTCGATGGCCCGGCAGAGTTCCAGCGCGTCTACCAATCCTCCCGAAGTGCGGCGGCCGGTATCGCAGGCTTTCTGGAGATGTCTCATTTCTATCGGGGTCTGCGCCTCTTCATGACGAAGGTCGGATTGGCGCCAGGGCCCGTTACCGAGATAGACGTTGTCGGAGTCATGCCGCGCGTCGACGAGGACTCATACCGCCGCAACCTTTCCCAGATTGCTGCGGAAACAAAACGTTTGGGCATCCCGGTGCTCTTCGTTCTTCTGCGAGACGACCCGCTGCTGTCCGATCACTTGAAGAGAGGAATCGCAAGCCTTGCGCAGCGCGACTACGACATGGCGATTGCCTACCTGAACGCCACCGTGAGATCGCACACGATGTTCTCCGAATTGGCGCGCGTCTATCTTGCAAAGGCGTATGAAGCGAAGGGCGACAAAGCGAAGGCGGCCGAAGTTGCTGTGTCCCGCTCGGTCTACCGTTCTTTTTCCGGCGGCACCTTGATTCGCCTGGACACTGATTACAACGACATCATGCGGCAGGTGGCGGCTGAAAGTCATGTGGCGCTTCTGGATGGGGCCAAGTTACTGGAGGAGCAGCCGTCCGTTGTCATCGACTTCTGTCACTTCAACGCTGATGGTCACCGCC
The DNA here is from genome assembly GCA_964195615.1 of uncultured Granulosicoccus sp. GTDB lineage: Bacteria > Planctomycetota > Planctomycetia > Pirellulales > Lacipirellulaceae > Bythopirellula. The sequence goes on along the minus strand of CAXMSB010000256.1, from coordinate 2,158 downwards.
GCCTCGGCGAGGTCCTGGCCGGCCGGATATCGGAAATTCTCGCAATGCAGCCCGCGAATAAGCTCCCTTAGCTGTACGCAGAGGAGCCCCTAGACGATGATCAGCGCCGGAAGATGCAATTACAACCGTTTTGGGTGTAGATCCGTTGCATCCCGCTTGGTGGCGTTGCGATGCAATACAAGTTCAATTACTTTTGTTTGAGGATGGTCGCATGAAGGTACTAGTCACTGGTGTCGATGGGTATATTGGATCGGTTCTCGCGCCTTTTCTGATTGGTGCGGGCCTGGACGTCGTTGGAATCGATACCGGGTATTACCGTGATGGATGGCTTTACACGAGCAATACGGAGATGCCCCGGACTCCGACTGTGTTTGCTCAGGATCTTAGACGCGTTGTCGAATCAGACTTGGAGGGCATCGATGCAGTGGTGCATTTGGCGGAGCTTTCCAATGACCCGCTCGGCGCGAATAACCCCGAGGTAACGCACGACATCAATCATCACGGTTCCATACATCTTGCAAAGCTCGCGAAGAAATGCGGTGCAAGCAGGTTTGTCTATACCTCTTCGTGCAGCGTGTACGGGATAGGAAAGGGCGATTGGCTGACTGAAGAGTCCGCGGTGGACCCCCAGACCGCCTACGCAGAGTGCAAGGTAGCTGTGGAGAAGGACCTCAAGCAGTTGGCAGATTCGGATTTCTGTCCAGTGATGCTCCGTAACGCCACGGCCTATGGCGCGTCACCAAGGATGCGCTTTGATATCGTGTTGAATAATCTCGCTGGCTTGGCCTGGACAACGGGCAGGATCGCGATGACCAGCGACGGCACTCCATGGAGGCCCTTGGTTCATATTCTGGATATCTGCGAGGCGATTCGTTGCGCTCTCGTGGCGCCGGCGAGTGCGGTGCGCGGCGAGGTTTTCAACGTTGGTCATGATGGTGACAATTACCGGGTTCGCGACATTGCGCAGATAGTCGCCGACGCGTTCCCAGGATGTGAGGTTTCCTTCGGACCCGCGGATGCCGATAACCGAAGTTACAGAGTGTCATTCAAGAAGATTTCCGAGCGCTTACCTGGTTTTGAGTGCCAGTGGAATGCAAAGAAAGGGGCCGAGCAGCTTAGGAAGGTCTTCGAGCGTATCGCAATGTCAGATGATACCTTCGAGTTCCGTGCCTTTACTCGTCTCAAGCAGCTGGAGTATCTGTTGAGAACCGGACAGGTAGACGATCAGTTCTACTGGACCTGAGGGCTGAAGGATTTGAACACCGATGCTATTTAACGAAACAAAGCTGTCTGGGGCGTTCATCATAGAAATCAACCGTTTGGAGGACGAACGGGGTTTTTTTGCGCGTGCCTTTTGTCAGAATGAGTTCGAAGAACACGGCCTGAAGCCCGTGATCGCGCAGGCGAATCTCGCCTTCAATCATAGGAAGGGCACGTTACGAGGCATGCATTTCCAATACCCGCCGGCGGCTGAAACCAAACTCGTGCGATGCACTCGCGGTGCAATTCTCGACATCATCGTCGACCTGCGGCCCGAGAGTCCGACTTACCTCGAACACATTTCCGTAGAGCTGTCCGAGGAGAACCACAGGGCTCTTTATGTCCCAGAGCGCTTCGCTCATGGTTACCAAGTGCTGCGCGACAACACGGAGACCAGCTACCAAGTCGGGGAGTTCTACACGCCGGCAGCCGAAGGTGGGCTCATGTATAACGACCCGGCCTTGGGTCTCGACTGGCCATTGCCCGTCGCTGTGGTCTCGGAAAAAGATCAAAGATTCGAACTGCTCAAGACAGGCGAGTCTGAGGTCAAGAGGCGAATGACCGTTTGATGGACAGGAGATACTCGCAATGATTTTGGTTGATACCGCGTTGAGAGCGCGAGAAGAAGAAGGACGGCCGATTCGTGTCGGGCTGGTTGGCGCAGGATTCATGGCGCAGGGGCTGACCAACCAGATTGTCAATAGCATCCCCGGAATGCGACTGTCTGCCGTGTACTCCCGAAAGCCTGAGCGGTCGCTCCATGTCTACAACTATTCGGGGCAAGAAGATGTCGTTTCAGCTGACACGCAGGCGGCACTCGACGATGCCATACTCCGAGGCAAGCCTGTCATTACGGAAGATCCGTTCTTGTTGGCGAGATCTGAACATATCGATGTCT
>CAXMSB010000255.1:0-2629 GCA_964195615.1 uncultured Granulosicoccus sp. | reverse complement strand
CTGAAAACAAGGTCGAGAACAGCGAGACAAAAACAAGAACGAATCCCGATAGGGCGAAACTCTTGCGAATGCGAACTTTTGGCGACATGACTCTCTGACGTGGATAGATATTCAGGCGGTGACTGCGGAGGGAATGATTATGGGCGGGGTATGAGAGCGGCTCTAGCGGGTCGCGAGAACTTCAGCCTGCAGGACCGATGCTGGCAAGATTGGTGGCGTGGTTCGAACCACAAACTTGTTCGACGGACGATAGAATCGCTGGGGAGGGAGGCTCACTGCTCGGCGTACTCCACCCGGATGGTTTGCGATTGTTCAAAAAGTTCTTTGTCTGCTTTCGCTTGGTCGGCGGCGGCTTGGGCGCGGAGGTGGGCCAACCCGGCAGCGCGGGTCGCTTGAGCTCTTTGAATGGTGACGGCCTGGGCTTCGTCTTGCTGTTTTTTCAACGCGTCGAATTCCGCTTGTGCGGCGGCCAGTTTGTTGGCGGCTTCATTGGTGGCGGCCTGGCGGGTGGCGAACTCGCCGGCGGCCAGCTCTTGCGCCATCAGCGCGGCGGTCAGCAGTTCAGCCTTCGCTGCGATCGTTTGATCCGCAGCGGCGATCGCAGCGGTAAGCAATTCCTGCGCCGCGGCGAAGGCGGCCTGATCGGCTTTGATCTTCTCGATCGTCTGTTTGGCGGCCGCGATGGCTGCTTCTTGTGCAGCGATGGCTTGCTGCTTGGCGGCCACGTTGGCTTGGGCAGCCTGCAGGCGATTGGCGTGTTCGCTGATGGCCGTCTGCGACGCTTCGACTTGCTGTTGGGCCGCCGCAACTCTGGCACTTGCTGTCGTTTGGACAGACTCAGCCGCTTGGCTTGCTTCGCGCGATGTTTTCAGTGCCTCCTGGGCCGTTTCGATTGCGGTGACAGCTTGCTTGACCTGCTCGGTTGCCGCGGTGAGCTTCGCTTCGGCGGTAGCCGTATCGGCATTGGCCTCGCGAGCCGCGGAAAGTTCGGCTTCGGCCTCGGCAACGGCTGCTGAGGCGGGTTTGAGCGCGGCGGTGGCTTGCTTGACCCCGGCCGCGGCAGCGTTGCCGGCTGCGAGTTTTTCGGCGACGGTTTTCTTCGCCCCGTCGAGCGTCGCCTGGGCGGCCGCCAGATTTCCGTTGGCGGCCTGCAGCGCCGCGGCGAGCTTTTCGGCCGCGGTATTCGTGGCGACTAAGTTCTTGTCGGCTTGCTGCTTGGCGATCGTGGCTGCCTCGCAAGCGTTTGTCACCGTTTGCAGATGGGCCGTGGCTGCGGCGAGCCGCATGGCGAGCGTCGGTGGATTGGTGGGGAGCAGCGCGATTTGCTTTGCAGTTTCAATCTCCAGCAGTCGCACCTCACCAGTAAAATCGCCGGCGGCAACTCGCTTGCCATCGTGCGAAAAACACCCAGCCAGAGCGATGTCGGCCAGCGTGCTGAGATTCTTCAAATGGCTGCCGTCGGCTTTCCAGAGTTTGACAAGCTTATCGCGCCCTGTAGAAACCAGGCGACCATCGGCACTAAAGCAGACCGAGGTCGCACCGCCCCCGTGGGCGGCCCAGCTTTTCACTTGATTGTCTTGTTCAGCATCCCACAGTCGCACAGTGCCGTCGGCGCCGGCTGTGGCGACAATCTTCGAATCGGCTCGCCACGCGGCCGAGGTGATCTCGCCGGTGTGGCCTCGCAGCACGGCCACCTCGCGTCCGGTTTCGGCTTCCCAAAGCAATGCGCCGCCGTTGCGATCGGCGGTGAGCAGCAACTTGCCGTCGGGGCTGAAGGCGATCGCGGTAATCCAATCGGTATGTTTGCGAATTTCGAAGGCGACTGAAGAGTCGCTCGTATCGAAAACCCGTACCACCTTCTGTGGTCCGCCCAGGGCGATGAGAGTTTGCCTGGCGTTGACGTCAGCGGCCAGCACGGTGTCGTACTCGTCGCCGACCGTCGCGATGCGGCTGCCCGTTTCCACGTCGTAAAGTACCGCGAGTCCAAGTTTCGCCCCCTGCCCGCCGGCAGCCAGCAGTCGACTGCCATCGCGCGAAAACGCGAGCACCTGCGGCACGCCTTCCAGAAACGGCAACACGCCGAGCATCTCGGCCGAGTCGGAGTGGTAGAGCAACACTTGTCGCTGGCCGGCGACCGCGATCAGCGGCGCCCAGGGGCTGCTTGCCACCGCGGTGACCGCCGCGGCGCGGTGCGAGTAAACAATCGGTTCGCGGAACAACGATTTCGGCACCGCGGCCGGACCATCCGGTTTTCCGATCGCGACGTTCTCCAGCATCGCCAGTGATGGTTTCTTTTTGATGTCGGCGACCGAGCCGCTGTTTTCCAACGCGCCCCCTTCGATCCAGCGGCGGATCAACTGCAGTTTGTCGTCGGGCAACTTGTCGGCCTCGGGCGGCATCGTCGGTTCGTCTTCGTGAGTCACCAGCAGCCACAGTCGAGATTCATCGAGGCTGCCCTGGACAATCACCTCGCCGCTAGCGCCCCCTTCCATTGCCGAAACATACGCGTCGATTGCCAGATCGCTCTCCTTCGTATCCGCGCTATGGCAGCTCAAACAGTACTGGCGAAAGATCGGTCGAATATGATCGTCGAACGTGATCTTCTCGGCAGCAGACGTCGCGTTCAAAC
>CAXMSB010000254.1:0-6184 GCA_964195615.1 uncultured Granulosicoccus sp. | reverse complement strand
TGGCGACACGGCAAAGTAAAGATGGATTGGACGATTCACGATTTTGTCTGGGCAATGGCTCGCCTAGGCGGTCACCAAAACCGAAAGAGCGACCATCCACCAGGCTGGCAGATCCTCTGGAGAGGATGGATCGACCTGCAGGCGATGCTCATGGGAGCAGATGTCGTCAAACAAAAACTAAAAAGATGTGGTAACACCTAAGCCCTAGCCGCACTCTGCTTGGTGATGAGCAGGCGGCGGGCTTAGGCTCGATAGAGTCCCGCTGTAACGTCCATTTTCTTGCGGCGGCGTGCACATCCGCCGCAGGAAACGGACTGAGGCTAACCTACTTCGCGACAGGACTTTTTAGAGTAAACAGACATCTGTCCCTGCTACTCAATTTAGCCTATCCAAAAAAAGGACTCCTCTTTCTGCCTGTGGAGACCTCTCAGCCGCCATTGCGGAATAGCCGGGCGAGATGTTGACCGAGACGCTCGCCGCGGCAGTGGACCGCCGCCACCTTGCCGTCCTTGCCGACCAGGATGAACGCCGGGATCGCGCGGATGCTGTACTTGGCGGCCATCGAATTCCGGTTGCGTGGATGGTTGTCGGCGACGACGGCCCAAGACGGCTTCTCGTCGGCCACGAACGTGTTTAGCACTTTCATGTCTTGATCGACACTGATCGCAATCACGTCGAAGCCATCGTCGCGGTACTTCTCGTAGTTCGCCAGCACGTTCGGCATCTCCGCTCGGCAGGGACCGCACCAAGTGGCCCAGAAGTCAACCAGCACAACCTTGTCCTTGTACTGCTGCATATCGAGCGGCCGGCCGCTGGTCGTGTAGCCGGAAAGTTCGAGCCGTTGGCCGACGAGCGCCAGCAGCGGATCGACATTTCGCTGCAGCGCCACCGAGGCCTCAAAATTGATCGACCTCTCGCCGTCCGGATACATCGCACTGAGGGCAAACACGTGCCATCGATCCTGCTCGTAGCGGAGGTGCAACTTCGTTTTATGCTGCATGCCACCGGCACGCACCTGGACGGGAACCTCCGCCACGGTGCCGTCAATTTGCACGCGGCCGACTCGGATGGTGCGATCTCCCGAATCCGGCCGGGGGAGCCCCATCAGCGGCGACTGCCCGCCTTTCATCAAATCCTGGGCCTTGGTGGTGAGTGATCGTCGAGCCGCCGCGCGGTCTGGGCTGCGCAGTTGGCTGTAAAACGTCTCGGCAATTTCCGCGATCATTTTGCCCGCTGCTTCGTTGTCGCGAGGAGCACCGCCCGCCAGGTGTTGCCTGACAAAAGCCCGATCGGTGTCGCTGAGGCGATTGAGCGGCACGGTGATTTGTTGGCCGTCGGCCTTACGGAGCACGACCTCTCCCCGTTGGACCTCGACGAGCTCCGCGGTGACAGTGAACTTGCCGGTCGCGTTGGTCCAAACGCGCTCTTCGCCCGCAGCGGCTTGCGCGAAGGTCGCCAGTACGATCACGATTGTAGAGAGTTGACAGCCTGTGTTTCTGTTCATGGCCTGTGACCTTCTACGAGTTTTGGAATTTGGGACCGAATAGTTGCTGCCGAGCCGGAAGCGAATTCAAAGTTCGGTTCAGCCGACGCTTCGCCCTCCCCATTCGCCTGACGCTATTGTATTTCGATATTTCCCATTTGGAATCGCCTGGAACCACTCCAGGCTCGGAATATTGCCTATTGTAACCGTCTCAGCGACACGCCGCGAATCGTGTCCAAACCTGTACCTGCGTTGATCTCCCTTCGCCCTGTCTTCAGACGTCCTAACACTCCGCCAGAGCCCGGCTTACGGCAACCGGCTGCCGAGTCGGCTCCGCAGCGGATCGTGCGTTGGGGGTGAATCTGGGTGGTGGTTGGTTGCAGTGGACCGGGCCGGGCGTCAAACTGGCTGGTATGTGTCCATCGGATGCCCGTGGAAAACGCCACCGACGTCGAATTCGACCTCTGGCTCGATCAGCGGCACTTCCGACAAAGGGTCGCGACAGTGTTTGTGTTGCACTTTGAACTGCTGAGCCTCTCCAGCCGCAACGTCTTGCGATTCGCGGTTGCCGCGATCGTATTCGCGTCTGCGGTATCTTGCGGAGAGAATCCTGACGCCCACCGCGTTTTGCCACCAGCGTTCGAAAAGAAAACGGACTCCGTCAGCAAACCGGGACATAATGACGAGGACCAGAACTATCGCCAGAAGCGAACGCGAATGGTTGAGCAGCAACTCGCTGCCCGCGACATCGTGGACCAGCGCGTACTCGACGCCATGGATCGGGTCGCACGACACGAGTTCGTTCCACGGCAGTCGCGGCATCTGGCCTATTCCGATTCGCCGCTCTTGATTGGCCATCGGCAGACCATTTCGCAGCCCTATATTGTGGCCCTCATGACGCAGTTGGTGCGGCCATCGCCACAAGCCAAAGCGCTCGACATTGGGACAGGCTCAGGGTATCAAGCAGCCGTGTTGGCCGAGCTTGTGAAGGATGTCTATAGCATTGAGATTGTCGAGCCACTAGCGAAGCAGGCCCGCGCCCGACTCGACTTGCTGGGCTACAAGAACATCCATGTGCGACATGGCGATGGCTACCGCGGCTGGCCCGAGCAGGCGCCGTTTGAAATCATCATCGTGGCGGCTGCACCCGACCATGTTCCACAAGCCTTGGTTGAGCAGCTTTCGCCGGGCGGTAAAATGGTGATCCCCGTTGGTAAGTTCCGTCAGAACTTGCTGGTGATCGAGAAAGCCCTGGACGGCACCGTGACGCAGCGCAACGTCGCGCCCGTCGCTTTCGTTCCCATGACAGGCGAGGCACAGAACCGCCCAGCCGCAAGTCCCCGCAAGGTCGAGTAGTGAAGAGGCAGCCCTCACGCCTACCCTCTCCGCCGCAGCAACAGGCCCATGGTGGCTAGCATGGTGAGTAGGAGGGTGGTGGGCTCCGGGTAGCGGGCAACAAAGCCGCCAAGGGCCACCGAGTTCGGTATTGATCACCGCGTCCAAGCATGGGTAAGATTGGTCAGGCGGAAGAGAACAGACCTCAGGAACGATACCGGTAGAAGTGGTTCCACAGACAGTATTTGGGCATCACAACCAAACAAAAGGAGATGCAAAGATGAAATTCGCGATAGTACCGCTTGCGATAGCGTGTGCGATTCTGTGGGGCGGGACAGTCTTATTGTGTGGGATGGCCAACATGTATTGGCCTCCTTACGGAGAGCCCTTTCTGCAACTGCTCGATTCGATCTATCCAGGCTACAGCGCCGGCGGAAGCTTTGGCAGTGTCGTCATAGGCACGCTTTATGCCATTGTAGATGCTGCCGTGGGCGGTCTGGTATTCGGCTTGATCTACAATCTGCTGGTGAGCAGGTGCTGCTGCCACCACGACACGCCAGAATAAGAGGCAAGAAGAATGCAGTGCCTATCACCCTCTCCTCCGCAGCAGCAGGCCCATGCCGGCTAGCGCGGTGAGTAGGAGGGTGGTGGGTCCGATGCACCGTTGCGCGCTGATCTCAGAATGATGGCCGAGAAAGAAAAAGGTTTCCTGGAAACCTTTTCCGTCTCGTCGGAGACGCCTCCCACGAACTTCTCCACTTGAAAATGTGTCAGTCGTTTTGACCCGGAGTTCTAACCACGAAATACACGAAACACACGAAAATCAGATCGATGCCGAGATGGTCATCGGAGACAAGAAAAAGGGCAATGCAACTTGTGAGATAAGCGGGCATTTTTCGTCGCCGGTTAAAACTCCCGCCTTTCGTGTATTTCGTGGTTCCATCCGGTGAGAATGGCAGGCCGGGTATCTCCTGCCGGCCACTTTCGAGAACGCCGCCGGTTGCGTAGAATGACACGTTTGCAGTTCCCCACGCTTCGCCCTCCGATACGACAGTTCCCGCCATGACCGCATCCGCCGCACAGCCCCGTACGCTATTTGAAAAAATCTGGGACGAGCACGTCGTCCATGCTGAAGAGGGGCGTCAGACGATTCTTTATATCGATTTGCACCTGGTGCATGAAGTCACCAGCGCGCAGGCCTTCGAGGGGTTGCGGCAGGCCGGTCGCGGGGTGCGACGGCCGGAGAAGACCGTGGCGACGGCCGACCACAATGTGCCCACTACCGATCGCAGCTTGCCGATCGTCGATTTGATTTCCAAACAGCAGATCGACACGCTGCGCAACAACTGCGGCGAGTTCGGCATTCAGCATTACGACCTGAACGACCCACGGCAGGGGATCGTCCACGTGATCGGGCCGGAGCTGGGCTACACGCAGCCGGGGATGATCATCGTCTGCGGCGATAGCCACACGTCGACGCACGGCGCGTTCGGCGCGCTTTCGTTCGGCATCGGCACGAGCGAAGTCGAGCACGTGTTGGCGACGCAAACCCTTTTGCAATACAAGCCGAAGACGTTTGAGTTGCGCGTCGACGGCAAATTGCAACCCGGCGTGACCGCCAAGGACCTTATTCTGCATCTCATCGGTCAGATCACGACCGACGGCGGCACCGGCTATTGCGTCGAGTACACCGGCTCGGCGATTCGCACCTTGAGCATGGAAAACCGGATGACGGTGTGCAACATGTCGATCGAAGCCGGCGCGCGGGCCGGGATGATCGCTCCCGACCAGACAACTTTCGACTACCTGCGCGGTCGACCGTTTGTGCCGCAGGATTTCGACGCGGCCGTCGAGCGTTGGCAGCAGTTGCCGACCGACGCGGACGCCAAGTACGACAAATCGCTCACGTTCGACGCGGCCCAGATCGCGCCGCAGGTTACCTGGGGCACCAACCCGGGGCTGGTGGTTCCGGTGAGTGGCCGGGTGCCCAAGCCGAGCGACTACACCGACCCCACGGAACAAAAAACGGCAGCCGACGCGTTGGAGTACATGGGGCTGTCCGGCGGCGAGCCGATTGCCGACTTGAAGCTCGATCGCGTGTTCATCGGCTCCTGCACCAACGGCCGCATCGAAGACTTGCGGGCCGCCGCGGCTGTGGCCAAGGGCCGAAAGGTTTCCGAACACGTCGACGCGATGGTGGTGCCCGGCAGCGGGCTGGTGAAACAACAGGCTGAAGAGGAAGGTCTCGATCGCATTTTCAAGGAGGCCGGTTTTGACTGGCGGGAAGCGGGCTGCAGCATGTGTCTGGCGATGAATCCCGACAAGCTTTCGCCGGGCGAGCGATGCGCGTCGACTTCCAACCGCAATTTCGAAGGCCGCCAAGGCAAGGGGGGTCGTACGCACCTGGTTTCACCCGCCACGGCCGTCGCCGCGGCCATCGCGGGGCATTTTGTCGATGTCCGCGATTGGGAGTAGTTCAGAACTCAAATCCCCAAATCCCAATTCCGCATTCCCCAATCCGAAATCCGCAATCCCATGAAGTCATTCACCACACACACCGGCCTCGTGGCCGCGATGGATCGGGCCAATGTCGATACCGATCAGATTATCCCCAAGCAGTTCTTGAAGCGAATCGAACGGACCGGTTTTGGCGAGTTCTTGTTTTGGGACTGGGCCAGGCGGGACGATGAGTCGCCGAATCCTGATTTTGAACTGAATCGGCCCGAGGCCAAGGGCGTGAGCGTGCTCTTGACGCGGCGGAATTTTGGCTGCGGTTCGAGCCGAGAACATGCCCCCTGGGCCCTGGAGGACTACGGCTTTCGGATACTGATCGCTCCCAGCTTCGCCGACATTTTTTATAACAACTGTTTCAAGAACGGGATGTTGCCGATTCGGCTTTCGGAAGAGCAAGTCGACGATCTGTTCTCGCGTGCCGCCGAGCACGACGGTTACGAGCTGACTGCTGACTTGGAGACGTGTACGCTCAGCGACGGGCACGGGTTCTCCATCAAGTTCGAGGTCGAACCGTTTCGGCGTCATTGTCTGTTGAACGGCTTGGACGACATCGGCCTGACGTTGGAGCACGAGGAAAAGATCGCCGCCTACGAAGCAGCCCACTCCGGCTGATTGCTGACCTCACCAGGGATTGGAATCGCGATGCAGCAACTCCGTTGGGTTATCTTGGTCGTCGTGCTGGCGTTTGTTTCACAAACCGCGGGGGCACAGTCGGCGGATTTTCTGCCCGCGGCTGACGAGTCGGACCGCTTCGCGGTGGAAACCGTTCTGAGCGGCTTGGACAATCCCTGGGGCCTGACCGTCCGCCCCGGCAGAGAACCGGCAGGGCCGCACGAGTTGTTCGTTGCCGAG
>CAXMSB010000253.1:0-5234 GCA_964195615.1 uncultured Granulosicoccus sp. | reverse complement strand
TCGTTGTTCGTGTCGCGCGGCGTCAGATCGTACAAACAGCCGGGAGTGGGCACGTCCCACATGACGACCATGTTGGCTTTGCGGTTGTGCTGGTTGCCGCTGATAACCGCTTCGATCTTGTCGTTGCGGAGCACGAAGTCGCCGATGATCCCGTCTGCTTCGCGCCCTCCGGGCAGGTCGGCAGTGTTGCCCGCACCGATCTCGATGGCTTGGGGATTCGCCCAGACGCCTGAGGTCGTTAGTAGCGAGGTCAGCAACAAAGTGGAAGACAACACGCTTGTCAATAGCGTGCGACTCGCCTTCGTAACGCAACGTTTCATCAAGAGTCTCCTGCTGGAAGTATGGAAGTAGGCACGTCGAATGCTGCCGGCCCGAAAGGGCCATCCCTAGTGCGATCGATCCCTGCCCCTCGCGTTTACTTCCCCGATTTGGTCTTGGGGAACTCATTCGTGATGATCAGCTGTTCGGGCGTCGGCAGGACAGGGAAGGGATTGTGCGGCTCCAGCTGATACCAATAGGCCACTGACGCGAGGTCGTCTTCCAGCGCAAGGTATCCCTCCTCGCCCTGCCAACCCAGACTCTGAATTGTGATCCGCAGGTCGCTTTCAAAGCGAATAGGATCGGTGATGTGCCAGCGATATTGGCCGAATCGACGCTGTGCCCCTTCATGGGGCACTTGGAAGAAGCCGGAGTAGGGACTGCTGAAGTTTTCGAAAACAGATTTCCCATCGACCATCCGCTCGGCGTAGCCATAGGAGCCACAGAAGTAGTCTTCTTCGCCCGTGCCGCAGATGGTAGGAAATTCCACGTCACCGTCCAAATAGAACTTAATCTCCCCCTCTCCCCACCAGCCCGAGCTGTTCGACCCGTGAGCCAAATAGGTCCCCACGTAGTTGCCGCGGCCTTTGATCCCATCGACGATGGTGTAGACATCCTTCGCGGACAGAGGATTTGTGCGACGAAACTGGGCGTGGAAATAGGGTGTATTTACTGGCACCACTTCCAGCGAGTAATCAATCTGGTAGTAAACTGTGGCCCGCTTCTCGCTCAAGTTCTCCAGCGTAATCTTGCAGCCCTTTCGGAAGGGCATCTGCCAATAGGAATTGAATCCGCTCCGCGGATTCACACACATGGCCAACGATGATATCCGGGGTTCGTTGCCCATGCCCCAACCCGCGGCGAAGAAGTCGCCCACGGGCACTTCCACCGAAGCCTCGGTTTCGTCGTCCCAGAAAAACCGCAGGATCATGAGCCGGTAGTCGCCCACCGGCGTCATCCAGATATGGTTGATGATCCCGGAGTCCTCAATGTTCGCCAAGGTAAACATTGCCCCCGGTTCGACGTGGACATAGGGATTGACCTTCCAGCCTTGGCCCAAATCCCGTGCTGCCCAAGCCGCACTGCCCTCTTCCAACGTTGCCATGCCGCCTTTGCCTTTCTCTCCCGTGAAATTCTCCGGGCTAATGGATCGGGTCTTGGCGTCTTTGAGCTGGTAGAGGTGATCTAGACTGGCGGATTGTGCCTGCGCGAGGGATACGCCAATGGCGAGGAGGACAACGGTCAGGGCGATGCGTTTCATGGTCCTATATCTCTCCTGTTGATAAACTGGTCACTCTGTGGATTGGACAGTTGGGCTCGATTGTAAGTCCTCATTTCACGTCAGGCAAGCCGGCGGTGCGTTTGCAGCTGGATGCGAGGGACCACTCGCTGTTCCGCGTGGTTCCACTACCGAGAGGTTTGCGTTGCCAAAGAACCGTCCGCCAGCGCAACCAACCAGACACTAGGCTCGGCCGAGATAACGGTTGTTTGCGCGATTTCTAGTCTGGCTTCCAAGGAGTTCTTTGTCAGCGGAGTATTTTGACTAGACGGGCCTGGCTTCTCCATTGCTTCCGATGGCGTATTCGTATCGCTAGTTCGTGCGGATTTCGCGTCGGTCGGAGTCAAACGTGACCTTGCGACCTAGGCTGTACGCCGCGTCGCCCAGCGCGGTGGCAACGCCTTGTCGATACCCCATTTCCATGTCAGCGGTTGTTGGATCACCATTGCGGATGGCATGCAACCAGTTTCGGAAATGATCTCGTCCGGGATAAAGGGGAGCATTGTCTAGAAGGTTTGTTGCGGCAATCGAGTCGTCGACTCCCTCGCTCGAAACAACGGGGTTGCCTGGATCGTGGCCAAAGCGGGTCCGCACCATTCCCTTTTCGAGCATGAATCTGGTCGACTCCGTGTCATGAGTGCTACCGAAATGCGTGACGAATTCTGTGTGGAATCCTTCCTCATATTCCAGCAGCACGGAAACGTTATCTGGTGCCGTGCGCCGCGAGTCACTCGACGGGGCGTAGATTCCACCCCAAGCGGTCGCTTTCTTGGGACAGCCACAACCGGTCACGGCGTGAACAAAGTTGCTAAAGTGGGCCATCCAGCCGCAGATCGGGCCGCTCGAGAAGTCGCGATAGCCCATCCAGGCAGAATGCATGTCGGCGTCAAAGGGCCGGTCCGGCTTGCCGTAGAGAAACGCCTTCCAGTCGGTCTCGTCTTCGCTCTTGGGCCCCTCGGTGTAGAGATTCCAGTACGGCTCTCGGAGGCTGATCGAGGATTCGACGCGGAACAGCTTGCCGAGTTTGCCGCTGGCCAAGAAATCGCGCAGCGCCGGTGTTTGCGAGCCGGTACTTCCCTGGGTGCCATGCTGCACGACGATGCCTGACTTCTTCACAACGTCGTAGGCGGCGTTGAGTTCGGCGAGGCTTTCCATCAGCGGCGCAATCGGTTTTTCAACGTACGCATGCTTGCCGGCCTGTGCCGCGTCGATCAATTGGCCACAGTGTTGGTGGGCTGGCGTGGCGATGATTACAGCATCGATGTTCTTGTCATCGAGCACGTCACCGTAGTCGGCCTTTGGGTGAGGCTTCTCACCGAATTTCTCGACCAACTGATCGGGATAAACCTCCATTCGGTGTTTCCAGATATCGTTGACCGCGACCAACGCAATATTGTCCTGGGCCGGGTCGACCATGTTCTCCATGATCCAGCGGCCCCGCACGCCACAGCCGATCAGACCGAGGGCGACCCGCCCGTTGGCGCCGAGAATCCGACCGTAGCTCACGGCCGTCATCTGCGAAAGGGCCGCACCTGTCGCCGCACTTGCAACGATGCTCTTCTTGATGAAATCTCGTCGATCGGTCTTCTCGTGAGTCATCGCTCTGTCTCCTCGCTCAGTGGCCGACTATTCGGTTGATAATGCGTGCATGAAGATTCTATTGTCAATCCAGTGCAGAGAATACCGCACAAGTGATGAATTCTTCGTTCGGCCTGCTCGACGGCACCGCATGTCACATTCGATGGCGGCAAGGCAGCAACAGGGCGACCGCGAACGCGAGCAGCATGGCCGAAGGCTCAGGTACCGTGGTTGCCGCGGAGACTGGAGTGACCGTGCCGTATTGCAGTTCCCAGAGGGCGAGGTCCGCTGCGTCGACCGTGCCGTTGTTGTCAGCGTCGCCTTGGGCCTTGGACGCTCCGCTGGTGATTCCGAAACCGCTCTGCCAGGCGAGAAAATCAGCGCCGTCGACGTCATTGTCCAGATCAAAATCAGCTGAGTCAGGTAGCACTGCCGCTCCCAGCACATCAAGCTCGCGCACCAGCGGTGATTCAAACGCCCAAGGTAATCCGTCGTCCTGTTGCGTAAACGAATTCACACCGTCGAAAGGATCGCGCATGTTCCCCGCAGTGTCCGATACGGCAAAGAGATCGAAGCGCAAGTGCGTCACATCAGTAGCAAGCTCCGAGCCGTCCGAGCGAAATATGCGAACCGAAGTCGCACCTTTCGGGCCGCCAGGGGTGCCGGCGTTGTTGGTAGCGCCGGAGGGATCCGATTGAAAGTAGCCGAGCAAGTCGAACGTCACGCCGTCGGTCGACGTGTAAACTGCCGTCGTGGAAAAGATACGTCCGTCGTTGTCCGCGTTTCCGGTAAACACGCGAATCTCGTCGATCCGATGCGGCCCATTGAGGTCGTACTCCAAGAGCTTCGCCGGCGAGCCCGAGGCTGGAAAATCGTTGAGCAGGCCGGTTACGCCCGAACCAATGTCGCCAACCCCATCGGTGAATGCGGGCAGGCCATTTGGGTTGAGGGAGTTGGTGCTGGCCGGATTCGCCCCGTGCCAACCAAGATCGCCCGACCGCTCCGTGGCGATCAGCCCTTCCAGCAAATCGTCGTTGCCGTAAGCGAGGCTAAGCGCCGCGTCGGTGGCGGCATGTTCCGTCTCGAACGTCACGATACCGGCAGTGACCTGATTGCGAGAGGCAAATTCTTGATACGCAAGTTTGGGAGCGCCGTTGCCGTATACAATTCCCCAGTCTTCGCCAGGATCATCTTCCCACTGATACCAGTAAGTGCCACTCACGTCGGACTGGTTCTCCAGGTAGTCGTAAGCCGTGGCCATGTTGTCGCGCTGCAACTCTTCGGTATTTGTGCCAACGGTCCGCCAGCCGAACTCGGTCACATTGATGTCGGACGAATCACTATTGGCCGCCTGCGTGGACCGAACGGCATTGAAATAGTTGGCAATTTGCGACTGCGAGACTAAGCTCCCCTGACTGATGTAGAAGTGATAGCCAAAGTCGTTCCAGGGATAGTTGAGGCCCGTGTCGGCCTGGAAACTACTCCACACCGCCGCCTCGTCGTACACGTCCTGAAAGTAAGGCATTGCCGTGCTGAAGCTGCCGCCGATGTCGTGAGCCAGCAGCCCGCCGGTGGCCAACGAGATACTATGGTCGTCCAGCAGCGATTGACCGCCCGTATTAAGGCGCCGATAGGTTTGCGAGAGCATCTGTGCGTAGACTCGCGGCAGTATGTAGGTTCCGCCGGCGTTCTGAGGATCATTGACGTAATTGGGGTTTGCCCATGCGTTGGGCTCATTCCACACCTCCCATTTCTTAATGTCGTTCTTGTAACGATCGACGAGCAAGTGGGCCGTGTCCTCGAAATCGCTCACATAGGAGTTGAGCCCGTCTCCGTCGAGGTCGTCGTTCCAGGCAACCTGTCCGCCGGCAACAGATTCGTTCGAGAACAAGCCCAACACGTCGAGACCGGCATTGCGGGCGTTCTGAATCACCTGATCGTAGTACCCTAGTTGGGTGGCGTTCCAAGTGGTCGCCCCGGCGTCGAGGCGAAAGTTCACCCGGATCGACCCGGTGCCCGTTGCAGCAATGTCCGCAGCCTCCTGCGGAGTCAGATGAAT
>CAXMSB010000252.1:0-7474 GCA_964195615.1 uncultured Granulosicoccus sp. | reverse complement strand
ACTGAGCCGCAAATCTTCGTTTTGGCAGTCACCCATTGGGTTTCCCTGTCACTTTGGCATGAAACGCGTCAAATCCCTTGTTATCAAAGGGTTGGCGCAATTCCCATGCCAAAACGTATCGGGTTAAATGGGAAATACGGGATTATATAAGCGGGCCAAATCTGCGTGTCAATTTTTTGGGAAACTCTGAGCAGGTAGGCCGCAAAGTCGGTCCTTGCCCTTGCTGTCATTCCGAGGTCCGCCGAGGAATCTCCGTCGCGGTGCGGGCTGGCGCGACTCAACAGATCCTTCGGCGGACCTCAGGATGACAATTCTTCGACTTTGCGGTTCCCTTGGAACTCTGAGAATGACAGACGAGCAGCCCGCTCTCACTCGCCACCCGCAAACGGAAGTGCATGGGAATCGAACCCACCTGCGAAGCGTTTGCCACTCCGCACAACGGTTTTGAAGACCGCGGCCGCCACCAGGCTAGCTCGCACTTCCTGAAGTTTCGATCCGCGAGGCGGATGTCCGTAAGCCGCGAGGCGGTAGCCGAGCGCTCGGCTGGCGCCTCGCGGCTTACTCGGAACTCGCTATTCTATCGTCTACTCGGTGGACATGAATAGTTCTAATCAGTGAGGCAGTTTTTCATTCGACGAGACTTTCCCGCGTGGTGAAGAACCAGGGCTTCTCTGGTATATTGTATGCTTCCGTCCGACCATCGTGTGTGAATGAAGAGATTGTAGCTCTATGAACCGCCATTTGCTACTCGGCACGGCCGGCCACATCGACCATGGCAAGACGGCGCTCATCAAGGCTCTGACCGGCACCGATACCGATCGGCTGCCCGAGGAGAAGCGGCGCGGCATCACGCTCGACCTCGGTTTTGCCGTTTTAGAGTACGACGATCTGGCGATTGGCATCGTCGATGTTCCCGGCCACGAAGGGTTGATCAAGAACATGTTGGCCGGCGCCACGGGCATCGACTTGGCGCTGTTGGTCGTGGCGGCCGACGAAGGCGTCATGCCGCAAACGCGGGAGCATTTTCAGGTGCTGCGCCTGCTGGGGTTGTCCCAGGGAGTGATCGCGATCACCAAGTGCGATCTTGTCGACGAGAATTGGCTGGATCTAGTGGAAGAGGAAGTTGCGGCACTCGTGGCCGATTCGTTTCTGCAAGATGCTCCGGTGGTCCGTGCGAGTGCGAAGACTGGGGCCGGGTTGGACGAGCTGCGCGCGACCTTGGAGGCGGCGGCTCATCAGATCGGCAGCCGAGAACCCGACGGCCCCTTTCGCGTGGCGATCGACCGTTCGTTCTCTTCCACGGGACATGGCACCGTGGCGACGGGGAGCGTCGCGTCCGGTTCGGCCTCGGTGGGAGACGAGCTCGAGCTGATGCCCCAGGACGACCGCGTGCAGATTCGGGCCTTGGAGAGCCACTCGCAGAGTGTCACAACCGTCGGTCGAGGGCAACGGGCCGCGTTGAATCTGAGTGGCGTACACTACCGAGACATCGCCCGCGGACAGACGCTCGCCAGCGTGGGAACCCTGCGGCCGAGCAAGCTTATCACGGTGCTGTTCGAGGCTAGCTCGGAACGAGAGCCCCGGCTCAAGTCGCGCACGGGAGTGCGCTGCTACACCGGCACCGTCGAACTCGCAGGACAGTTGCGGCTGCTCGCGGAGACGGAAACGGGCGCCGGCCCAGCGCACTACGCTCAAATCGAACTGCAGGAGAGCGTGTGCGTCGTCTGGCATCAGCCGTTCATTCTTCGCGGCCTGTCCGAAAACGTTCTGTTGGGGGGCGGCTGGGTCGTCGATCCGTTGGCCTACCGCATCAAGCGGGCCGATTCTTATCGAATCCAAAAAATTCACGAGTTGGCGACCGGCGACGAGCAGCTCCGTGTCGCGGCCGTCGCGGCGTTGGCCGGCTACCGCGACTGGGACGAGCTCACGCTGCCGATCCGCACCGGTGTGGTCAATGGCAGTGAGGTGGTCGACCGGCTCGTTTCGGCGGGCGTTCTCAAGTCGTTCCAACTGGGAAACCGGCGACGACTGCTGCATCGCGAAATCGCCGAATCGCTGGAAAGCCGGCTGCTGGCCAAGCTGTTTAACGAACACGAGTCGGCTCCTCTGCAAGCGGCCATTCCTTTGGGTAGATTGCAGCGGTCGTTCTCCGATTTGCAGCCGGCGAGCCTGCTGGACGCGATCGTCCAGCAGCTTGCCGAGCAAGGCCGAGTGACTCTCGATGCGAAAGGCCTGAAGCACCCCGACTGGCACGGACAACTGACCGCTCGCCAGGCCGAGGTCTCCCAGGCGATGATCGCCGCCTGTGAAGAGGCCGGGCTTCTGCCCCCCACCGTGGGAGAATTTGCCAGCCGATTCAGTCTCAAAGAGGAAGAAATCGAGTCGTTGCTTCAGTTGGCGGTCCAGTCGGAGGTGCTTGTCAGATTGCCGGACAAGGCGTCGCGGGACAGCACCGCCGCTCGACGTTCCAGAATGTTCTTGCACCGTGCCGAACAACAGAGGCTGATCGAACAGGTTCGCACCAAGTGGTCTACCGGCGACGGATGGACGGTGGGCGAGTTCCGCGAAGCGTTTGGCCTCTCGCGAAAATATGCGGTGCCCTTGTGCGAGCACCTCGACAAGCTCAAAATCACGATACGCAGCGGCGACCGCCGCCACGTTACTCCTTAGGAATCGGTTCTCGAATGACTCATCAGCGACCCTCCGACAAACTGGCACAATCGCTGCGCAAGCTGCCCAGCATTCACGACCTGTTGGCGACTGCCACACTCGTCGAGGCGGCCGAACGATTGGGAAGAGAGCCAACTCGTGAGGCAGCTCGCCACACGCTCGAACGAATCCGTGATCAGTTGCAGCGTGGAGAACTCGACGAGGTCGCCGACGACGTGGAACTACTAGCGGCTGAGGTCGTAGGCTTGCTCGACGAGCGTGGGCAGCTCGAGATACGCGGCGTTATCAACGCCACCGGCATCATTCTTCACACGGGGCTAGGCAGAGCGCCGCTGGCCCAAAAGGCAGTCGAGGCGATCACCCAGGCGGCCGGATACTGCAACGTCGAGCTCGATCTGGTGAGTGGCGAGAGATCACAGCGCATCAAGAGCGTCGAAGCCGATCTGTGTGCGCTCACCGGGGCCGAAGCGGCGCATGTCGTCAACAACAACGCCGGCGCCACCGGGTTGGTGCTGGCAGCGCTCGCCAGGGGCCGCGAGGTCATCGTCTCGCACGGCGAGTTGATCGAGATCGGCGGTGGATTTCGTCTGCCGGAAGTGTTCAGAGCGTATGGAGCCCGGCTGCGGGCGGTGGGGACGACCAATCGGACCCGCCTGGCCGATTACGAGGAAGCCATCAGCGGCGAAACCGGTGCCGTGATGGTGATTCACCCCAGCAATTTTCGCGTGGTTGGTTTCACCGAGTTCCCCGACCTGAAGGAACTCGTCGAACTGGGGAACGCCCGCAACGTTCCAGTCATCCACGACATCGGTTCCGGAGCACTCGTCGATACGGCAACCGGATCGTCGGAGTCTGACCCGATCGCCCGCGACAGCATCCAGCAGGGCGCCGATCTGGTTCTGTTCAGCGGAGACAAACTGCTCGGCGGCCCGCAATGCGGCGTGATCGTCGGCAAGCGGGCACTCATCCGCCGGCTAGCGAGTCATCCGATGAGTCGGGCCCTGCGGGTCGACAAACTGTCGTTGGCTGCCCTACAGGCGACGCTGGCCATCTATCGCCGCGGCATGTCGGATCCGCACGAGTTGCAGTCGATTCCGTTCTTACGCCTGTTGCGAACACCCGTTGAAGAGCTGGAGCAGCGCGCTACCCGGCTGGCGGAGCGTCTGTCGGCGGCCCTCGCTGACTGGCAGGTGACGGCGGTCGAGAGTGTTTCCTACGCGGGCGGCGGTTCGCTCCCCGGCAACGAATTGCCCAGCCGGGCTGTCGCGCTGAGGCACCCGGACGTCGATCCCGCCGCATTGGCGAAGAGACTGCGCATCGCGCGTCCCGCGGTCGTGGGGCGAGTTCACGAGGGCCAGCTCTTGCTCGACCTTCGTTGCGTTTCGCCCGACGAAGACGAACTGCTGTGTGCCAGCGCAATTCAAGCATGCGATGGGGATTAGAGAATCCCCATCCCTTGCAGTGAGGGGTCAGGTGAGAGGGATTCGATGCCACTTCTAGAGCAGTGCGATATCGAACACTGTGTCAACAGACTGTTCAAAGTTCTCCTGCCCCACGGCAACGAGTTCGCTGATTTCTTCCGACGCGATTACCTGGGTGATCGCCAAGTCTGTGGCGTCGATACCTCGAACAGCCAACTCATCCTGATTTGTGGAAGACCGCATCAGCGAAAGTTCCGCCTCGGCCGATCGTGTCTCGTCCAGCACTTCGACGCCTTCGGAAAAGCCTCCGCTTGTTTCCTGGAAACTTGTCGACAGGCGAGAGGCCACCGCGAACAGGTCCGCGACCGCTGGACCAGTGTAGAAGGCCTGCAATTCGACCAGCCCCACCTCCGAGCCGACCAGCAATTGCAAGCTGTCCAACTGAGTGGTCGGGTCAGTAATATCATGCGAAGAGATCTCCCCGGCGGAGAAGGCTAGCAGAGAGTCGCCGATCCGCAGCGATCGCAGGATGGGCGAATCATGTTCGATCAGAGTCAACGGTTCGAAACCATCTGCCACGTTCACGGAAAACACTTGCAGGCCGCCTTCTTGGTTCCCGAAGATCGGCGCGTTGTCGACGCCTCCCGTGAATCCGCCACCTTGGTCGGCGCTAAAAATGGGAATCGCCAAGATTTCGGCTGACGGGAAATAACCAACCGCATGATGATCGCCATCTCCCCTCGACCAGCGACCGCCCGTAGTGATCGACGCGGTGCTTCGCCCCCCATCGAAGGAATACCGGTGTGCAAGCTGCGGATCGTCCAGGTCAGAGACGTCGAAGATCGAGATCTGCAATTCTCGGAACAGTCCGCCGGTTATGTCCGCGTCGCGACCAATTCCCAACAGGTGGTTCTCATCGATCGGCTGCAAGTAGTCGGAATAGCCAGGAATCTTGAGTTCACCGGCAATTGTCGGATTCTCCGGGTCGGTTAGATCGATCGCGAACAGCGGATCAACCTTCTCGAAGGTCACAACAAAGGCCCGGTCGCCCATGAAGCGAACCGAGTGCAGATTCTCGCCTGGCGCGATATTCTCGACGCTGCCAACCACCTTCAACTGACGACCGACTTGCTCCAGGACAAGCAGCAACTGACCGGACCTCCATGAACTTCCCGTTGTCACCACTCGCAGATACCCGTCGTGCTCGTCCACAGCAAACTGATTGAGCAGCGTGCCATCCACACGGCCCTTGGCCGCGAGGCGGATCGAGTGGTCTTCCGCATCGAAGTCGAACTTCTGAATCGTCGTTTCCGCGGAGTAGTAATCGTTTGACATTCCAAAAACATAGAGGCTCTCTCGAGTGGAGTAGACCTCGGTTGCTCCGCCAGTAACAAGAGTCTTGGTCGCCGCTGGCCCGACATCGTTGCCGAGCACGTCGAAGGTTGCGATTGTTGTCCTCGTGGAACCGCCAAGAAAGTCAGGAAGCGAAAGATCCTCAGGCTGCATAAGCCGTTCCACGTCGATCACTTCCCCATCGACCGAGAAGGTGCGATACGTCGACAGCAGCGAATCGACACGATCTTCCAGCACGCGATCGAGGTACTCGTCGCGAGTTTCGTAGGTGTACGTTTCCTGACCCGACTCATCGCGGTGCGTGAAGTCTGTCCTCGGCCCAGGAAGATGAAACATCCGGTGACTGAGAACAAGTCGCAGTTGACCGTCGACCATCCGAGAAGAAACCAGGCTGCCTCGAAGCTCTGTCTTCTGCACCAGACTAGGCGCCGCTCGATCCGAGAGATCGAGCACGGTAACGGTGGTCGTGGCGGAAGTCTCGGCGGCTCCTAATGTTGAATCAAGACGTGCCACACCTCCCCAAGATACGAGCCGAAGATCGTCGTTGTACTCCGCCATGGAGCCCTGGGAGGAAATAAGCGTCAAGCGATCTCCCGACAAGTAGATGCCTGTCGGCTGGTCTCCGAGCTCGACTCGGGAAAGGATCGTGAGATTCTCACCGTCTCTGGCGTCGACGATGATCAGCTCGTTGCCGGTAACCAGGTAGATGAACTCGCCGTCGGTTTCGAGCAAGTCGGCTTCGTCCACGCCTTCGACTTGGACGTTCGTCTCAGAAGAAGTCGTCGACGACGAACTTGCGGCGACCGAGCCGCTTGTCACCGAAGAAAAGGCCACTGGGACGGCGAGGTCAAGGTTAACGTCGCCACAAAGTAACCAAGGCCAGTAGTTGCGCGCATAGCTCGTTCCGAAGAGATGGCCGTACTGTGCGTCGATCGCGTCGACCACCCAGTCTCGGAGTTCCTCCACCGACTCGAACCCCTCTGCCGGCACTGGAAACGGTGTTGGTGGTTCGTAATACGCAATGTCTAGATCGGCGATCACGAATTGCCCGATAGTTGCCGGCGTCACCGTCGACTCGATCGATGGCGAAATCACGTTAGCACTGCTTGTATCCAGCGATAGCCGGCCTGCCAGCGGCGCCAGGTTATTGTCCCCATCCATCAGCAGCCGCTGCTCGAGTTGCTCCAGATGCAGCGGCAACCGTCTGCGGCGGTGTGCCTTGTGCTTGAGCGACTGTTTGCGACGTGCCATGACGAGATCCACCCCAACCCCAAGAAAAAAGTGCCTCAACTCTGCCTACAGTCCAATAGGCCGGCGGAGGAAGGGAATGTCACGCCGCTGTTAGAAAAGAAAGGGCCGCTTGCCGTAAGTTCCTACGGTGCAACCGCTTGCCGGTTTCGCCGCGGCGGTGGCTGGGCTGCGTCGGTCTGGCTGCGTCGCCGAGTGCCCACGAGGACTGCTCCCACCGTGGCGGAGAAGACCAGCGGCCATTGGGCGAAGGCCAGGGCACGCGACGGTTGGGAATCGGGCTCGTTGACCTGGACTGCTGCCGCGCTGGCGGAGATATCCGCGTTCGTCGCTTGCGAATCGTCGAAGTGGGCCGAGTCGGCGGCCGAATGCAGTCCCAATGTTTCAAAGGCGACCGATCGGGCCAACTCGCCAGCGAACGGCTGCCGGACGGGCGGCGTCGGTTGGGCGAGGATATTTTCATTGTCGAGCAGCGATGCTACTGCCGAGAACATCTGGGCTTCGTACGCCCGCTGCGTCTCGGTCACTGCCTGGGCCACCTCGATTGGGCCACCCTCTGTGGAGTATGCGAAAGCGACGTCGCTCTCTTGACTCGGCAGGTCGATCTGATCGGCGTCCGCAGCAATCACCAGTGGCACTGGCGGGGCGTCAGTATCGACTTGGGGAATTTCGCCGGGGGCGTCAACCACCACGACCGATTCGCGCGGCGTCTTCGCCGTAGCGAGCACCTCAGCGGTCTCGGTGGTCGGCGACGACTCGTCGTTGACATTCACCGAGAGACC
>CAXMSB010000251.1:0-8338 GCA_964195615.1 uncultured Granulosicoccus sp. | reverse complement strand
AGCAGAATGAGATTCTGCTCACAATTACTCAACATCAACGCCCGCAAAAGAATCCGCCTGTCGGAAAATTGATTCTTAGAGGAAGCCTGTAGTTGATGTCCATGAAGAAGGGCTTGTCATCTCTGGCGTGTTTCTTGATGTAAGCCACAGCGCTCTTGGTCTGCTCCCCATCGATGGTACCCAGACCGTCGAAGCCGAAGTGCTCGGTCACCCGCTTCGGCTTTTCGCCAACTTTGCCTTCCCACTCGCCGTCATTGACCATCTTGTTGTAGGCAGCCATGAACTTTTTATTGTCGCGCGGGAAACTCGGATGCAGGTCCGCATTCGTGTAGGCGTAGATGCCGGCGTAGTAGGCGACGAAGTGCTTCATCTCGTCATAGCCGTGATTAATCGGGTACGACTCCTCGACATCGCCCAGGTGCCATTTGCCCGAGTAGTAAGTCTGATAGCCGTTGTCGCGGTAGAACTCGGCGATGGTCCGGTTCTCTTTGCGAAGCAGATTCTTGGCGCCGGGGCCAAGCGCAATGGTCAGCCCCGAGCGTATCGGCAGACGCCCGGTCTGAATGGCGGCACGTCCGGGGGTGCAGCTTGCCTCGCCGTACCAGTTGGTGAATCGGATCCCTTCCGCAGCCATGCGATCGAGACTCGGTGTCTTGATCCCACGGTCAAAACCGTACGAGCCGGGATCGCCCCAGCCCATGTCATCGGTCACCAACAGAATGACATTGGGCTTCTTGACGCTCTAGGCAATGGTCGGCGCGGCGAAAGTCAGCGCTAGGAGCACGGCAGCCAACACTAATTTGCCTCTAAATCTTGTTGTTACTAACCTATTCATGGGATGTTCTCCTTGGTTAAGAGCGGGCGCTCCCGCCAGGGAGCGCCCGCCGATTTACATTGAGGACCTATTTGCCCTGCGAGGCGGTCTGCAGGTGTGACAAAGCGTCACCGACGCTGAAGCTGCCCGGCTTCTGCCTCGGCGGATAGTCCTTGAAGGATGCCATGAACTCCGCCACCATGGCCTGAGCGGGGACGAAAGCGAACATTCGCTCGGTACCCCACTTGTCATATTCGTAACTGGCACTAAGCCCATTCCCTCGCTGCATCGCTCGTTCATACGGATCGGCATGAAGATCGACAAGTAAGGGCATGCGCGTCGGAGACAAAGGCTCGCGCCACACATCTAGACCAATCGCTTTTTGCTGGGTGAAGAGTATCTTCCACTTGTTGATCCGGAACGCAGACAAGTCTCCGTCGTCGGTGATGTAGAAGACCTCCTTGCGTGCGCTTGGGCCGTCACCTTTGAGCATCGCGGTCTGGTCGTACCCATCGAGATGCACATTGAAGGTCTTGCCGTCTGCCTTGTGCCCCTTGAGAAGCTTTTCTTTTATGTCCGGTTCGCCCACTGCGGCCATGAAGGTCGGCAGCCAGTCCATACCAGAAAAGATGCCATTGAACACGGTGCCCGGCTTCACAAGGCCCGGCCAACGCACGATGCATGGCACGCGGAATCCGCCTTCCCAGGTCGTGGCCTTTTCGCCGCGGAATGGCGTGGTGCCGCCGTCGGGCCAACTGAAGACCTCAGCGCCGTTATCTGTCGTAACAACGATAATGGTGTTGTCGTAGACGCCAAGATCCTTGAGCTTCTTGACTAGTGCTCCGATCGAATCGTCGAAGTCGGTCATGCCTGCGCCGTAGAATCCCTTTTCGGCGACCATCGCCTGGTACTTCGGTGAGAGGTGCGTGTAGACATGCATGCGTGTGGTGTTGTGCCACACGAAGAAGGGTTTATCGTCTTTGACCGCCTTGTCGATAAATTCAATAGAGTACTTGAGGGTCTCCTGGTCGTACGTCTCCATGCGCTTCTTGGTGAGCGCACCGTCGTCCTTGATCCTCTGCTTGCCGACCACGCCCCAGCGCGGTTCATCTGTTTTGTCGAACTTGTCAGTCGCCCAAGTATGGAGCACGTTGCGCGGCCCGAAGTTCTTGAGGAACTCAGGATCCTTCGGGTAGTCGACATTCTCCGGCTCCTCCAAGGCGTTCAGGTGGTAGAGCACGCCGGAGTATTCATCGAAACCATGTACTGTGGGCAAGAACTCGTTGCGGTCGCCCAGGTGGTTTTTGCCGAACTGTCCGGTGGCATAGCCATGGTTCTTCAGCAATTCCGCGATGGTCGGATCCTCGGGCTGGATGCCCTGCTTGGCGGCCGGCATGCCGACCTTGGTCAGCCCGGTGCGGAACGGAATCTGGCCGGTAATAAAATTGGCCCGCCCGGCGGTACAGCTTTGCTCGGCGTAGTAGTCGGTGAAGATGGCGCCTTCGTTGGCAAGGCTGTCGATGTTGGGCGTCTTGTACCCCATCAAGCCGTGGCTGAAGGCGCTGATATTGGTGATCCCGATATCATCACCCATGATGACGAGAATGTTGGGCTTCTTGCTCTGTGCCCAAGTCGGCGTGGTAACGGCGAGGCAAAGCATCGCGGCACCAAAGACGGCCATTCGTCTGATTGTTTTCTGTTCAATGAGTTTCATAATTCTGATCTCCTCTGAAAAGTTTTCACATGGACAATTTATATCGACATCTGCACTTCGTTTTCCCGCTAAAGGTGTTTCATGATGAAATCTCCTTTGCAAAGATGTTCCCGTGGGCATGTTGTCACGGCATCCTCTCACTCCCTCCCGCCTGCGTACACTGTCGAGGGCAGAACGCGTTCTCAGCTTCGGTAAAGCATTCTGCCACGCCGTGCATGGGATAGACATGCACAGATGTTGCATAGAAGGGAACAATTTGTGCGGGTGTAGAGCCCGCGCACCGAGCGCAAACTGGCAGGTGCAGATGACGGTCGTTTCGAAAGAAAGAAGCACGGTCCCAACAGGATGCGACCGACGTACTCGAACGGAATCACTTGAAAGGCGGAGGATACGATGTTAGTACTCAGTCGAAAGCCAAGCGAGTCGGTGCAGATCGATTCAACGATTCAAGTTACGATTCTCGCGATCGGCAAGGGACGAGTGAAGCTCGGGATCAGAGCACCGAATCACGTCTCGATCGTCCGGAACGAACTGATCGACGGCAGAATGGGCGCCCCGGCGACGCCAGTAAACGAGGGGACGCAAAGTCCGCAATAATGGTTTGATAGCGAGACAAGTGTCCGACGGTTCTTGGGTAATGTGTAGCCGTTCAGGGATGGCACGCCTAGGTGAGAACTAAAGCCAATGTCAGACGAATCACGACTAACATTTCCGCCGACCGGTGCCGATGATCAGGCGTTTCGGATAGCATGTGAATACGTCGAACAGAACTATGGAGAGTTCGTGGAGTCGTTGCCGGACGGAATCATCATCTCGGACACCTCGGGTAAGATCGTGCTAGCTAATTCACAGGTCGAGAAGATGTTCGGATACGAGCGGGGTAATCTTAGCTCGCAAGAGGTCGAGGTGTTGATACCAGCACGATATCGAGAGTATCACGTGGAGCTCCGGAACGCGTACGCAGGTAACCCAGAGAAGCGCCCGATGGGACAGGACGTACTATTAGGTCTTCGCCAGGACGGCAGTGAATGCCCGGTTGAAATCAGTTTGAGTCCCATGCATTCGGACGTGGGTCTGCTGATTTGTGCTGCAGTACGTGACGTCACACGACAGGCGCAGGTCACGGAGGACCTGCGCAAGAGTGAGGAGCGAGTTCGCTTGGTGCTCGACTCAACCGTCGAAGCGATCTATGGGCTTGATCCGCGGGGGAACTGCACGTTTTGCAATCGGGCTTGCCTGGAGACCTTGGGGTACCACAACCCGGAAGGGCTTCTCGGAAAGAACATGCACGAGCTGATTCATCATACGCGACCCGACGGCTCGCCCTATCCGATGCACGAATGCAAGATTTTCGAGGCGTTTCGGCGCGGCAAGGGCACGCATGTCGACGATGAAGTCCTCTGGAAGGCAGATGGAAGCAGCTTTCCCGCGGAGTATCGATCCTTTCCTGTCACTCGCGACGGGGAACTAGTTGGCTCGGTAGTGACATTTCTTGATATTACGGAGCGCAAACGCGTTGCCGAAGCGCTCCGCAGGCAGCAATCGGAGTTGACCCATGCCGCCCGGTTGAGCACTCTGGGCGAAATGGCTGCGGGCCTGGCCCATGAGCTCAACCAACCGCTGACTGCCATGTCGGCTTTCGCGGAGGGGGCGTTGGTGCGTCTCGAAAAAGGAAACTTGCGCGAATCAGAGACTGCGTCGGTTTTTTCGCGAATTGCAGACGATGCCCAGCGCGCCGGTGATATCATCAGGCGGCTGCGCAATTTTGTGCAGAAACGCGAAGCCCAGCGATTCCGACTAGATGTCAACCGCTTGGTGCATGACGTACACAAGTTTGTCGAGTCGGATGCGAAGCACGAGAACATTACAATCCAGTTTGATTTGGGTGGCGGCCTGCCAGTGGTCGATGCCGATCCGATCGAAATCCAACAGGTTCTCCTGAATCTGATCCGAAACGCCCATGATGCACTCGTGCAGAGTGATGCCGAGAGGCGAATGATCGTGATCTCGAGTTGCGAGAGAGTTCTCGACCTGGTGGAAGTCGTCGTGGAAGATTCCGGACCGGGAATCACGAGCGGCATGGCAGAGCGAGTGTTCGAGCCGTTCTACACGTCGAAGGCGAACGGCTTGGGGATCGGTTTGGGGATCTGTCAGAACATCATCGAGGCACATGGCGGCAAGATATGGCTAGGAAACTCGGCAATGGGAGGCGCCAGCGTCCATTTCAATTTGCCGTCAAATCCACAGGAGGAGCAGACCGATGCAACATGAACCCACGGTCATTCTCGTCGACGACGATCAGAGCGTGAGAGATGCCCTGAAGTGGCTGATCGAATCGATGGATTTACGCGTCGATGCCTACTGTTCGGCAAAAGATTTCCTCGAATCATTTGATCCCGCTACGCCGGGATGCCTCGTTCTTGATGTGCGCATGCCAGGAATGAGCGGCTTGGAGCTTCAGGAGACTCTCTCGGCCCACAAGTGCGGTCTGCCGGTGATCATCATCACGGGGCATGCCGACGTAGCGATGTGTGTCCGCGCTTTCGAGGGCGGAGCGTTTGCATTTCTCGAAAAGCCGGTCAACCAGCAGAACCTGTTGGAGCAAATTCAGAAGGCCATCGAACAAGACAGCAAGAATCGGCAGGAATCGATGCCTCCCGATGATATCGACAACCGGATAACACGGCTCACTCCCCGCGAACGCGAAGTCATGGAACTACTGGTGGCGGGGAAATCGATGAAACAGATCGCCGGAGAACTTCAAGTCAGTTTGCCCACCTGCTCCAAGCACCGCGCCGGCGTGCTCGAAAAGCTGGAGGTCGATAACGACGTTCAGCTCCTACGGCGTATCCACGCCTGGAAGACCCCTGTGCCGTAGTTGACGCCGGAAGTCTAGGGCCATCGTTCCCAGCAGCAGCATGGCCCATGTCGCTGGCTCGGGCACCGCGGTCGAGGTTGCCGAGAGAGGCAGGACTGAGCCGTAATTTGCTTCCCAGACCGCGAGATCAGCGGGGCTCAAGGGATCGGGCGATTCGCCCCGCTGCCACAGGATAAAATCAAAACCGTCTACGTCGCCGTCGATGTCGAAATCTCCGAGGAGCGCGGAGACGACGGTGAGAGTGACGGTGTTCGTGCCGTAGAAGATATCCATGGCCAGTAGCGCGCCGAGATCAGGAAAGAGCGTGCTGGAAAACGTGCCGCTCACGCCGCTGGCGGCGGTGAGGATGTCGAACGAGTCGGCCGCAGTCGGCGTAAACCCGCCGAAGAGCTGCAAGTCGAGTGTTCCGTCGAGTGTGGCCTCGCCCGTGACGATCAGCGCATCGAAATCTGCGGCATCGCGCAGTTCGATCTCGAATGTGGCGCCGGCTTGCTGGCTGTAGCTGCCGGCCACCGTCAGTGCCTGTTCGCCGCCGGGGTGGATCGTGGCGCCGCTCAGTGCGATAAGATCCCCGCCGATCATGCCATCGCCCTCGACCGTCGCGCCGCTTTGGACCGTGGTGTCGCCGGTGCCGGTCGAGGTGCTGACGATCAGCGTCCCCTCCTGCACGTCGGTCTCGCCATCGTAGGTATTGCCGTCGTTGGCCAACTCCAACGTGCCGCCACCGGTCAGGGTCAGCGTGCCAGCGACAATCGCGCCGGTCCCGGCAAAGCTGTACGACCCGGCCGTGTCGACCGTCACGCTGGAAGGCGCAACATCCTCGAGGACATCAACCGCAAACACGGACGCCGTGTCGTCAAAAGTAACGTCGTCGCCGTTCTGGAACACCGCCGCGCCCCCACCGTACGAAAAATTAGCGGTCGTGTTCACGTTCCAGGCGTCGTCCTGCAGGCCGGTCCAAATCAGGTTGGCGGGAATATGAACGCCCGAGACGTCGAGGCCGTAGAGCTGGACGTTGTTGTTCGCACCGGTAACACGGGCGAAGTAGGTCCCCGCGGTCAGCGAACGAGTGATCGACTCGGCGACGCCGGCGCCGTTGGCGTCTGCCAACTCCAGGACGGTTGAGCCGTTGGTGTCGAGCAGGGCGAGAGTCAGGTCGCTCAGCGTCTTGGTATTCAGCGAACTCTGCGAGCCGCCCTGCGGCCCCTCGTTGTAGGTTGCGCCGCGGGGCGTCAGGTTGAGCGTCGTCTCCAACGTGTCGGAGAGGGTGAAGCTGAAGAAGTCGGTGTCGGAATTGTCATCGATGCTAATAAAGTCGGTTTGGCTAGCCGAGACGGTCGTGCTGTCTCCAAAGGTTCCGATGTTCTGTGATCCACCGCCGGCGACCAGGCCCAGAAGGGTGGCCGTGCCGGAGGTGTTGTTGCCGCTGTTTTTCTCCAGGGCGTCACCATAGTTGCGGTGTAGCGCGAGGATGTCGTCGAGTTGTGGACCGTCGAACGACGTGTTGATGACCGGCTCCAAGAGGAATGCCGCGTTGGAGGATTCCATGTGGCTGATGCCGAGGCCGTGGCCCGCTTCGTGCATCACGACGTTTCGGAATGCGCGATAGCTGTTGGCCGGATTGGAATAGAACGACGTGTTGTCCGTGTCGATCACCATGTCGCTGTGATCTGGTAAGTAGTCGTAAGCCAGCGTGTTCGACCCCGACTGCCCGTCGATCGAGTGCCCGCCGATCCGCACGTCTGGGCGACTCCCCAGTCTTCCCGTGGGTCTTGCGGAAAAGTCGATTCTTTGGCCGGAGTTGTTCGGCTCGTAGTTGTAGGTCACGCCCGAAAGCTCGCCGAGCCGTGAGAAGGAATCGTCAAAGATGGAAAACCACGGCTGCTGGGTGACGTCCGAACTGTTCGGATCGGTGCCGATCTGGGTATCGAGGAAGCTGAGCAAGTCGCTTCCGGAGGAACCTTCACTGCCGCTGATCGTCGTGCCGTCGTCCACGAAACCCCAGGTCACCGTGATCGGATCTCCCAACGAGCCCGTATTGCCGTCGGTGGCCGTTGTGCCCCAGCGATCGGTGACCTCAAACGCCTGGACCGAGGTCGACAGGCTGAGGCCGACCACAAGGGCCGACAGCATCAAGATGAATTTGCACGGAGCGATGGCTCAGGTCTCCCGCGGGGGTCTTATCAATAGTTCTTGCAGATGGTCAGAGTAGTACTGGGCTTACCCCATTCTATGATCCAGTGTTTTTTCTGAGGGAATCTAGTTCAAGGGTTCCGCTGGCTTGCCGTAGCGGAGCAGGTTGCTGAGGCGTAGCCGAAGTAACCTGCGGAGCGGAGGTAAGCCAGAGGGCGGCGATCGTAACGAGAGACGGATTTAGAGCGACGACGAGGCTGGCGAGAATGCCAGTCGAAACGATTCATGCGCGACATGAGCAAAGATCCTTCAGCGAGAAGCAGAATCGAAGCAAAAAAAGCGGGCTGTCCCCCCTCGGCGCAGCCTTGACCTGATGGGCCAATTCTACCTGAGATGCGGGGGGAACGCAAACTTTAAGGCCATTTTGGGCAGGAGAACTGCAAAGTCCGCCACCTGTCATCCAATCACTGAATCACGCTGCCCCGAAACGTGGAAACCCCTATCCCGTCGTAGCCGACTTGGAATTGGACCGCGCCTAGATCGGCCGTGTGGAGCATCTGGGCGCCGACGTCCCGGTAGGGACCAGCGGTCGGCTCGCCCTCGTGGGCATGAACGCGACCGCTGACGACCACCCACTGCGGCGTACACCAGGCGGCGAAGCCGGACGGATCGCTGCCCGTGCTGCCGTGGTGCGGGGCGAGCAGGATGTCGCAATCGAGCGCCGGCTCGGCCATCACCGCCTCGATTCCCGGAGTCTCCAACTCGCCTGGCAGCCCATTTCAGCGCTCGAAAATCGCCC
>CAXMSB010000250.1:0-3352 GCA_964195615.1 uncultured Granulosicoccus sp. | reverse complement strand
CGTGCTGCAAACCTCGCTGAGCGATTTCGCGGTTGAATACCAAATAAACGCCAGTTGCAGTGACGTCACCAATTTGCTGCAAATCTACTCGGATCTTCATGCCAACATCCAGGATGTCTTCAATGAGTATGGCGTCCAGATAATGTCACCGGCTTACATAGCTGACCCTGAGTCAGCCAAGGTCGTCCCTCCGGAACGCTGGCACACAGAACCTGCGTCACCACCGGAACGCCTGTGAAAAAGGCTATGGGGCTGTTGTCACGGACCCATGCCGGGCTTCAATTCTCGCTTCCGACAAAGTACGTACTGTTAGTCATGCAGGTACATAAGTAAACGACGCAGACTGGTCCAATGTAGTCTACAAGAGGTTACGGTATCACGCTTACTTTCGGCTGCCAAAGTGGTTAAATTTGAAACGCTGCGAGCGTAGCTCAAACCCATTTTGGCATCTGCAAGAATGAGCAATCGAATGACTGACAAAGGATAGATCAATGACGAAATCAAACTATCGGAATGGACTATTGCTGATTGCATGTTCGGTGATTCTCGCACTGCCTGTAGCGGAAGCAAGACCGGATGAGGATAAGCCGAAACTGATTCTCCAGATCACGGTCGATCAGTTGCGGGGCGATCTGCCAGGACGGTATCTCGACCGCATGGGCGAGGGCGGCTTCCAATATCTGCTCAAAAAGGGCGTTGTCTATGCCAACGCCCACCACACTCACGCTAACACGGAGACTATTGTGGGGCACACTACCCTGGCGACCGGGGCAACTCCTGCTGTTCACGGTATGGTCGGTAACGTCTGGTTCGACCGTGGCAGCGGTGAGATGATCTACAACGTTGAGGACGAGCGTTATGGCCTGTTGACCCAGGGAGCGGATGTCGATAAGAGTTCGGAGATCGATCCAACCCAGAAGATCGCGCAGACCGACGGCCGCTCACCCTCGGTGATTCTCGTCTCAACCTTCGGCGACGAACTGGCGATCAGCACCGCTGGCAAGGCGAAGGTATTCGGAGTTTCCGTCAAAGATCGCGGCGCGATCTCAATGGCAGGCCACGCAGGTAAGGCATTCTGGTTTTCGAAGACCGCCAAGCAATGGATCACCAGCGAGTTCTACTACCAAGACTATCCGGAATGGGTGACTTCCTTTAACGAGGCAGATCCGACCAAACGTTTCGCCGACACGGCCTGGGAACTGACGAACGAACGTTCGACCTACCTGTTCGGCGACCGCGACGACCAAGAGTGGGAAACCAACCTGGAACCGTACGGCAGGGTCTTTCCACACCCGTACGGGCCGGCGGATGGGGGGGGCTTCTCGACCTTTCTCACCTTGAGCCCGGCCGGTGACGAACTGACGCTCGATTTCGCCAAGGCTCTCATTGAAAACGAGAGCATCGGTGCTGACGCGGTGACCGATTACCTGTCTGTCAGCTTTTCTTCCACCGACTACGTCGGGCACGTGTTCGGCCCATCCAGCCTTGAGTCCGAGGAGAACCTGCTACGGCTCGACCGGACCCTGGCCGCTCTTTTCAAGTACATCGACAAGAAGGTTGGACTGGATAACACCCTGATCGTGCTCTCCGCCGATCACGGGGGTCCGGAGGCGCCGCCGGATCTTCAACGCTACGGCTTCGACTCCCAATATGTGATGCCAGACACCTGGGAGAAGGAAGCGGGGTTCGCGGCGCTCAAGAAGCGATTTGGCATCGCCGAACCGCTCATCCGGCAATACTTCCACCCCTACCTCTACCTGAACCGTGAGCTCATCGCGGAAAAAGGGCTCTCGCTCGGTGAAGTCGAGGAGGCGGTCGCCGCCGAACTGGTCAAGTTCGAAGGGGTCGCCCTGGCGGTCTCCAGCACTGCGATGGCGCAAGGCCGGTTAGCGACAGTATTTGAAGGCTGTCCGGTCTGTCCGGTTGATCTCAACCGGACCGTTTAATTTTTTCTGAGAGCCGAGTTCTTCGGCATTTGTGCCCCTATCCGGTTGTCCGGTTTGTGGCCCATAGCGGGCGTGCCTAGTCAGTCGCATTGAGCGGCTGGGCATGCCCTGCAGCCACAATCTGGAGTTCTTGCGATGAAGAAACGGATTCTTGAGCCGGCTACCGAACCCACGGCCATGCTCGACGTGGATGGCTTTGCCGGATTGCTGAGGTGCTCACCTCGCACTGTCTACCGACTGGCCGATGCTGGCCGCTTGCCGCGCCCAGTGAAACTGGGCGCGCTCGTGCGGTGGCGACGCGCCGAAATCGACGAGTGGCTTGCCGCTGGCTGTCCCCCGATTCGCGTTGCGAGAGGGGGCCGACGATGAATGTCCGAAAGCGACTGCGAGACCAGGCCGAAGCCGGTAAGCAAGCCGGCATGACGCTGGCCGCTAATGCGAAACCCGACAAGGTGGCCATGCTGCGGGCGCTGTTGGTGTCGTCCGATGGCACGGCGACGATTGATGACGCCACGGCCGACCTGGCGGCCGAGTTCACTGACGGTGGCAAGTGGCGCGGCACGGTGTGCCGTTCGCTCGCCGTGGCCGGCATTATCGACCGCGTTGCCGTAGTCAAGAGTGACCGGCCGAGCCGGCATCGGGGCTACGTCACACGCTGGCGAATCTGCGACCGACGCAAGGCGGCGCTACTGTTGTCGCGGTTGGTGGCGGCGATGGATTCACGACTCTCGACCGCCGCCACGCTGGCGACGGCAATAAGCGAAACCCCGACGGTGGCTGCCGCCGGGGCTTCTGTTCAAAACTCCCTCCCCGGTTTTCAGGAAAGGAATTTTTCGATGGGTTTACTAACTGACATTCTAGCCGCTGGTGGCTTCGGTGGCGATGCTTTTTCTAATACCTGGAATAGTACGCAAGCGGCGGACGAATTCGCGCCGCTGCCAGCGGGCGAGTATGTTTGCCATGCCGACAAGGGCGAGCTACGTAATGCCCGCAAGGGTACGCCAGGCTACTGCCTGACGTTCAAGGTAATCGAAGGCGACCTTACCGGGCGACTGGTGTGGCTCGACCTGTTTTTGACACCAGCCGCGTTGCCGATGGCGAAACGCGACCTGTTGAAACTGGGCATCGATTCGCCTGAAAAGATGGAGCAACCGCTCCCGGCGGGAATCCGCTGCAAAGTAAAGGTTGGCCTGCGGCGCAATGACTCGGGCAACGAAACGAACCGCGTTGTGCGTTTCGACGCGGTGGGCATCGACGCGCCGACAGTGGACCCGTTTGCACCTGCGGACGATTCGCCAACCACCGACAAATTGGAAGGGGGCGGCGATGAATCTTGACGTTTGCCCCTACGGGTTTCGCATCGTCGGCAATTGTCGCGGCGAGCGGCGGCTAGTCGATTGGCAAAC
>CAXMSB010000249.1:0-8112 GCA_964195615.1 uncultured Granulosicoccus sp. | reverse complement strand
CCGCAGGGCGAGAAAGGCGAGAAACATGGTGGCGACGCCGGTTATTTGCGAGGCAAAAACGCAGGCGGCGATCATGGCGACCACGGCCGAGAGCACGGCCAGACGGAGACCGAAGCGGTCGACCAGGCTGCCAACATAGGTAATGCCCAGCGACGCCAACAGGGTCGCCCCCAGGTAGACGGTCGACAGACCCGTCTTGCTCAGGGCAAACTCGTCTAGATAGCAGGCATTGAAATACGCCACGCCAAACGTCTGGCCCGGACTCGAACCGATCATCAGCAGCGTCGCCAATGGCAACATCAGCCAGCCATAGAACCATTGTCGACCGCTCGCGGCAGGGGCTCGCTCGATCACGATTTCCCGCGGCAGCGGCCCTGCCGCGGGCAGCACGCCCACGGTTTCTTCAGGTGCTTCGACAGCAGTAGACATGGGCGGCAAGAAAATCCAGCGGGAGGAAGGCGGAACCAGGCGGGACGTACAGTATACACGCTTTGACCCCGGGAAGACACCGCCAGAGTGGCCCGGGTTCAGCGGGAAAACAGCCGGCGATGAAATCATTGCCCGCTTCTGCTATCCTTGAGCCAGACGAGAAATGTCATTACTTTACCAACCCGACAAATTTGTTCACTCGCTTTGCGATGGCGTTATTCGATAGCAGCAATGGTTCCAGGTGGTTTGGCAAGGCCGCCGCATGGATGCACGGCAGTTTTCTGTGGCTGCTCGTGGCGAGCTATCTGCTAGCAGCCGTGGCGCCCGGCCCGGGGTTGGCCATTCGTCGGTTGGCGTTTACTCGTTCCACGGGCGATGAAATCTCGGCGCCGCTACTGCTACTGGCTCTCTTGCTGTTCTGCGCTGCGGTCGTGGTACGGTGGTCGCAGGTGCGCGATCTGTTGCAGCGTCCCGGCATTCTGCTGATGAGCTTGCTGGCCGTGTGGATCGTGCCGGGCGTGTTCGTCATCTTGATGGGCTGGATGTTGCCGACCTTCCTGGGGACGCACGTGTCGGCAGGCATGATGGTCGGCCTGGCCTTGGTGGCCGCGATGCCCGTGGCCAATTCTTCGGTGGCTTGGACCCAAAACGCCCACGGCAACGTAGCCCTGGGGCTCGGCCTGATCGTGCTCACCATTGTGCTCAGCCCCATTGCTACGCCGCAAATGCTCAATCTCATGGGCCTTGCGCTCTCCGAAGCGGAGACCCAACATTGCGAAATGCTGGTCACCAAGTTCTCGGGAACGTTTTTCATCTTCTGGGTGATCCTGCCCTCGGCGGCCGGGCTCGTCTGCAACCGCATCGCCCGACCCGAGCGCATCGAACGGGCCCGGGGCTCGATCCGATTCGTCTCGGCCGTGGCGCTGCTGACGCTCAACTACACGAACGCGTCGCTAGCGATGCCCAAAGTATGGGAGAGTGAGAGCGTTCAAACAATTGTGTTCTTCGCCATTGTGGCCGTGTCGATCTCCGTGCTGGGAATCGTCTCGGCATGGCTGATGTCGCGAATCCTGTCGCTGGGCGAAGACTCCTGGATCTCGCTGTCGTTCGGCTTCAGCATGAAGCACACCGGCCTGGCCCTGGTGCTAGCCGGCGAAGTGTTGCAAGACGAACCGAGGGCAATCCTGATGATCGTGCTGGCGACGCTGTTGCAGCACATCGTGGCGGGGATCATTGACAAGCGTCTAGGACGTGTCGGCTTAGCCGATCGATCCAATTTGGCGACAGCCGCGCGGCAGAATGGCGATCAATAGTCGATGGCCTCTTGAATGAGGACGACCCAGCCGGAATCCACCGAATCGTCAGAGCCGCTGGAGCGATAGCTGACCGGCTCGAAGGCGCCCCAGTATTTGACCTTGGGAACGAACGGGTCGCGGTAGCCGGACACGAAGTAGTCACCGGCACCACCCATTGCGGCGTCTATCGCCTCAAGCACGATCGGGTCGATGCGTGGGCGCCCAGTCTCGGATTTCAACAGGCTCATGGGATGGTGCAAGATCATTCCCCTCTTTCCCAAATCGTCAGAACCGCTTCCCGAGGTCGAGTCCAGATAGTCCGTGCGAAGATCGACCAAGACCGTATCTTTGCCGCTGCTGTATTCGCCTTCCAGGATTTCAAACTCACCCAACAGGACCGACATCGCGAGCACTCCCACAACCGAGGGCTTCTGCCCGTCACTAGGAACGTCCCAAATCGGAACGGAGAACGCCACTTTCAACTTGCCGCTATTCGTACTCTCATACACGGCCGAGAGATGCGGCCGTTTGACCGGCACGACGTCGGCAACGTCCTGCTTGTCGCGATCCTTGTCTTCGCCATGGAAGTAGTTGCGATACGAATAGTCGTTCAAGAGACTACCCACCACCACGATATCGCCATCGACGTCCTCCCGAATCGGACTCCTGGCGATCTGCGATCCTGAGCGATCGTTGATGAACCAACTGATGGAGTTGGCGTAGTCGTGGTCGGCTCTCTGGTTTCCAATCCATTTTTGAAGCGGGTGCTTGGCCGCCTCTTCCCGGCTCTGAGAGGTGTCAAAGTTCCGCACCATCTCGATCATCGCTTCGTCCTGGGCAACCTTCTGAAGAATCTCAAAACGCTGAGTGATTTCCTTGCCGATGTGATCGTCCGCAGCTCGCTTGGCAATGTAGGGCAACGTGTTGCGGGCTCGCTCTTCGTCTCGCTCGAGCGAGGCTTTGCGATTCTGGCCCAGCGCCCAGACCAAACCGCCAATCACGCCGGCAATGAGCAACAGTGGCATTCCCTTTTTCAGCAGCCAACGCCGCGTCAGATACAGGTTGCTCGCCCGAGATAGCCAGGTGTCGACCCGTGCTCCGGATTCAACCTGCGTGCGTCGGACCGTGGCGCCGCCCGACTCGGGATCGACGTAACCATGCACCAGAGAAGCCAGATCCGATCCCTCGACAAATGGGACGAGCGCGACGGCCACTTCCGCCGGCGTGGCGTAGCGATCCTCGGGTTTCTTGGCCAGCATCTTCTGGAGGACGTCCCACAACTCGCGGGGGATGTTTGCGTCGGTGCGGATCGGCGGGATGCTCGACTTCTCGTGCGCCTTCTCCGGACGCAGGTCCGAATCGTAAAAAGGCGGGTTGCCGGAAAGCAGGTGGTACAGCGTGCAGCCCAGGCTGTAGATGTCTGCACGGATGTCGACGCTGGTGGTCTTCCACTGCTCGGGCGACATGTACATTCCGGTGCCCATCGCCTTGTTGTCGTAGCGCGTGAGCCGATCGTGGTGGTCTTCGTTCAGCAACGCCAGGCCCAGATCGAGAATCTTAACAATGCCCCGCATGCCCTCGGTGACGTGGGGCAGCGACGGATCGGAGGTCATCCCGTCGCCGTCGACCATCGTGATCATCATGTTCGAGGGTTTGATGTCGCGATGGACCATGCCGTGGCGATGGATGTATTGCAGACCGCGGGCGGCCTGGCGGATGATCTCACAGGCGTCGGGCGCCAGCAGATGACCCTGCTGGTCCACAAGGTCGTGCAGCGCGACGCCCTCGATGTATTCCATCACCAGATAATGGAGGCGATCCTCGGGCGTCGAGGAATCAATCGCCACGACGATATTCTTGTGCTCCAACGCGCCGACTGCTTTGATCTCTTGATAGAAGCGGCGGATCATTTCCTTGTTGCCCGTCGCGACATGGTGGGGCTTGATCACTTTGATCGCCCGAATGCGGTTGAACTGGGTATGCCGACCCTTGTAAACGTCGCCCATGCCGCCGCTGCCGAGCACCTCTTCCAACTGATAGTTACCCACGCGTTTCAAGGTGGCCGGCTCGACCAGCGACAGATCCGATCCGCCCGATCCCCGGGGCGCGCTCCCTTCGAAACCGACGGTGGGAATCACCGTCCACTGGCGATCGGAATGACCTTGCGGTCGTGGTCTGAGCGTACGGGGGCCGTGGTCGTCGTACAGCAGTTCGTGGACCTCGACTTGACCGATGCCCTTGAGATGTCGCCGACCATGCGCGTGAAAGGAAATCCCTTCGAGCCCGATGTCGTCGAGAATTGCCATCACGCTTCGCGATACGAGAATCTGGGCGCCGGTCGCGTAGTCATTCAGCCGAGAAGCATAGTCGACGCTTTTGCCGACGAAGTTATCCGGATCGCCGGGATCGACCTGAGGGACGCCGACATGCACGCTCACGCGCACCTCCACCTGACCGCCGCCGGGAGTTTCGATCGGTTCGTCGTGATGGTTCCGCTGCACGTCGACCGCCCACTGGGCTGCCAGAATGGTGTTGTCGAACACCAGGAAATGTCCGTCGCCGGCGGTCGACACGACGCGGCCCCCACGCTCCTCAAGGTGGGCCTCGATCCGCTCACGGTGCGGAGTGAGAATCTGCGAGATGAATGCGACGTCGCGTTCGGTAACGCTACGACCGATCATCTCGTTCTTGAGATCAACGCTACGGCAGATGTCGGTGAAGAGAAAGGTCTTTAGCTCGGCCATGGCAAGTGTGAGGCGGTAGACGATAGGCTGAAGACTGCGGTACTCGCTCCAGGCCCCAGTCTAACACCTCCAGCCTCAATAAGCATAGACGACCGCTGGCGCATATTGCACCGGGGCGTAACGGTATCGCACCCGGGTGACCGAGCCACCCAAAATGGGACGGTAGCGCGTACGAACGCGGGCGACCGGTTCGTAGGAGACTTTCGTCGGGGGAGCGTAATACACCGTATGCGGGGCAGGAGCATAGTGCACAACCTGCGGCGTGACGGCGACCGGCGGACTGTAAACCGTCATCGGCTGGTAGTAGGTCACGTAAGCAACCTGGGCCCGGACATCGCTTTGGGCACCCAACCACAACAAGCAAGCAACCAAGAACACGGCAGACTTTTTCATTGTTCCATCCTCGACCACGTAGACCAATTTGTGGGATCTCACTTTACGACCAACACCAGTATCCCACGCCAACAGGCGGCTGGCAACTACTAGCAGAAAGGCTTTTATGGCGAATGACTGCCTAAATCCCCATGTTCGCTAAGGCAGAAGCGACCTGGTTCAGCGCCGCGGTGAGCCGTGGATGGTCGGCCTCGAACTTCAGCACCAAATCTTGCGCCTGTTCCGAGGGTGCTTCCACCTCGTCGGCCGCCGATTCGTCCTCCTCGTCTAACAACCGATTGATGTCGTCGGCGAATTTTTTTAGTAGCTGGCGGGTGCCGTCGTCGAGCTGTTCCTGATCGCTCAGTTCGCCGTGCAATTTTGCGAGGGCCTCTTGAAGTTGCTGCTTCTGCATGATGTCAACTGCTTGCTGGAGGGTGAGAAGGGAAGCTGAACCCGGTGCTCCATTATATTTACCTTCCCTGCCCCCTGGCTAGTGCAAGGTGCGCTCCCGCGAATCCCGTGACTTCGACACAAACTCGGGCCCATTGTCGACCCGAATCGATGGGTGCCCCGCAGACCGCGCAGTTCCAGCACCTGCAAGTAAACCACCGTATCCAGTGGACCCTCCCAGGATATCGTTTTCGTAGGTACCCGCAGCAATCCGGAAACCGACGAATAATCATACTTGTGACCTGGACTCCTCCGGAATATCTTGGTAGCCAGCCGAGGAGATTACCCTTTCTCAAGGGCAGTCAAATAACAAGCTACACGGCAGAGTGCGTTGTTCGATGTTGACGCGCTGCGTTGAAAGGACACTCGAAAGACCAATGGCTACTCAAACTGAGAACGTCGTCCCTGTGATTGACCTTGGCAGATTCCGTGACGGAAGCGCCAGTCAAAAGCTTGCCGTTGCTCGGACCGTCGACCGCGCCTGCTCCGAGGTCGGCTTCCTCATCGTCACCGGTCACGGAGTCCCTGATGCTGTCGTCGACGCAACTTGGTCTATCGCGGAACGGTACTTCGATCTGTCCGCTGCAGAGAAACGAAAGATTCCTCTCGCGAAGGATTATCCATTCGGCTATTCGGGATTCCAAGAAGAAACGCTTTCCCAGAGTCGCGAAGAACAGTCCTCGCCAGATCTGAAAGAATCGTTCAGCATTGGCCCGTACGACCCCCCGCCGACCCTCCCGCAAACTCAATGGCCATCTGAACCTCAAGGCTTCGAGAGTGCGTGGTTGGCATATTACAGAGCCATGGAGCAACTCGCGGCAACATTGTTGCAGTCATTTGCTGTTGCGCTCGGCCTCAACGAAGACTGGTTTCAGGACAAAACCGATCATCACGCGAGCGCCATGCGAGCTCTGAATTATCCTGTCCTGGCTGAAAAGCCCAAGGAGCATCAGCTTCGAGCGAGTGCCCATACCGATTACGGAAGCCTGACGATTCTGAAATCGGGCGGTCCCGGACTACAGGTCAAGACTAAAGAGGGCGTTTGGGTCGATGCACCGTTTGTGCAAAATTCGTTCATTGTGAATATCGGCGACTTGATGGCCTATTGGACGAACGATCGTTGGGTTTCGACCATGCATCGGGTTCTCACACAGCCGATGGAAACTCAACAGCGCAGGCAGTCGATTGCCTTTTTTTACATTGTCAATGAAGACGCAACTATCGAATGTATTGAAACGTGTGCAGACGAAGATAATCCACCGAAGTACCCCAGCATTACGGTTGGAGAACATCTCGCCAAGAAACATGCCGCGGCTATGGCAGTACATTAGCACGAGTAGCGATCAAGAAGCATGCGGGCCTGCTCGATGAGATCATTGTCCCAGGCCTCTACCACCCGACCCCTCCTTCCCGAGACCCCACGCCATGGATCGTTACATCAGCTTGTTCGGCCTGGTGGTGATGATCGGTTTGGCATGGTTGATGAGTTCGCACAAGAACCGCTTTCCCTGGCGCGTCGTGCTGGGCGGGCTCGTTCTGCAATTCGTCTTTGCCGGGGTGATCTTACGCACGGCACCGGGACAGTGGACCTTCGAGTGGGCCAACACAGTTTTTCTAAGTCTTTTGAACTGCGTTGATGCCGGATCGACATTCGTCTTCGGAGACACCTTTGCAGATCATTTCTTCGCCTTCAAGGTCTTGCCTACGATCGTCTTCTTTTCCGCGCTGATGTCGGTGTTCTACTACTACGGCGCCATTCAGAAGATCGTTGAACTATTTGCTTTCGTAATGCAGAAGACGTTGGGCACGTCGGGCGCAGAGACGCTCTCCGCCGCGGCCAACGTGTTTGTCGGGCAGACGGAAGCCCCGCTGGTGGTTCGCCCCTACATCAGCGGCATGACCACCTCCGAACTGAATGCCGTGATGGTCGGCGGTTTCGCAACGATGGCCGGCGGCGGGCTGGGAGCCTTGGCCGAAATGGGGATCGATGCGGGGCATCTGCTCTCAGCTTCCGTGATTTCCGCGCCCGGGGCACTGTTGCTCTCGAAAGTTATGCAGCCGGAAGTCGACAAGCCGAAAACCCTGGGCAACGTCGAGACCGATGTCGAAGAGAAAAGCACCAACGTGTTGGAAGCAATCGCGGTGGGAACCACCGGCGGGATGAGGCTCGCCCTGAACGTCGGCGCCATGTTGATCGTTTTTCTCGCCATGATTGCGATGATCAACCTGCTCCTGGGCTGGATCGGCGCCCAGTTCGATTTCGTCGACGCGGATGGAAACCCCCTCTGGTCGCTCGAAGCGGCGCTCAGTTATTTGTTCTATCCGATGGCCTGGCTGATCGGCATCGAACGGGCCGATTGCATGAGAGCCGGCGAGCTGATCGGTCTGAAAATGGCTACCAACGAATTTGTTGCATACGGCCGTTTGGCCGACTGGGGCAATCCGGAAAGCGTCGTGCAAATCAGCGAGCGGTCGCAGACCCTCCTCACCTATGCTCTGTGCGGCTTCGCAAATATTGGATCGATTGGCATCCAACTGGGAGGCATCGGCGGAATCGCCCCCAACCGTCAAGGCGATCTGGCCCGACTCGGTCTGCGAGCCATGCTCGGCGGCACCCTCGCCGCCTTCATGACCGCCTGCATCGCCGGGCTGTTGCTGGAAGGCTCGGCAGCAGTGAGCGTAGCTCCTCTGGCACCGTGATCAACGATTCCGTTGCGCAACGCTCGCTGGCATCTCTAAGGAATCATCCAAGAATTACTTCGTTATTTCAATACGCCGAAGGCGTTGTACTCCAGAGCCCAGGGTCGTCGCGCAGCGGC